>NZ_SZYE01000184.1 GCF_005239125.1 Cellulomonas hominis | reverse complement strand
CGATCTCCCGGGCTCGCCGAGCCACAGCACCCGGTCGACACCGGACGCGGCGACCGCGTCGGCCACCGCCCGCGCGCCGGCGACGACGGCCACGACCGCTGCGCCCGGCGCCGCGGCCGCGCGGGCCACCGCGACCGGTCCTGCGACCGCCGCGTCGCCGTCCACCAGCACCAGGACGTCCTGCGTGCTCTCGTTCATCGTCTCTGCTCCTTCTGGCTGCGGGCCGGCGGTCACAGCGCGCCGGCGGCGCGCAGCGCGTCGACGAGCTCGGCGGCCGCGGCGGCCGGGTCGGCGGTGGTGATGACGTGCCGGCCGCGGGCGCTGGGCGCGGGGCGGGCGGTGCCGACGACCTCCGCGGCGGCGACCGGCGCCGGCACGTCGAGGCCGGCGAGCGCGAGCACGTCGGTGGGCTTCTTCGCGGCCCCGAGGATGTCCTTCATCCCCGGGACGCGCGGGACGACCGCGTCGGCGGCGACCGCGAGCACGGCGGGGCCGGTGACGTCGAGCACCTGCACGCCGCGGTCGGTGGCGCGCTCGACGACGAGGCCGCCGTCGGCCGCCTGCACGTCGCCCACGGCCCCGAGCCCGGGCCAGCCGAGGTGGCCGGCCAGCGTCATCGGCACCTGCCGGTCGCCGTTGTCCACGGACTCCGGCCCGGTGAGCACGACGTCCACGTCCCCGACGGCCCGGACGGCCGCGGACAGGACCGCGGCGACCGCGGTGCTGCCCAGGCCCGCGAGCGCGTCGTCCGCGACGAGGACCAGCCGGTCCGCCCCGCGCGAGAGCATGGCCTTGCGGGCCAGCGGGGTGTCCGAGGCGGCGGGCCCGACGGACAGGGCGACGACCTCGCCGCCGGTGGCGTCCGCGAGGCGGCGGGCCACCTCGAACGCGACGGGGTCGTGCTCGCTGACGGCGCTCTTGGACCGGCTCCAGTCGACGGTGCCGTCCGGGCGCACCTCGGCGTCCTGGGGGTTCGGCGCCCACTTGCAGGCGACGACGATCTTCATGGTTCTCTCCTCCGGCGGGCGGTGGTCGGTGGGGTGCAGCGGGTGCTCAGCTGTGGTCCTTGACGATCTGCCGGCCGGCGATGTGCACCATGATCTCGTCGGTGCCGCCGCCGAACCGGTGGCCGCGGATGTCCCGCCAGAGCCGGGAGACCCGGGTGCCGACCGTGACGCCGACGCCGCCGAACACCTGCATCGCCTCGTCCGCGACCTCGAACGCCGCCATCGCGCAGTACCGCTTGCACAGCGCGCCCTGGCTCTTCAGCGGGACGTCCCGGTCGAGCATCCAGGCGGTGCGCAGCACGAAGTTGCGCATGTTCTCGACCTTGATGGCCATGTCCGTCAGCTTCTGCTGGATGAGCTGGAACTGGCCGATCGGCTTGCCGAACTGCACGCGCTGGGCGGCGTAGGTGGCCGCGTCCTCGTAGGCGCACTCCGCCAGCCCCCAGCACTGGGAGGCGATGACGAGGCGCTCCATCTCGAAGTTCCGCATGAGCTGCTTGAAGCCGGCGCCCTTCACGCCCACGAGGCACGACTCGGGCAGGGTGACGTCGTCGAGGAAGATCTCGCAGGAGTCCGAGATGTGCCAGACGATCTTCTCGAGCGGGTTCGTCGACAGGCCGGGCGCGTCCATCGGCACCAGGTACATCGAGATCGCCTCGCGAGGGTTCGCGACGGCCGGGTCCTTGGCCATGAGCAGCAGGTACCGCGACTGCAGCGCGTTGGTGATCAGCGTCTTGGTGCCGTTGAACGTCACCACCCCGTCGTGGTGCACGGCGGTGGTGGACATCGCGGCGTTGTCGGAGCCGGCGCCGGGCTCGGTGAACCCGAGCGCGAACGGCACGTCGCCGGAGGCCAGCAGGCCGAGGATCTCCTGCTTCTGCTCCTCGGAGCCGAACTCGAGGATGTCCATCGCCTGCAGCAGCTCGAGCCCGTAGCCGTTGTTCAGGCCCTGCCGCGCGACCCGCGCCGCCAGCAGCACGAGCGTGGTGGCGTCGACGGGGGTGCCGCCGTACTCCTCGGGGAAGCCGAGGGACGCGAAGCCGGCCTCGTGCAGGGCCTTGCGGAACGCCGTCGGCGGCGTGTGCGTCGCGTCCAGCTCGGCGATGTACGACTCGGGGCACTCGCGCTCGAGCAGGTCGTCGAGGCTCGAGAGCAGGAGCTCCTGCTCGTCCGTCAGGCCGAAGTCCATGGTGCTGCACCCTCCTGGTGGTGGCGCCGGCTCGCGTCGTCGCGGCCGGGGCGGGCGGGGCGGTGGACCCCCGCGCTCCTCCATCGTGCGGTGGCGCCGGCGGCCCGTCCGAGGACGATGGTCCCAATTTCCGACTCTCTCAGTCCGAAATAGTCGGTCTCGCAGCACACTGCCGACGAAGGAGTCCGCCCGTGGCCCAGATCATCACCGCCGACGAAGCCGCCGCCCTGGTCCCGGACGGCGCCACCGTGGCCCTGTCCGGGTTCGGCCTGGCGTGCGTGAACGAGGAGACGATGGCCGCCGTCGAGCGCCGCTTCCTCGCCACGGGCGCCCCCCACGGCCTGCACGTCGTGCACGCGAGCGCCGTGGGGAACCGCCGCGACAAGGGCATGAGCCACTGGGGCCACGCCGGGCTGGTCCGGCGCTGGATGGGCGGCATCGCGATCGCCTCCCCCGCGTTCGCGCAGCTCATCTCCGAGGACGCGGTCGAGGCGTACAACCTCCCGCAGGGCGTCATCACCCAGCTCTACCGGGAGATCGCCGCGCACCGCCCCGGCGTCATCACGAAGGTCGGGCTCGGCACCTTCGTCGACCCGCGGGTCGAGGGCGCGCGGATGTCTGCCCGCACCACGGAGGACTACGTCCAGGTCGTGGAGCTGGCCGGCGAGGAGTGGCTGTTCTACCCGTCCTTCCCGATCCAGGTCGGCCTGATCCGCGGCACCGTCGCCGACACCCGCGGCAACCTGACGCTGAGCAAGGAGGGCCTCAAGATGGAGGTCCTGCCGATCGCCCAGGCGGTGCACAACTCGGGCGGCATCGTCATCGCGCAGGTCGAGTCGGTCGCCGAGGCCGGCTCCCTCGACCCGAACGACGTCACGGTCCCGGGCCTGCTCGTCGACTACCTCGTGGTCTCCGAGCCCGAGAACCACTTCCAGACCGAGAACACGCACTACAACCCGTCGTTCTCCGGCCAGCTGCGCGTCCCGCTGTCGTCCGTGGCGTCCATCCCGCTCGGCGAGCGCAAGGTGATCGCCCGCCGCGCCGCGATGGAGCTGCGCCGCGGGGCGGTGCTGAACCTCGGCGTCGGCATCCCGTGCGACGTCGGCTCGGTCGCCGCGGAGGAGGGCGTGAGCGACGTCGTCCTCGGGACCACCGAGGCCGGCGCGGTCGGCGGCGTCCCCGCCGGCCTCAAGGACTTCGGCCACGCCTGGAACCCCGAGGCGCTGGTCGACCACCACGCCCAGTTCGACTTCTACGACGGCGGCGGCCTCGACGTCGCCGTGCTCGGGCTCGCGCAGACCGACGCGCACGGCAACGTCAACGTCTCGAGGTTCGGGAGCCGGGTCGCGGGCTGCGGCGGGTTCATCAACATCTCCCAGTCGGCCCGCACGCTCGTGTTCGCCGGCACGTTCACCGCCGGCGGCCTCGAGACCGAGGTCCGCGACGGCACGCTGCGCATCGTCACCGAGGGCCGGGCGCGCAAGTTCCTCGCCGACGTCGAGCAGATCACGTTCTCCGGTGCCGTGGCCACGAAGGCCGGGCAGCGCGTGCTGTACGTGACCGAGCGCGCCGTCCTCGAGCTGCGGGACGGCCGGATGACCGTCACCGAGATCGCGCCCGGGATCGACCTGCAGCGCGACGTGCTCGACCTCATGGACTTCGTCCCGGACGTCGCGGCCGACCTCCGGACGATGCCCGCCGGGCTGTTCTCCGAGAAGTGGGGCGGGCTCGCCGACCTCGTCGGCTGACCCGTCCCGGCACCACCGCCCCCGCACCACCTCTCCCGCGCCACCCCTTCTCGCCGGAAAGGCACCACCGCCATGACCTCGACGACGACGTCGACCCCTCCGATCAACCGCTGGACCGTGCTGTGGTCCTCGGTGGCCGTGCTCATGTGCACGGGTGCGATCTACGCGTTCTCCGTGCTCGCCGGCCCGCTCAGCGAGGCGCACGGCTGGACGATGCCCCAGGTGATGATGGCGTTCACCATCAACGCGGCGGTCGGCCCGATCCCGATGATCGTCGGCGGCGTCCTCACCGACCGCGGCTGGACCCGCTGGCTGGTCCTCGTCGGCGGCCTGATGTTCGCCGCCGGGTTCGCGCTCACCGGTGCGGCCTCGTCGCTGACGGCGCTGTACCTGTCCTACGGGGTGCTCGCCGGCCTGGGCCAGGGCCTGGCGTACTCGGGCTGCCTCGGCAACACGATGAAGCTGTTCCCCGACCGCCGCGGCCTGGCCGCCGGTCTCATCACCGGTGGCATGGGCGCCGCGTCCGTCATCGCGGCCCCGGTCGCGAACGCGATCATCGCCGGCCCCGGCGTCCGGTCCGCGTTCGTCTGGATGGGCGCCGCGTACGCCGTCGTCGTGGTCGTCGCCTCGCTGTTCGTGCGCGCCGCGCCGGTCGGGTTCACGCCCGCCGGGTGGACCCCGCCCGCGGGCCGCCCCGCCCTCGCCGTGCCGTGGCGGCGCACCCTGGCCACCCCGGTGTTCTGGGCGATCTTCGTGATGATGGCGTTCGGCGCGTTCTCCGGGCTGATGATCGCGTCCAACGCCTCGCCGATCGGGCAGAACATGTTCGGCCTGACGGCGGCGACCGCCGCGGTGTTCGTCTCGGTGTACTCCGCCTGCAACGCCCTGGGCCGCGTGCTGTGGGGCGCGGTGTCCGACCGGCTCGGCTACACGACGGCGCTGTCGATCATCTACGGGGTCGTGGCGCTGTGCCTGCTCGTGCTCGTGCTCGTGTCCTCGACGGCCGGGTTCGCCGTCGGCATCATCGGCCTGGGGCTCTGCTTCGGCGGCGTCATGGGCGTGTTCCCCGCGCTGACGATGACGAACTTCGGCCCCCGCTACCAGGGGGTCAACTACGCCATGGTGTTCGTCGCGTACTCGGTGTCCGCGTTCTTCGCCCCGCGCCTCGCGTCCGGCATGGCCGCGGACCGCGGCGGCGACTTCACGGTGCCGTTCGTGGTCGCCATCGTGCTCGCGCTGGTCGGCGTCGGCCTGGCCACCGCGTTCCGCGGCATCCAGCGCTCGCACCTCGCCCGGATGAGCGCCGCCTCGCCCACCGCGCCGACGCCCGCCCCCGCGGCGGCCCGCTGACCCGCCCGCCCGTCCCCGGCCGGCCCGCCCCCGCGGGGGCGGGCCGGCCGGGCCGCACCCGGAGGAGCCGATGCCCGTCGACCTGAGCACCGCCGCCGCGCTCGAGCAGGTGGCGGTGCACGACCCCGCCGCGCCGAGCCTGGTGTACGGCGCGACGGTCACCCCCGCGGCGGAGCTCGCGGCGGCGGTCCGCGCCCTGGCGGACGCCCTCGGCGCCGCCGGGGTCGCGCCCGGGGCGCGGGTCGCCCACGTCGGCCGGAACTCCGCCGCGCTGCTCGTCACCGTGCTCGCCTGCGCGTCGCTGCGGGCCGTCGCCGTGCCGCTCGGGTTCCGCGCCTCGGCCGCCGAGCTCGCGGGGCTCCTCGACCGCTGCGAGCCGTCGGTGGTCGTGGCGGAGCCGGCGCACGTCGCCGACGCCGACGCGTGGCCGGGGGCGGGGGGCGCCCTCCGCGTGCAGGTCGACGACGACCCCCTGGCCGGCCCGCCCGCGCCCCGCCCCGGCTGGCGGCCGTGGTCCGCGCTGCTCGCCGCGGGCGACCCGCAGGCGCCCGCCCGGCACCGGGCGCGCCCGGACGACACCGCGCTGCTGCTGTTCACCTCCGGGTCGTCGGGCCGGCCCAAGGGCGTCCCCCTCACGCACGCCAACCTCTGGTGGAGCGCCGTCGGGGCCGACGCGGCGTTCGGCACCGGCCGGGGCGGGACGACCCTCGCGGTCGCGCCGATGTCGCACATCGGCGGCCTGAACGGGCTCGCGCTGCGCACGCTCGGGACCGGGGGCACCGTCGTGGTCCGCCGGGCCTTCGACGCCGACGCCGTCCTGGCCGACGTCGCGCGGCACCGGGTCTCCTCGCTGTTCGGGGTCCCGGCGATGTACGCCGCGCTGGCCCGGTCGCCGTGGTTCGCGGGGGCCGACCTCAGCAGCCTGCGCACGGCGCTCGTCGGCGGCGCCCCGCTGCCCGCGGCGCTGCTGCGCCGGTACCTCGACCGCGGTGTGCCGCTGCTGCAGTCGTGGGGCATGACGGAGACGGCGCCCGCCTGCACCTGCGTCCCCCGGGACCGCGTCGCGGACCGGGGCACCACGGTCGGGCAGCCGCTCGCGTTCGTCCGGCTGCGCCTCGTCGACCCGCGCACCGGCGCGGACGTCGAGCAGCCCGGGGAACCGGGCGAGCTGTGGGTGTCCGGCCCGCAGGTCGTCGCCGGCTACTGGCGCGACCCCGCGGCGACCGCCCGGGCGTTCCCCGAGCCGGGCTGGTTGCGCACCGGGGACGTCGCGGTGCGCGACGTCGACGGCGGCTACCGGGTCTGCGGCCGGATCGGCGACGTGATCAACACGGGCGGGGAGAAGGTGCACCCGGCCGAGGTCGAGGCGGCGCTCGACGGCTGCCCCGGCGTCGGGCAGTGCGCCGTGGTGGGCGTCCCGGACGAGGCCTGGGGCGAGACCGTCGCGGCCGTCGTCGTCCCCGCACCCGGGACGGTCCCGGACCTCACCGACCTGCGGACCCACGCGGCGCGCACCATCGGGCGCCACAAGCTGCCGCGCCGGCTGGTCCTGGTCGACGCGCTGCCGAGCACCGGCACGGGCAAGCTCGACCGCGCGCGCGTGCGGGAGCTGGCCCGGGCGGACGGGACCCACGCGGAGCACCTCCGGTCGGGGTCCGCGGAGGTGTGACCCCCGCCGCGCTCAGGCGGCGGGTCCCAGCCGACCCGCGAGGACCGCGTCCGCGACCGCCCGCGCCTCCCCCGCGCCGGCCACCACCGCGTCGGCGTAGCCGGTCAGCCACGCGGCCACCCCGTCCGGGGTCCCGGTGGCGAACCGCGCCGCTCCCGCCAGGTACGGCGGCAGCGCGGCCGCCCAGGTCGGCTCGGGCAGCACCGCGCCCGTGGGGTCCAGCCCGCGCACCGCGAGCAGCACCCGCGCGGCCGCCCGCGCCACCACCCCGTTGCCCTGGGCGAACGGCCGCAGCGCGAGCACCTCGCCGTGCACGACCGCGGCGACCAGCAGCGCCGGCGCACGCGTCGAGGAGACGGTCCGGGTCAGCAGCGCGACCCGCGCCGCCGCCGCCGCGCCGTCCGGCGCCTCGCCGAGACCGGTCAGGTCCTGCGGGAACGCGCCGGCGCCACGCAGCGCCACGGACGTCGTCGCGGGCGAGGCCGGCGGCATCACCCAGCACATCGGCGCCTACCAGGTGCGGACCGAGCACGAGGGCCAGGACCGGGCCATCACGTTCATCGACACCCCGGGTCACGAGGCGTT
>NZ_SZYE01000183.1 GCF_005239125.1 Cellulomonas hominis | reverse complement strand
CGCGGACGCGGCGGGCGCGGTCACCGCGCTGCTCGCCCCGGCGCACCGGCGGGCCGTCCGCGCGGTGGTGTCGCTCGCCGGCCGCGACCTGGACCCGACCGCGGTCCGGGGCGGGGCGACGGCGGTGGGCGAGCCGCAGCTCGCGGCCCACCTGGCCGCGCTCGAGGCGGTGTTCTCCGCGGAGGACGTGACGCTGGTCGCCGAGTACCTGGCCGCCGAGCTCGGCGGGCCGGCCAGCCCGGAGCAGCTCACGGTGGACGACGTGTTCCGGCCGCCCGCCGTCTGGCGGCCGGACGCGCGCGCGGCGGCCCCGCGGGACCCGGCTGCGCCGCAGGACGGGCCTGCGCCCGGAGCGGTCTCCCCGACGCCGGACGACCGGCCGGGCGCGGGCGGCCCGCGGTACGTGCAGCCCGCCAACCGGGAGGTCGGCGGGCTGCACGCCGGTCAGCACGAGGACGGGCCCGACCGGCCCACCGCCGCCGCGCCGCGCGGCGCCGTCGGCGACGGGCTGCTCCGCGTCGGCCTGCTGGTCCTCGGACTGCTCACCGCCGGCAACGTCCTGCTCGCCTGGCTCGACGCCGCGCACTGACGCCCCTCGGGCACCCGCGGTCCGCACCCGATCGCACTGTGACCTGCGTCACGGGTGCCGCGCGACGGGATGACGCGGCCCGCGCGCACGGTTCGATGCTCACGTGAGCCTCCTGATGAGCCCCCTGACGCTGCGCGGCACCACGTTCCGGAACCGGGTCTGGCTGGCGCCGATGTGCCAGTACTCCGCCGCCGGGGACGGCGTACCGACCGACTGGCACCTCGCGCACCTCGGCGCCCGCGCCGTCGGCGGGTTCGGCCTGGTGCTCACCGAGGCGACCGCGGTCGTCCCCGAGGGCCGGATCTCCCCCGAGGACGTCGGCATCTGGGGCGACGAGCACGTCGCGGCCTGGCGCCGGATCACCGACTTCGTCCGCAGCCGCGGCGCCGTCGTCGGCGTCCAGCTGGCGCACGCGGGTCGCAAGGCGTCGACCTACCGCGGCTTCGGCGAGGGCGCCGGCACGGTGCCGGCGCCCGCCGGTGGCTGGGACACCGTCGCCCCCTCCGCCGTCGCGTTCGACGGGTACGCCGCGCCGCAGGAGATGACCGCGGAGCAGGTCGCGGCCGTGCCGGGGCAGTTCGCGACCGCCACCCGGCGCGCCCTGGACGCCGGGTTCGACCTGGTCGAGGTGCACGCCGCGCACGGCTACCTGCTGCACCAGTTCCTCTCCCCCCTGTCCAACCACCGCGACGACGTCTGGGGCGGCGACCTCGCCGGCCGCGCCCGGCTGCTGCTCGACACCGTCGACGCCGTCCGCGCCGTCCTGCCCGACGACCGCCCGCTGCTCGTGCGCGTGTCCGCCACCGACTGGACCGAGGGCGGCCTGACCGTCGAGGACGTCGCGCAGGTCGCCGTCTGGCTGCGGGAGCACGGGGTCGACCTGGTCGACGTCTCCTCGGGCGGCAACGTGCACGCGCGGATCCCGGTCGGCCCGGGCTACCAGGTGCCGGCCGCCCGGACCATCCGCGAGACCGCCGGGGTCGCCACCTCCGCGGTCGGCCTCATCACCACCCCGGAGCAGGCGGAGCAGGTGCTCGCCGAGGGCTCCGCCGACGTCGTCATGCTCGGCCGGCCGGCGCTGTTCGACCCGCACTGGCCGCTGCGCGCGGCGCACGCGCTGGACGACAAGACGCCGACGCTCGACCACGCCGGGGACGCCGCCGCCACCGTGCTGCCGGGCCAGCCGACGGGCTGGCCGGTGCAGTACGCCCGGGGCTCCTGGGGCTGAGCGGGACGGCGCGGCATCCGCCTGCCGCCGTGCCCGTGCTCAGGTGGTCAGGGCACCCGAGGCGAGCACGTAGGCGAGCAGGCCGGTGGCGGCCGTGCCCACGACGACGGCGAACACGGCGCGCCCGCGCCCGTGGCCACCGACCGCGCCCCGGCGGACCGCCCAGAGCCCGAACCAGATCGCGAACGGGCCGAGCGGCCAGATCAGCAGCGCGAGCAGGCCGACGTAGCCCGCGACGATCGACTGCCAGGACCGGCCCGTGGGGAGCAGCCAGTGCACGGGGTCCCGCGGGCCGGCACCGAGTCGGGCGCGCTCCGGCTCGGGGTACCAGGGCCCGGCCGGCGCGGCGTGCGCGTACCCCGGGCCGTACGGCCGACCGGCGAGGGCGGCCGCCGCGCCCGGGGCCTGGGGCGCGTACGGGTTCGCCGGTGCCACGGGGCCGCTCGGCCCGGCCGCGGCCTCCCCGGTGCCCGGACGCCGCGCGTGCGCCGGGCTCCCGGCGACCGCCGCCGCGTGGGCACCCGGCGGGCGGTGCACCGGGGCGTCCGGGACCGGCTCCACGGCCGGGACCCGTGCGGGAGGCGGCACGGTCACCTGCGCCGCCGGGTCCGGCGCGGTGTGCTCCGTCCAGCCCGCGCCGTCGAACCAGCGGAGCACCCCGGACGTCGCCCCGTCGGGGTACCACCCGGCGGGCGGGAGCGGCAGCGCCTCGGTCATGCACTCCCTCTCGGCGGGTCGGGGCGCCGTGATGACTCCGAGGTCGGTCAGGTCCCCCGTTCGGACCAGCCGACCGCGTCATCAGCCACTCCGGAGCCGCTGGCGCGCCGTAACCCCCCGGACACCTTCCGCGCGTACGGTCCCGTCCACCGGTCGCGCCGACGCGCCGGACGGCCGGGCCCGACGGGAGGTGACGCGAGGTGTTCGAGCACGTCGACCCGTTCATCGGGACCGAGGCCACCGCGCTGCCGCCGCAGAGCGGGCTCGCCGCCACGTGGTGGTGGCCCAAGCCGCAGGTGGGCAACACGCACCCCGGCGCGACGTACCCGCTGGGCATGGTCAGCGCCTGCGCCTACTCCGGCGCGTACCCGACCGGCTACGGCCGGTACGACCTGTCGACGGAGGGCCTGCCGCCCGCCCTGCACGCCACGCAGCGCGCGTCGGGCTTCACGCACTTCCAGCAGTCCGGCACCGGGGCGATCCGCAAGTACTACAACTACGTGCGCGTCACCCCGATGCTGCAGCCGCTCGACGACCTGGGGCAGCTCTGGGAGGTGTCCGACGAGCGCGCGGAGCCCGGCTACTACGCCGCGACGCTCGACTCCGGCATCCGCTGCGAGGTCACCGTGGGCCCGAAGTCGGCGGTCCACCGGTACACGTTCCCGGCGCACCGCGACGCGCGCCTGGTGATCGACCTGAGCCTCGGCGGGCTCGACATCCCGTACGGCCGGACCGTGCCGCTGCGGGCGCACCTGGAGTCCGTCGAGCCGGGCGTCGCGCAGGGCGAGATCACCGTCGAGGGCGCGCCCCTGGCCGTGCACGTCGAGTGCGACACCCCGCACTGGCGGCAGCTGCTCTGGTACGACCGCCGGCTGATGCCGGGCGGCACGCGCCTCGACTTCGACCGGATCCGCCCGACGACGCTGCGCCCGTTCGGCCTGATGTGGGCGGGGCCGACCGAGCCGGGGCAGGTCGTCGAGCTGCGGTTCGGGTTCTCGCTGCGGGGCGTGGCGCAGGCACGGGAGAACCTGGTCCGCGAGTGCGGGCCCGGGCCGTCGTCGTTCGCCGAGCGGCGCGCCCGCACCGCCCACGAGTGGCGTCGGCAGCTCGGCAAGGTCCAGGTCGACACGCCGTCGGCGGCGAAGCAGACCGTGCTGTCGACCGCGCTGTACCACTCGCTGATCAAGCCGTGCCTGGCGCCGGACGAGAGCCCGTTCTGGCCGACCGACACCCCGTTCGCCTACGACATCGCGACGATGTGGGACATCTACCGGACCCAGCTGCCGCTGCTCACGGCGCTGGTCCCCGACAGGGCCGTCGAGCTCGCCACCGCGATCCTGCACATCGCCGAGGAGGAGGGGAACTTCCCGATCGGCTACCGGATGGCCCGGGGCGCGGACCGGTTCTCCCGGCAGGGCAGCGCGCTCGCGCACACGTTCCTGGCCGACCTGTGCGCGCTCGGCCTGCCGTTCGACTGGGACTGGGCCCTCGTGCACCTGCACAACGACCTGCGCCGCACCTACGGCGAGGAGTTCCTGCTGCACGGCCGGACGCACCCGATCAGCCACACGCTGGACCTGGCGTTCGGCTACTTCTGCACCGCCGTCATCGCCCGGCAGGTCGGCGACCGCGCGCTGCTCGACCAGTTCGCGCCGCTCGCCGGCCGGTGGCGCAACGCCTTCGACCCGGCGACCGGGCTGCTCCGCGACTCGACGTTCTACGAGGGCGGCCGGTGGAACTACTCGTTCCGGCTGCTGCACGACATGGCCGGGCGGATCGACCTGGCCGGCGGCGACGAGGCCTTCGTGGGGCTGCTCGACCGGTTCTTCGGCTACGGCGCCGACCCGGTGAAGCAGCCCGGCCTCGCACCGACCGAGGACGAGATGCTCGCCGGGTACGGCCTGCACCGGTTCGAGGGGCTGAACAACGAGCCGGACATGGAGGCGCCCTGGGCCTACCAGTACGCCGGGCGCCCCGACCGCACCGCCGAGGTCGTGCACGCCGTGACCCAGCAGCAGTTCGGCACCGGCCGCGGCGGTCTTCCCGGCAACGACGACTCGGGCGGCCTGTCGTCCTGGTACGTGTGGGCGTCGCTCGGGCTGTTCCCGGTCGCCGGGCAGAACCTGTTCCTCGTCAACGCGCCCGCCTGGCGCGAGGCCCGGATCGAGGTCGGCGGGAAGGCGTTCACCGTCGAGACCAGCGGCTTCGTCGAACCCGAGGCCGACGGTCCCGCGCAGTACGTGCAGCGCGTGCGGCTCGACGGGGTCGACCTGGACCGCACGTGGCTGACCGGCACCGAGCTGCACGCCGGCGGCCGGCTGCAGGTCGACCTGGGCCCGGAGCCGGGGCCGTGGACCGCCGCCACCCGCCCGCCGTCGCACAACGCCCGCGCCTGACGGCCCGCACTCCGCGCTCCCCGCACACCCCACCCCTTCCGCACGACCCTCCCGGAGGCCTGCCGTGACCGACGCGACCCTCAGCCCCACCGCCGACGCGGCCCCCGCGCGACGGGTCGACCGCCGCCTGGTGATCGTCGTGCGCGCCGACCCGGTGATCTGCGGCCACTCGGGCGAGGCCCGGAACCTCGCCGAGGCGGCGCTCGACCGCGGGTTCGACGAGGTCCGGATCGTCACCTGGCCGATCGACCGGCTGCAGGCCGCCGGCCTGCCGCTCAAGCCGCTGGACCGGGTGCTCCCGTACCGGGAGGGCGTGGTGGTGGAGCGGCCCGGACCGGTCGGCGACTACAAGGTCCCGGACGGCCGCTGGGTCGCCGGTCTCATCGGCCGGCTCGTCGAGCTGTTCACCGACGGGGTGCCCACGGTGGCCCTGTCGCTGTACCTGAGCCCGCACGCCACCGCGGTCGCGGACGCGGTGCACGTCGCCCGGCGCACCGGTCTCCCGGTGCACGTCACGACCGTCGCGGAGGCGGTCGGCTCGGACGTCACCAACGTCGTGCGCGCCTGCGTCGAGGCCGACCAGTTCGGCGCCGCCGCGCACGTGCTCGCGTCCTACCTGGAGCACGACGTCTGCCTGGCGGTGTCCGAGTACACCCGCGACCTGATCATCTCCGAGGCGGAGGCGCTCGACTCGAAGCACGGCACGACGTTCGCCGCGCAGTGCCGCGAGCGGGTCCGGATCTCCTACCCCGCCGTCGACGTCGCGCAGTACCTCGCGCGGGACGACGCCGAGACGGACGCGGTGCTCGGCGCGCGGGGTCTGGACCGGGACGGGTACGTCCTCTACCTGTCCCGGCTGGCCGCCGCCAAGGGCGTGGACGACCTGATCGACGGCTACGCCGCCAGCAGCGCCCCGGCGACGCACCGCCTGGTGATCGCCGGCAACGGGCCCGAGGCGGCGCAGCTGCGCGCGCACGCCGCCGCGTCGCCCGTCGCGGACCGAGTGCTGTTCCTCGACGACGTGTCCGACGACGAGAAGCCGCACCTCATGGCCGGCGCCGCCGCGTACGTGCTGCCGAGCAAGCCGCGGCCGGAGTTCGTCGAGACGTTCGGCATCGCGCTCGTGGAGAAGATGCTGTCCGGCGGCGGTCCGGTCATCACGACCGGCACCGGCGGCATCCCGGAGGCCGTCGGCGACACGGCGATCATCGTGCCGGTCGAGGACCCCGCGGCGATCGCGGCGGCGCTGGACCGGGCGCTGGCGGTCACCGGCGCCGACCGCGAGGAGTGGGCCGACGCGGCGCGGGAGTTCGCGCTGCAGTTCGACCGCGCGGTGGTGCTGGACAAGATCCTCGAGGCGGTCGACGCGGTGGTCCCCGTACGGGGGTGAGCGCGGAGCAGCGCCGCGCTCCGGCGCCCGCGGAGACGGGGCTGGACAGCGCAGAGCGCGGTGCGGCTAGCGTGATCGGCGTCGGTCCGGCAGCCGCCCCGAGGGACCGTCCGTCGACGTCGAGGAGCGACCGTGCAGGTCATCCCCAAGAGCTACGGCCGGCTCATCATCATGTCCGCAGAGGAGATGCGGGAGAAGCGGGAGCAGGAGCTCGCGAGCATCGGTCTCGACCTGGAGACGATCGAGGAGCGGTACGAGACGTGGCAGCTCTCGCCGGAGCAGCGCATGGCGTACGAGAGCTACCTCAAGTTCGGCAGGCTGCTCGGTGAGGAGTGAGCCGAGCAGCGGGCCGGGGACCGCACCGCCGGGCGCAGCCGACGAGGCCGCACGTCGCGGCGACGAGCCCCTGAGGGAGATCACCGAGCGGTTCGCGGAGGACCTGCGGAGCACGCTCCGCGGCGTGCTGCCGGGGGGCGTCGGGACGTTCGCGATCGTGCCCGAGGCCGGCTTCCCGGGGCACCTGGTGGTCGAGCAGGAGCCGACCCCGGGCGTCCCGCTGGCGGTCGACGGCCTCGTCGTGCTCCGGCTGCGCACCTCCTTCGAGTGCACGTGGGACCACACCGGCCGGTTCCTCGCGGTGCGGCGGTCGTCGATCGCCGTCGCGGCCGAGGGCACCGACGAGCCGCTGTTCCGCTACGACTTCGACGCGACCTCCGACGACAACGTCCCCGCCGCGCACCTCAACGTGCACGGGCACCGGGACGAGCTGGTGTTCGCCATGATGGCCGCGGGTCACCGGTTGCGCGGCAGGGCCCGCACGTCGGCCGTGCGCCGCGGCCGGGTACCGCGGGTGTCGACGCTGCACTTCCCGCTCGGCGGGCACCGGTTCCGGCCCTCGTTCGAGGACGTGCTGGAGATGCTGGTCCGCGAGTTCGGCCTGGACACCCGGCCCGGCTGGCGTGCGGCCGTCTGCGCCGGGCGGACGCGGTGGCGGGCGGTTCAGCTCCGCGCAGCGGTGCGGGACGACCCGGAGGGCGCGGCGGAGGCGCTCGCGGACCTCGGGTTCGACGTCCGACCGCCCGGGCGATCGCGACCGGCCGCGCCGCAGCTACCGCCGGACGAGCAGGACCGGCTCGAGCCCGCTCAGTCGCAGTAGTCGCAGACCCCGGTGCCCGGCAGCACCATCGAGCACGTCGGGCAGGTCTTCGTGAACTCGAACGGCTCGGGCTTCCTCGCGCGCGGCGTCG
>NZ_SZYE01000182.1 GCF_005239125.1 Cellulomonas hominis | reverse complement strand
CCGGATCCGCGGGCACCGGGGCCTGCGCGCCGGCCGCGTCGCCGCCGCTCAGGCTCGGCCACGCCGGGCGGTCGTCGCCGAACCGGCCGACCCCCGTCGCCGGCGTGCCGGTGTCCCGGCGCGCGCGCCGCCCGTCGGTGTCACTCATGCACGCACTCCCTGCAAGCCTTCCGGTCGAGCCGGGCCGCGCTGCCGCGGACCGGCCCTGAGGTCCCGCGGCAGCCTAGCGGCCGGGCGTCCGGTCCTGGCGGACCCGCGCGGTCAGGCGAGCAGGTCGCGCCGCCGGAACGCCAGCACGCCGCCCGCCACCAGCGCCACCGCGAGCGCCGCCAGGACCCCCGCCGCGGGCCAGTCCATCGGGTCCGCGGGCATCGCCGGCGTGTACCGGAGCGGGGACGCGACGTCGCTGCCGTCGGGGAGCACCCCCGCCAGCATCGCGGTCAGGGCGACGTAGCCGAGGTACGCCCAGGCGAGGCCGAACGCGCGCGGCGCGAGCCCGAGCACCAGGACCGCGACGCCGGTGACGGTCCACAGCGCCGGCACCTGCGCGAGCGCCGCGCCGACGAGCCGGCCGACCAGCGAGGGGTCCTCGAGGGTGCTCGCCGCGGTGACGCCCATGACCAGCCCGCCGAGCAGCACCATGCCCGCCGCGGCGCCGAGGACGACCGCGAGCTGGGCGCCGAGCCACCGCACCCGGCCCACCGGCCCCGCGAGCACGTGCGCCGCGCGCCCGGCCGCCCGGGCGGAGGAGGCGGCCGGGCGGCCGCCACGCCCTGCACGCCCGCCGCCGCGGCGAGCGCGACCGCGACCAGCAGGTACCGGGACAACGCGGCCTCCCCGGCGCCCCCGGCACCCTCGGGGAAGAACGCGGCCAGCGCGGGCTCGTCCTCGATGAACTGCACGACCTCCCGGGCCAGCACGCCGACCAGCCCGCAGATCGCCGCGACCCCGACGGCCCACCCGGTGAGGGCCCCGCCGAGCCGGCGCAGGGTGACGGCCGCGACCCCGGCCAGGCGCGGCGAGGCGTGCGCGCGGCCGGCGCGCTCGGGCAGCAGGCCGTCGCCGAGGTCGCGCCGCTCCGCCAGCAGCGCGGCGAGGCCGAACGCGGCGGCGGACGCGAGCACGGGCAGCGCGAGCGGCCACCACCGCTCGTCGACCCAGGCCCGGGTGGCCTGCGACCAGCCGAACGGCGACAGCCAGCTCAGGGCGCTGCCGCTCTCCGGGGCGCGGACGTCGCCGGCCGCGCGCAGCACGAAGCCGGCACCGGTCGCCGCGAGCCCGAGCATCGACGCGGTCCGGGCGTGCCGCACGAGCTGCGCAGCGACGGCGGCCGTCGCGCCGAAGGTCAGCCCGACCAGCCCGCAGCCGAGCCCGAACGCGAGCGCACCCGCCACGGGCAGCCCCGTGCCGGCCAGCGCCGCCGCGAGCGCGAGCCCGATCGCCAGGTCCGCGAGCGTCACGACGACGACCGCCGCGAGCACCGGGGCGTCCCGGCCGACCGGGGTCGAGCGGACCACCTCCAGGAGACCCGACTCCTCGGCCCCGCGCAGGTGCCGGACGACGAGCAGCACCGACAGCACCGCGAGCGCCAGCGCGACCCAGGCGCCCAGCTCGTTGGCCACCATCGCGCCGATCGTGTAGTCGTCGAGCCCGTAGCCCGGACCGCCGAGCGCCACCGCCGCGGGCGACCGCATGAGCTCGGCGCGGGCCGCCCGCGACTCGGGCGTCGGGAACAGGTCGGCCTCCGAGGCGGCCGAGACGGCGGTCAGCCCGGCCACGGCCACCAGCCACACGCCCAGCCGCACCCGCTCGACCCGCAGCGCGACCCGCACCAGCGCCCCGGTGCCGGCCCAGCGGTCGGTCGCGCGCCGCGCTGCCGGCGGGGCGGGGCGCGCCGGCGCGACGGCGGTCACCGGGGGCTCCCGGCGGTCTCGCCGTACTCGCGGAGGAACAGGTCCTCGAGCGTCGGCGGGTGCGCGGTCACGCCCCGCACGCCGAACCGGGGCAGCAGCGCCAGCACGTGGTCCAGCGAACCGGCGTCGACGTCGACGCGCACGTGCCCGTCGACCAGGGCGGGCTCGTGCACCCCCGGCGCGTCGCGCAGCGCGGCGAGCGCCGAGCCGGCGTCCCGCAGGGACACGACGACGGCCGTGCGGGTCAGCCCGCGGAGCTCGTCGAGGGTCCCCGACCGCACCGCCCGCCCCGCGCGGATGATCGTGACCCGCTCGCAGAGCGCCTCGACCTCCGCGAGGATGTGGCTCGACAGCAGCACGGTGCGTCCCTGCCCGGCGGCCTCGCGGATGCACCGCTGGAACTCGGCCTCCATCAGCGGGTCCAGCCCGCTGGTGGGCTCGTCCAGCACGAGCAGCGGGACGTCGGCCGCGAGCGCGGCGACCAGCGCCACCTTCTGCCGGTTCCCCTTCGAGTACGCCCGCACCCGCACGGTCGGGTCCAGCTCGAACCGCTCGACGAGGTCGGCGCGCCGCCGCGCGTCCAGCCCGCCGCGCAGCCGCCCGAGCAGGTCGATCGCCTCGCCGCCGGTCAGGTTCGGCCACAGGGCGACCTCCCCCGGCACGTAGGCGAGGTGGTGGTGCAGGGCGACCGCGTCCCGCCACGGGTCGGCGCCCAGCACCCGCGCCTCGCCCGCGTCGGCGCGGAGCATGCCGAGCAGCACCCGGATGGTGGTCGACTTGCCCGCGCCGTTCGGACCGAGGAAGCCGTGCACCTCCCCCGCGCGGACGGACAGGTCGAGCCCGTCGAGCGCCCGGCGGCGGCCGAACGCCTTCACCAGGCCGCGGACGGCGACGGCGTCGGTGGTGGTCATGGTTCCTCCCGGGCGAGCTCGTCGATCGCCGCCGCCAGCAGCCCGTGGTCGGTGAGCAGCGGCTCGGTCAGCATCTCCATCGCCGGGACGACCGCCCAGCGGGACAGCGCCGTGAACGCCGCGACGGGGTCCAGGGTCGGCGAGGGTGCCCGACCCGCCTCGGCGTCGATGAGCGCGAGCTGCAGCAGCCCGACGCTCTGGGCGACCAGGTAGCGGGCCCGCCCCGCCGGGTCGACCGACGGGCTCACGGTGCCCGCGGCCACGCCCAGCGCCAGGTAGTCCTCGGTCGCCGCGACCATGTCGTCGACGAACCGGGACGCGAGCTCCCCACCGGCGGCCAGGCTGCGGACCACGTAGCCGAACACCGGGCCGTACTGGGTGAGGTCGGACAGGTGCGCCATCGACTCCCGCGGGGTCTCGGTGGTCAGCGACGCCTCCTTCTGCGCCCGGATGCGGTCCAGCACGTACGCGTCGCAGGCGGCCCGCAGCCCGTCCTTGGACCCGAAGTGGTGGATGACCAGCGCGGGGCTGACCCCGGCGTCGGCCGCGACCGCGCGCAGGCCGGCGCCGAACCCGTCGCGGGCGAACCGCAGCAGGGCGGCGTCGCGGATCCGGGCGCGGGCGGTGAGGTCGTCGTCGGTCGATGCTGAACGCACGTTCAGCAGACTAAACGCGCGTTCAGCCGAGAGGCAAGAGCCGGGTGCGGCCCCGGGCGGAGGCGCCGGCTCAGCCCTCCGGGCGCGCCGCCACCCGCACCGCGTCCGCCCGGGTCAGCCGCACGGCCTCACCGAGGTCGGCGGCCTGCGCGACCCGCATCCCCTCGGGCGCCTGGCCCTTCTCGAGCGACCCGGCGGGCACCACCGCGTGCGTGAACCCGAGCCGCGCCGCCTCCGCCAGCCGGCGCGCGGTGCCGGTCACGGGGCGGATCTCCCCGGCCAGCCCGACCTCGCCGATCGCGACCAGCCGGGGCGGGAGCGCGACGTTCTCCCGGCTGCTGACGGTCGCGAGCGCGAGCGCGAGGTCCGCGGCGGGCTCGACCACGCGGGCGCCGCCGACGGTCGACACGTACACGTCCTGGTCGCCGACCTTCAGCCCCGCGCGCCGCTGCAGCACGGCCAGCACCATCGCCAGCCGGCTGCCGTCGACCCCGCTGGTGGTGCGGCGCGGGTTGCTCAGCATCGACGGCGCCACCAGCGCCTGCACCTCGGTCGCGAGCGGCCGGCGGCCCTCGAGGGTCACCGTGACGCAGGTGCCGGGCACGTGGTGCCGCTCGTGCGACACGAACAGCCCGGACGGGTCGGCCAGCCCGACGATCCCGGTCTCGGTGAGGTCGAAGCAGCCGACCTCGTCGGTCGGGCCGAACCGGTTCTTGGTCGCCCGCAGCAGCCGCAGCCGCGAGTGCCGGTCGCCCTCGAACTGGCACACGACGTCGACCAGGTGCTCCAGCGTGCGGGGGCCCGCGACCGACCCGTCCTTGGTGACGTGCCCGACGAGCAGCACCGGCAGCGCGCGCTCCTTCGCGGCCGAGATGAGCGCGGCGGCGACCTCGCGCACCTGCGCCACGCCGCCGGGCGAGCCCTCGACGGCCGAGGACGCGACGGTCTGCACCGAGTCGAGCACGAGCAGGTCGGGCTCGGTCTGCGCGAGGTGGCCGAGGATCGTCCCGAGGTCCGTCTCGGCCGTGAGCAGCAGGGTGTCCGCGAGCGCGCCGATCCGCTCGGCGCGCAGCCGCACCTGGCCGGCGGACTCCTCCCCCGTCACGTACAGCACCGTCCGGCCGCCGGTCGCGGCGCGGCTGGCGACGTCGAGGAGCAGGGTCGACTTGCCGACGCCCGGCTCGCCCGCGAGCAGCACCACCGCACCGGGCACCAGCCCGCCGCCCAGGACGCGGTCGAGCTCGCCCACGCCGGTCGGCAGGGCGCGCGCCGCCTCCACGTCGATCTCCGCGATCGGCCGCGCCGCCCCGCGCAGGGGCACCATGACCGCCGTGCGCGGCGCCGCGCCGCCCGGACCCGTGTCCTCGGACACCGAGCCCCAGGTCTGGCACTCGCCGCACCGGCCCACCCACTTGGACGTCGTCCAGCCGCACTCGGTGCAGCGGAACGCGGGCCGGGCGGTCCGGGAGGAGGTGGTGGTCGACACGGCCGTCACGCTAACCGGCGCCACCGACACGGGCCGCGCACGCACCGTGACCGCATCGCAACGTCCACGGGGCGCGCACCGCACGCGGTGCGTCACCGGCGGCCCGTAGGATCGCGCCGTGCCCACCACCACGCCGCCCGATGACCTGCTGCGGCACACGCTCGCCGCGGTCGCGCCCGGCACCGAGCTGCGCGACGGCCTGGAGCGCATCCTGCGCGGCCGGACCGGCGCGCTCATCGTGCTCGGGCACGACGCCACGGTCGAGAGCATCTGCTCCGGCGGGTTCGAGCTCGACGTCGAGTTCTCCGCCACCCGGCTGCGGGAGCTCGCCAAGATGGACGGCGCGATCGTCATGGACCCCGGCTCCCGCCGGATCCTGCGCGCCGCCGTGCAGCTGCTCCCGGACCCGACCATCTCGACGTCCGAGTCGGGCACCCGGCACCGCACGGCCGAGCGCGTCGCCAAGCAGACCGGCCTGCCGGTGATCTCGGTGTCCGCGTCCATGCGGATCATCGCCCTCTACGTCGGCGAGCAGCGGCACGTGCTGGAGAACGCGGACGCGATCATGTCCCGCGCCAACCAGGCGCTCGCCACGCTGGAGCGGTACAAGGCCCGGCTCGACGAGGTCAGCGGCACCCTCTCGGCGCTCGAGATCGAGGACCTCGTCACCGTCCGCGACGTGTGCGTCGTCGTGCAGCGGCAGGAGATGGTGCGGCGCATCTCGGTGGAGATCGCCGGCTACGTCGTGGAGCTCGGCACCGACGGCCGCCTGCTGTCCCTGCAGCTCGACGAGCTCACCGGCGGCATCGGCTCCGACAGCGAGCTGGTCATCCGCGACTACCTCGACTCGGCCCGCCGCGACGGGGAGGCCATCGCCGCCTCGCTCGCCGCGCTCGACTCCACCGAGCTGCTGGACCTCGGCCTCATCGCCCGGGAGCTCGGGCTGCCGTCGGGCGTCGAGATGCTGGACGCCGCCACCGGCCCCCGCGGCTACCGGCTGCTGTCCAAGGTGCCGCGGCTGCCCGCCGCGATCGTCGACCGGCTGGTCGGCCACTTCAGCGGCCTGCAGAAGCTCCTGGCGGCGAACATCGACGACCTCATGGCGGTGGACGGCGTCGGCGAGCAGCGCGCCCGCGCGGTGCGCGAGGGCCTGTCGCGGCTCGCGGAGTCCAGCATCCTCGAGCGGTACGTCTGACCCGGGGCGTCGCCCCGCGGGTCACTCCAGCCCGAACACCACCGGCTCGGTGCTGACCCCGCCGAGCGCGAGCACGGCCTGGTAGGTGCCCGGCTGGGCCGAGGGCTGGTCCGGGGCGCAGCCCTCGACCGACCGGGTGCGGTCCCACTGCACCTGGCGCTCGTCGACCTGGCCGGGCGCCAGCAGCAGCTGCAGGGCCTCGCCCGTCGCGCAGTCGGTGCTCGCCCAGATCCGGTCGGTGCCCGAGGTGATGAGCACCTGGCGCTGCGCGTCGCCCGCGTCGAGCAGGCAGTCCACGTCGCCGGTGTTGGTGATCCGGATGGTGAAGGTCGGCAGCACGCCGGCGGCGTAGGTGGTCGCGTCCGCCGCGAGCTCCAGCCCGACGGCACCGGGCTCGCAGGCCGGGGTGCCCTCGGTCGTCTCCTCCGACGTCGGCGCCTGCTCCGTGGGGCCTCCGGCCGGCGGGGCCGCGTCGTCGTCGCCCCCGCCGCCGAGCAGCGCCCGCACGCCGAGGAACGCGAGCACCACCACGAGCACGAGCACGAGGAGGACCACGGCGCGCCGGACCCAGTACACGCGCGCGGGCAGCGAGCCCTCCGGCCGCAGCACGCCCATGTCCCGGTCCCTCCGCTCGAACTGCCGCCCACGCTAACCCGGCACCGCCCCGCCCCGGGTGACCGCCCCGGGGACACGCGGGTGGGGCGCGGCGCGCGCTGGTCCCCACCGGATCGTCGCGCCCCCGCCCGGTCGATCGGGTGGGGGCGCGACGATCGGGCGGGGACCGGGCGGCGGCTCCGTCGGGCCGCGCGATTCGGCGCGCACGCCGGGGGCGGGTGAGGATGTGCGGCGTGCCTCCCTCCTCCCTCGACGCGGCGGCCGTGGACCCGGCGTTCGCCGACGGGGTGCGGGACGACGTGGTCGCGTGGTTCGACGCGCACGCCCGCGACCTGCCGTGGCGGCACCCCGACCGGACGCCCTGGGGCGTGCTGGTCAGCGAGGTGATGCTGCAGCAGACCCCCGTCGTCCGGGTCGAGCCGGCCTGGCGCGCGTGGTTCGCGCGGTGGCCCGAGCCCGCGGACCTCGCCGCGGCCAGCCCGGCCGACGTCCTGCGCGCCTGGGACCGGCTCGGCTACCCGCGGCGGGCGCTGCGGCTGCAGGAGTGCGCGCGGGCGGTCGTCGAGCGGCACGGCGGCGTGGTGCCGTCGGACGCCGACGCGCTGCTCGCGCTGCCCGGGATCGGGGAGTACACGGCGGCCGCGGTCCGGGCGTTCGCGTTCGGGCTGCGCTCCGTCGTGCTCGACACCAACGTGCGCCGGGTGCTGGCCCGGGTCGCGGCGGGCGCCGCGCTGCCCGCCCCCGCCCTGACCGTCGGCGAGCGCCGCCTCGCGCAGGCGTTCGTGCCGGCCGACGACGCGCGCGCCGCGCGGTGGGCGGCCGCGTCGATGGAGCTCGGTGCGCTGGTGTGCACGGCCCGGTCGCCGCGGTGCGGGGCGTGCCCG
>NZ_SZYE01000181.1 GCF_005239125.1 Cellulomonas hominis | reverse complement strand
GCGGGGGTGCACGGCGAGGTCGGCGCGGCGCGGTGAGGTCGTCGCGCGTGTCCCACGACCTCACCGCGACGTGACGACCTCACTATGGCCGGGGCCGGGGCCGGGGCCGGGGCCGGGGCCGGGGCGGTCAGGCCTCCACGACCACCGGGATGATCATCGGCCGGCGGCGCAGGCGGTTGGACGCCCAGCGCCCGACCACGCGCCGCACGACCTGCTGCAGCTGCTGGGTGTCGATCGCTCCGCCGCGCGCCGCGTCCTCGAGGGCCGCGGTGACGTCCGGCAGGATCGCGTCGAACACCTTGTCGTCCTCGGCCACGCCGCGGGCCAGGATCTGCGGCTTGCCGAGCACCTTGCCGTCGGTCGAGCTCATGACCGCGAAGATCGAGATGAAGCCCTCGTCGCCGAGGATCCGGCGGTCCTTGAGGTCGGCCTCGGTGATGCCGCCGACGCTGGAGCCGTCGACGAACACGTACCCGCACGGCACGGCGCCGACGACGGAGGCCCGGCCGTCGACCAGGTCCACGACCACGCCGTCCTCGGCGAGCACCACCCGGTCGGCCGGGACGCCCGACTTCACGGCCAGGGCGCCGTTGGCGACCAGGTGCCGGACCTCGCCGTGCACCGGCATGACGTTGCGCGGCCGGAGGATGTTGTAGCAGTACAGGAGCTCGCCGGCGCTGGCGTGGCCGGAGACGTGCACCTTGGCGTTGCCGCCGTGCACGACGCGCGCGCCGAGCCGGGTCAGGCCGTTGATGACGCGGTACACCGCGTTCTCGTTCCCCGGGATCAGCGACGACGCGAGGATGACGGTGTCGCCGGGGCCGACCGAGATCTTGTGGTCGTTGTTGGCGATCCGGGACAGCGCGGCCATCGGCTCGCCCTGGGAGCCCGTGCACATGAGCACGAGCTCGTCGTCCCGCACGTCGTCCAGGCGCTTGGCGTCGACCAGCACGCCGTCCGGCACCTTGAGGTAGCCGAGCTCGGCGGCGATCGTCATGTTGCGGATCATGGACCGGCCGACCAGGGCGACCTTGCGCTCGTGCGCGGCGGCGGCGTCGAGCACCTGCTGCACACGGTGCACGTGCGAGGAGAACGACGCGACGACGATCTTGCGCGGGGAGGTGGCGAACACGTTGTCCAGCACCGGGCCGATCTCGCGCTCCGGGCTGACGAAGCCCGGCACCTCGGCGTTGGTGGAGTCGACCATGAACAGGTCGACGCCCTTCTCCCCCAGCCGCGCGAACGCGCGCAGGTCGGTGATCCGGCCGTCCAGCGGGAGCTGGTCCATCTTGAAGTCGCCGGTGTGCAGCACCGTGCCCGCCCCGGTGGTGACCGCCACGGCCAGCGCGTCCGGGATGGAGTGGTTGACCGCGACGAACTCGCAGGAGAACGCGCCGATCTGCTCGGTCTGCCCCTCCTTGACCGCGTGGGTCAGCGGGGTGATCCGGTGCTCCTTGAGCTTGGCCTCGACGAACGCGAGGGTCAGCTGGGAGCCGATCAGCGGGATGTCCTGGCGCAGGCGCAGCAGGTACGGCACGGCGCCGATGTGGTCCTCGTGGCCGTGGGTGAGGACGATGCCGTCCACGTCGGCCATGCGGTCGGCGATGTAGCTGAAGTCCGGCAGGATCAGGTCGACGCCGGGCTGGTGGTCCTCGGGGAACAGGACGCCGCAGTCGATGATGAGCAGGCGGCCGCCGTACTCGAGGACGGCCATGTTGCGGCCGACCTCGCCTAGCCCGCCGAGGGCCACGATGCGCAGCCCTCCTTCGGGAAGGGCGGGGGGCAGGTCGAGGTCGGGGTGCGGGTGGGACATGCTTCTCCTGTGCAGATCAGGGCGTAGCGGACAGGGCGTCGACCATGCCCGCGGCAGCAAGGCCCGCGCGCACCGCCTCGACGTCCTCGTCCGACGCGGCGACGTTGGGCAGTCGCAGGTGTCGGGACGGGATCAGGCCGAGGGACCAGACGGCGGCCTTGGCCGCGACCGCCTGGAAACCTCGGCCGTTGAGCGCGTCGATCGCCGGTGCGATCGACAGGAAGATCTCGAGCGCGCGGGCGTGGTCGCCCGCGTCGTGGGCCGCGGTGAGCGCGGCGAGCTGCGGGCCGGCGACGTGGCCGACCACGCTGACGATGCCGGCGGCGCCGTGCGCCAGGAACGGCAGGTAGAGCGAGTCGTCGCCGCTGTACCAGGCGAGCCCGGTCGCGGACGCGGCCTTGGCGGCGGCGTACAGGTCGCCGGTGGCGTCCTTCACCGCGACGACGCGGTCGTGGCGCGCGAGCTCGGCCAGGGTCTCCGCGGCGAACCGGACGCCGGTGCGGCCGGGCACGTCGTAGAGCATGACGGGCAGCGGCGTGGCGTCGGCCACGGCGGTCACGTGCGCCACCAGGCCGGGCTGGGACGGGCGCGAGTAGTAGGGCGCGACGACCAGCAGGCCGTCCGCGCCCGCCTCGGCGGCCTGCTCGGCCATCCGGACGGCGTGCAGGGTGTCGTTCGACCCGGCGCCGGCGACGACGGCCGCCCGGTCGCCCACGGCGTCGACGACGGCGCGCACCAGGTCGGCCTTCTCCGGCGCGTGCGTGGTGGGCGACTCCCCGGTGGTGCCGTTCAGCACCAGGCCGTCGTGCCCGTGGTCCACCAGGTGCGTGGCGAGGGAGACGGCGGCGTCGAGGTCGACCGAGCCGTCCTCCCGCATGGGCGTCACCATCGCGGTGAGCACCGCGCCGAAGGGACGCGACGGGGTGGCGGGGAGCATGGCCTCCACGGTACCGCCCCGCGCCGGAGCCGGTCGCACCCGTCCGCGGGTGGACCTGCCCGGCACGGGGCGGGGAGCGCTCAGGAGGCGCGGGCCGCGAGCCAGCCGGCCAGGCGGTCGGGCCGGTCGGTGATGACCGCGTCGACGCCCAGGGCCACCGCGGCGGCCCACTGGTCGGGCTCGTTCAGCGTCCAGACCTGGACCTGGCGTCCGGCGGCGTGCAGCCGCTCGACCAGGTCCGGGTGCTCGACGAGCAGCGGGCCGTAGGGGTTGACGGTCATCACGCCGAGCTCGTCCGCGACGCGGACCAGCTCGGCGACCCCGCCGTCCTCGGGCACCTGGAAGATCAGCAGCCCCCGGCGCAGGTCGGGGTCGGCCGCGGCCAGCGCCCGCACGGACTCCGGCCAGAACGACTGCCCGATCACCCGGTCGGCCAGCCCGGCCGCGCGGATCGCGTCCGTCACGGGTCGCACCTGCTCGACCGTGAAGGCGCCCTTGAGCTCGAGCAGCAGGTCGATCCCGGGGCGGCGGACCATCAGGTCCAGCACCTCGGCGAACGTCGGCACCCGCTGCCCGGCGTAGGCGGCCGCGAACCAGGAGCCCGCGTCCAGGGCCCGCACGGCGTCCAGCGTCATCTCCCCCACGGCGCCCTGGCCGTCCGTGGTCGCGTCGACGGTGTCGTCGTGGATGACCACGATCGCGCCGTCGGCGGTGGGCTGGATGTCGATCTCGATGCTGTGCGCGCCGGCCCGCCACGCCGCCTCGAACGCGGCGAGCGTGTTCTGCGGGGCGACGGCGGAGTTGCCGCGGTGCGCGACGACTGCGGGGGCCCCGGCGCCGGGGCCGCCCGAGAGGGCGACCCCGGCGGCCGGACCGGTGGCGGTTCCGGTCACAGGTACGGCTCCACGTTCTCCGTGTAGGCCGTCTCGATCTGCGGCGTCACGGACCCGAACGCCTCGGCCGGGTCGGTGCCCTCCAGGACGATCTGCTCGAGCGCGTCGGTGAGCAGCGCGTCGGCGCCCGGCACGAACACGCGGATGTAGTCCTGCGGGCGCGCCTTCTCCGCCAGCTGGTCGACCGCGGTGCGGAACTGCGGGTACTGCTCGTACACGGCCTTCATGGTGTCGGACTCGACGGCCGAGGTGCGCACGGGCATGTAGCCGGTCGCCTGGGAGAACGTCGCGGTGTTCTCGGTGTTCGTGAGGAACTCGAGGAACATCGCCGCGGCGAGCTGCTTCTCCGGGGTGCTGGAGGAGGAGATCGCCAGGCCGGTGCCGCCGGTCGGCGTGCCGCCGCCCTGGGGGCCGTCCGGCAGGTAGGCCGTGCCGACCTCGAACGAGGCCGCGTCCAGCGCGCCCTTGAGCGAGCCGGTCGAGCCGATGGTCGACGCGATGAGGCCGGACGCGAAGTCCGCCATCGAGTCGTCCGCCGAGACGGTGGCGATCGCGTCGTCGCCGTGGAACAGGTCCCGCAGGAACGCGCCGCCCGCGAGCGCCTCGTCGGAGTCGAGCGTGACGTCGAACTCGTCGGAGTACTCGCCGCCCTGGCCCCAGATCATGTTCTCGAACCACCAGGCGGACCAGGAGGTGCCGAGGCTCAGGCCGAACGGCGAGCCGCCCTCGGGCACCTGGGCCTCGAGCGCGGTGCTCCACTCCTGGAGCTGCTCCCAGGTCTCGGGGCCCTCGTCGGGCAGGCCGGCGGCCTGCCACATCGTCTTGTTGTAGTAGAAGAGCGGCGTGGAGCGCGCGTACGGCGCGGCCCAGTGCTGGCCCTCGTACTCGTAGTCGCCGTACAGGCCCTGCTGGAAGTCGTCCGCGTCGGCGTCGATCGCGTCGAAGACGTCGTCGAGCGGCATGATCTGGTCGTTCAGGTGGTAGCGGAACCACCAGACGTCGGACGCGATGACCAGGTCCGGCTTCTCATCCGTCTGCGAGGCGGCCTGGAACCGCTGGGCGACCTCGTCGTAGTTGGCGCCGGCGGTCACGAGGTTGACCGTGATGTCCGGGTTCTCGGCCTCGAAGTCGGCGATGAGCTGCTCCTCCACGGCCTGGGACTGACCGGGGTGGTTGCTCCACCAGGTGATCTCGGACGCGGGCTCGACCTGCGACCAGTCGGTCGCCTCGGCGGCCGCGGACTCGTCGGACGACGCGGCGGTCGACGGGCCGCCGCACGCCGTGAGCGCGAGCGTCGTGCCGGCGACGGCAGCGGCGACGGCCAGGGTGCTGCGGCGGCGCCTGCGGGGGTGGGACACGGTGGTGCTCCTTCGGGGGTTCGCGCGCCGCGTCGCGGCGCTCGGGGGCTGACGGGCGCGGGGGCGCGGCCGTCTGAGGCGGCCGGCGGACCGGCCACGTTCCGGGCGGGTCAGCCGGTGACGGCGCCCGCGGTGAGGCCGGCGACGAGCCGGCGCTGCAGGACCAGGAAGACGACGAGGATCGGCAGGGTCACGACGACCGTGGCGGCCAGCAGCACGCCCCAGTTGGTCAGGCCGTCGATGTTCTGCAGCAGGGTGAGGCCGATCGGCAGCGTCATCTTGTCGGCGCGGTCGATGACCAGGAACGGCCAGAGGTAGTCGTTCCACTCGGTGACGACGGACACGAGGGTGACCGCCGCGATGGTCGGCGTGCTCATCGGGACCACGAACCGCCACAGCTTGCGCCAGTGGCCGGCGCCGTCGAGCTCCGCGGCCTCGAGGATCGAGCCCGGGAGGGTCAGGAAGTGCTGGCGGAACAGGAAGGTCCCGAACGCGCTGGCCAGGCCGGGCACGAGGATGCCCTGGTAGGTGTTCAGCCAGCCGAGGTCGGCGACCAGGGTGTAGTTCGGGATGATCGTGACCTGCGGCGGGATCATCAGCGTGGCGATGACCAGCCCGAACACGAGCTTCTTGAACGGGATCTCGAGGAACACGAGCGCGTAGGCGCAGGTGAGGCCGAGGACCACCTTGAGGCCGGCGCCGACGACGGTCAGGCCGACGCTGTTCAGCAGCAGCCGGCCGAGCGGCACGGTGTCCGCGGCCTGGGCGTAGTTGTCCAGGCCGGGCGCGCCCGGCAGCCACTGCACCGGGAACTGGTACAGCTCCTGGGAGGTCTTGAGGCTCGCGAGCAGCATCCAGATCAGCGGGGCGCCGAGCACGATCGTCGCGAGGACCATCGTCAGGTAGCTGGCGACGTGCGGGCGCTGCCGGCGGCCCGGCCGGGACGACGCGGCGGTGGGCCGCACGTCGCGCCGGGTGGGCGCCGCGGGCGGGGTCGCGGCCGCGTCCTGCGCGGCGGGGCGACGGGGCGTCAGGACGCTCATGCGTAGTGGACCTTCCGCTGGACGAACCGCATCTGCACCGCGGTGACCGCCAGCAGCACGAGGAACAGGACGGTGGCGACGGCGGAGGCGTAGCCCGCGCGGCCGTTGACGAAGCTCTCCTGGTACACGGAGTACATGAGCGTCGTGGTCGACCCGAGCGGGCCGCCCTGGGTCATCGCCTTGATGATGTCGAACGACTGCAGCGAGGCCAGCATCATCGTGACCAGCAGGAAGAACGACGTCGGGGTGAGCAGCGGCAGGATGATCGACCGCAGCGTCCGGGACGAGGACGCCCCGTCGAGGGCCGCCGCGTCCTTGAGGTCCTGCGGGACCGACTGCAGGCCGGCCAGGTAGATCAGGGCGACGTACCCGAGGTTCTTCCAGAGGTACACGACGATCACCATGACCAGCGGCCAGGGGCGCTGGGTGTACCACTGCGGCGAGGAGGCCCCGACCCAGCTCAGCACCTCGCGCATCAGGCCGTACCGCGGGTCGAAGATGAACAGCCAGAGGATGCCGACCGCGAAGCCCGAGAGCACGTAGGGCGCGAACGCCACGGTGCGGGCGAAGCCCCGCCCGCGCAGCTTCTGGTTGAGCAGCACCGCCAGGCCGAGGCCCAGCAGCATCGCGCCGCCGACCGTCGCGACGGTGAACACCACGGTGGTCGTCACGACCTGCGTGAAGTTCCGCGAGGTGAACAGCTCGACGTAGTTGCCGAGCCCGATGCTGCGGGCGACCGGCGAGCCGAGGTTCCACTGCAGCGTGGACAGGTAGAACGACTGGATCAGCGGCCGGTACACGAACACCAGCAGCAGGGCCACGTTCGGCCCCGCGAGCAGCAGGAACCAGAGCAGCGCCGACCGGCGCTTGCGCGTCTGGAGTGCGCCGGGCCGCCGGGGCGCACCCGAGGGTGCGGCCGCCGGTGGCGGGGCGAGGACGTCGGCAGAGGTCACGGGGAGGAGTCCGCTTCGTTCGGGGGGCAGGGTGCTGGCCCGCTCCGTCGCCGGCCCTGGACACCCTGCCCCGGCGACGCCACCGGGGACGAGGCCCCCGGGGGTGCGTTCCGCAAGGCTTCCCGGGTCGTTCACCCGGGGTTCCGCGGCGTCACCCGGCGGTCAGCGGCAGGACAGCGTCCCGACCGCCCGGCCGGGACGTCCTACCCTCGTCGGGTGCCCGCCCGATCCCCGGCGGACCCCCCGGACCCCGCGGTCCGGTCGGCCGTCCGCACCGCCCTGTCCGTCTCCGTGGCCACCGGGCTGTACGGCGTCTCGTTCGGTGCGCTGTCCGTCGCCGCCGGCCTGGACGTCCCGCAGACGATGGCGCTGAGCCTGCTCATGTTCAGCGGCGGCTCGCAGTTCGCCGCCGTGGGCGTGGTCGGTGCCGGCGGTGGCGTCGGGGCCGTCGTGGCGACCGCCGGGCTGCTCGGGGCGCGCAACGGGCTGTACGGGGTGCAGGTGGCGCCGCTGCTGGGCGCCTCGGGCTGGCGCCGCCTGCTGGCCGCGCACCTCACGATCGACGAGTCCACGGCGGTCGCGACCGCGCAGCCCACCCGCGCGTCGACCCGCGCGGGGTTCTGGTGGACCGGCGCCGGGGTGTTCGTGCTGTGGAACGCGTTCTCGCTGCTGGGGGCGCTGCTCGGCGACGCGCTGGGCGACCCGCGCCGGTACGGGCTGGACGCGGCGGCCGGGGCGGCGTTCCTCGCGCTGCTGTGGCCGCGGCTCACCGCCGACGACCGGCGGACGACCCGGACCGTGCGGCTGGTGGCCGGGGCGGCCGCCGTGCTCGCGCTGGCGCTCACGCCGGTGGCCCCGGCCGGGGTGCCGGTGCTGGCG
>NZ_SZYE01000180.1 GCF_005239125.1 Cellulomonas hominis | reverse complement strand
GCTCGCCGCGCCCGGCGTCCTCGCGATCGCCGTCGGCGCCGGTCTCGTCGTCGGCGCGCTCACGTCGCTCGGCCAGACCCTGCTCGGCGGCACCTGGTTCGCCGGTCTCGCCAACGCCGTGAGCCCGTGGCTGGTCGCGTCCTTCCTCGTCGGCGCCCTGGCGCGACGGGGCTGGGTCGCGGCGCTCGCGGGCCTGGTCGCCTGCGCGGCCGAGGTCGCCGGGTACTACCTGGTCGCCGACCTGCGGGGGTTCGCGGTCGGGGCGTCGTCCGTCGCGGTGTGGGTCGTCGCGGGCGTCGTCGGCGGGCCGGTGTTCGGCTGGGCCGGGCGGCTGTGGCGGACCGGCACGGGCCGGTGGCGCGGGCTCGACCCGGCGCTGCTCGTGGGGTGCTGGCTGGCCGAGGCGGTCGTGACGTACGCCGTCGCACTGCGGTACTGGGGGGACGCCGCGGTGTTCACGGCGGTGGCGGCGCTGCTCGTGCCGGCGCTGGGCCGGGTCGGTGCGCAGACCCGGGACCTGCTGCGCTGGCTGCCCGCCGCGGCTGCCGTGGGCGCGGCCGGGTTCGCGGCGGTGCACCTGGTGCTCGCGTGACCCGGGTGGAGCGTCCTGCCCGGCACGCACCGGCGTGCCCGGCAGAACGCCCCACCCGGGGCCCGTCAGAGGGGGGCCGGTCAGCCCTCGCCGAGGAGGACCCGCGCCACGTCGGCGTCCAGCCCCGCGCGGACCGCCGCCCGGGCCGACGCGGCGTCCGGCGCGGCGAGCGCCGCCTCGGCCAGCGACCGGCACGCGTCCAGGGTCAGCGACCGCAGCGCGTACCGGGCGGCGGGCACCCGGCCGGCCGCCATCGACAGGCTGGTGATGCCGAGGCCCGCGAGCACGAGCGCCATCAGCGGGTCGGAGGCCGACTCGCCGCACACCCCCACGGGCTTGCCCGCGCGCACGCCGGCCGCCGCGGTGGCCGCCACCAGGGAGAGCACGGCCGGCTGCCACGGGTCCAGCAGGTCGGCGAGCTCGCCGCGCAGCCGGTCGGCGGCCATCGTGTACTGCGCGAGGTCGTTGGTCCCCAGGGACACGAAGTCGACCTCGGCCAGGATCGCGTCGGCGAGCAGCGCGGCCGCGGGGACCTCGACCATGACGCCGACCCTGACGATGCCCACCTCGCGCGCGGCCGACGCGAACGCCCGCGCCTCCGCGGGGGTCGCGATCATCGGGGCCATCACCCACACGTCGGCCTGCCGCTCGGCGGGCAGCGCGCGGACCGCCGCGCCGAGCGCCTCGAGCTGCCGGGAGACGATGCCCGGCAGCGACCGGACCAGCCGGTAGCCCCGGACGCCGAGCGCCGGGTTCTCCTCGTCGGCCTGGGTGGCGAACGCCAGCGGCTTGTCGGCGCCGGCGTCGAGCGTGCGGATGACGACCTTGCGGCCGGCGTACGCCGCGATCACCTCGGCGTAGGCCGCGGTCTGGTCCGCGACGGCGGGCTCGTTGCGGGCGTCGAGGAACAGCACCTCGGTGCGGAACAGGCCGACCCCCTCGGTGCCCGGCGCGGCGGCGCGGGCGTCGGCGGGGGTGCCGACGTTGGCGAGCAGCGGGACCGGGTGACCGTCCGCGGTCGCACCCGGGCCGGCCACGGCCGCGACCAGGCGCTCGTCGTCGGCGCGGCGGGCCACCCGCTCGGCGGCCTCTGCCGACGGCGACACCTCGACGGTGCCGGCCGCGGCGTCCACCAGGACGGGTGTGCCCGCGGCGAGCGTCGTGGCGCCCGCGACGCGCACCACGCACGGCAGGCCGAGCTGGCCCGCGACGATCGCGGTGTGGCTGGTGGGTCCGCCGAGCTCGGTGACGATCGCGGCGACCTTCGACAAGTCGAGCGCCGCGGTGTCGGCGGGCGACAGGTCCTCCGCGACGACGACGGCCGGGGCGTCGAGCGCGGCCAGGCCGGGCTCCGGGACGCCGAGCAGCCGGGCGACCGCGCGGTGCCGGACGCTGCGCAGGTCGGTGGCCCGCTCGGCGAGGTCGCCGCCGGCGGCGGTGAACACCGCGGCGAAGCCCTCGACGGCCTGGTCCACCGCGGTGGCCGGGCCGGTGCCGGCGTGCACCAGGCGGGCGGCCTCCGCGGCGAGCGCCGGGTCGCCGGCCATCGTGGCGGCGGCCTGGAGCATCTGCTGCAGGTCGGGGTTCGCGGTCGCGGCGGCGCGGGCCCGCAGGTCGTCGCCGACCTCGGCGAGCACGCCGCGGACCCGGGCCTCGGCCTCGGCCGGGTCGGCCGGGGCGGGCTCGTCGGCGGGGACGGCGGGCGGGGCGGCGACCCGGGCGACGGGGGCCAGCGCGACGCCGCGCCCCACGCCGATCCCGGCGAGCACGGTGCCGGCGGCGAGGGTCCCGGCCGGGGACGCGTCGACGGTGGTCACGCCTGCTCCACCAGGTCCAGGTCGCTCTCCAGCAGAGCGGCGAGCTCGTCCAGCAGCGACTCGGCGTCGTCGGACGAGGAGCTCAGCTCGACCTCGTCGCCGTGCTGCAGGCGCAGGCCCATGACCGACAGGATGCTGGAGGCGTCCACGCCGGGCTCGCCCTCGCGGCCGATGAGGACGGGGTGGCCGCCCTCGGCGGCCTTGCGGGTGACCAGCGACGCCGGCCGGGCGTGCAGGCCGGTGGCGGTGGCGACTCGTGCTCGACGTCGAGGCATCGTGACTTCCCTTCTCGTCGCACCGGCCGGCGTCGGACGGCGCGCCAGGGCAACAAAAAAGACCTGAGGCCTGGCGACGCATCGCCGGTGCCTCAGGTCTTGCCTGAACCGCTCAGTAACAACCCTGGTGCCGTCAGTTGTACGGGGGCGGCGGGCGCGGCGTCAAACGCCCCGGCCCGCCGCCCCCCGCCCGGCAGGCCCGGGTCACCCCACGAAGATGCAGAACGGGTGGCCCGCCGGGTCCGCGAGCACGAACAGGGGCTCGTCGGGGTCGTCGCGGCGGTCGAGGAGCAGGCGCGCGCCGAGGGCCTCCGCCCGCGCCCGCTGCGCGTCCAGGGTCGCGGTGTCGGGCACAGTCATGTCCAGGTGCAGCTGCTGCGGCACCGCGGCGTCCGGCCACGTGGGCGGCGTGATCTGCGGCACCTTCTGGAACGCCAGCGGCCACAGGTCGTCGCCGCGCAGCACCAGCCAGTCGTCCCCCTGCGGGTCCGGCTCCCCGGGCGCGGGCGGCTCGTCGCCCGGGCGGTAGGACATGCCCAGCAGCTCGCGGTAGAACTCGGCCAGCCCGCGCGGGTCGGTGGTGTCCAGCACGGTCTGCACGACCCGGGGCCGTACGGGGCCGGGGGCGGTCGCGTCCGTCATGTCGGCTCTCCTCGCGGGACCGGCGGGCGCCCCGCCGGCACCCGCGCCGGTCCCATGATGGTGCCGCCCGCCCGGACCCGCGACGGCGGGCTCCCCGGCGGCGGTAGAGTGCGTCAGCGCACGACGTCCCCGCCCGGCTCGCCCCTTGGGCGCGCGGGCAGACCTCTCACAGGGAGCACCCACAGGTGACCACCCCCCGCCCCGCCGCGGTCATCGTCCTCGCCGCAGGCGAGGGCACGCGGATGCGATCCGCCACCCCCAAGGTCCTGCACACCCTCGCGGGCCGGTCGATGCTCGGGCACGCGCTCGCGGCCGCCCAGGCCCTCGAGCCGCGGCGCACCGCGGTGGTGGTCCGGCACGAGCGCGAGGCCGTCGCGGCCCACGCCCGCGAGCTGATGCCGCAGGTGCTCGTGGCCGACCAGGACGACGTCCCCGGCACCGGCCGCGCCGTGCAGTGCGCGCTGTCCGTGCTGGACGCCGCCGCGCAGGCCGAGGCGGCCTCGGCCGGCGACGGCCCCGGCGAGCCCGGCTCCGTGTCCGGCGTGCTGGTGGAGGGCCCGGTCGTGGTGCTCGCCGGCGACATCCCGCTGCTCGACGGCGAGACCCTGGGCGAGCTGCTCGCCGCGCACGCCGCCGACGGCAACGCGGTCACGGTGCTGACCACCGAGGTCGCCGACCCCACGGGCTACGGCCGCATCCTGCGCGCCGGCCCGGACGCGCCGGACGCCGGCGACGTCCTCGGCATCGTCGAGGAGAAGGACGCGACCGACGCCCAGCGCGCGATCACCGAGATCAACTCCTCGGTCTACGTCTTCGACGCCGCCGTGCTGCGCGGCGCGTTCGGCCGGCTCGGCCGCGACAACGCGCAGGGCGAGGTCTACCTGACCGACGTGCTGGCGATCGCCCGCGGCGACGGCGGCCGGGTGCGGGCCCTGCGCACCGACGACCCGGTGCTCGTCGAGGGCGTCAACGACCGCGCCCAGCTCGCGGTGCTCCGCGCCGAGCTCAACCGCCGGGTGCTCGACGGCTGGATGCGCGCCGGCGTGACCGTGGTGGACCCCGCGACCACCTGGGTCGACGTCGACGTCGACCTCGCCCAGGACGTGACGCTGCTGCCCGGCACCCAGCTGCTCGGCGCCACCTCGGTCGCGACCGGCGCCACGATCGGCCCGGACACCACGCTCCAGGACGTCGAGGTGCACGCCCGCGCCACGGTCGTCCGCACCCACGGCTCGCTGGCGGTGATCGGCGAGGACGCCACCGTCGGCCCGTTCGCCTACCTGCGCCCCGGCACCGTGCTCGGCGAGCGCGGCAAGATCGGCACGTTCGTGGAGACCAAGAACGCCGAGATCGGCGCCGGCTCGAAGGTGCCGCACCTGTCCTACGTGGGCGACGCGACGATCGGCGTCGAGACGAACATCGGGGCCGCCTCGGTGTTCGTCAACTACGACGGCGTCCGCAAGCACCGCACGACCATCGGCTCGTACGCCCGGACCGGCTCGGACAACATGTTCGTCGCCCCGGTGGCGGTCGGCGACGGCGCCTACACCGGCGCCGGCAGCGTGATCCGGCACGACGTCCCGCCGGGCGCGCTCGCCGTGAGCGCCGGCGCCCAGCGCAACATCGAGGGCTGGGTCGCGCGCTCCCGCCCCGGCACGCCCGCGGCGGACGCGGCCGCCCGCGCCCGCGGCGACGACGCCGAGCTCTCGCCGCAGGCCCGCGCCGAGCGCGAGCGGGCCGGCCAGGCCGCCGGCCCCGCCGCCGGTGTGCACCGCACGCCACCCCCGACCCTGCCGGACCACCCGGTCCCGCTGCCCGACGCCCAGCCCAGCACGGAGGACACCGCACGATGACCGGGATCGTCTCGCAGGACGGTGAGAAGCGGCTCGTCCTCGTCTCGGGGCGCGCGCACCCCGAGCTCGCCGCCGCCGTGGCCAAGAGCCTCGACATCGACCTCCTGCCCACCACGGCGTACGACTTCGCGAACGGCGAGATCTACGTGCGGTTCGCGGAGTCCGTCCGCGGCGCCGACGTGTTCGTGCTGCAGAGCCACGCCGCACCGATCAACCAGTGGCTGATGGAGCAGTTCCTCATGGTCGACGCGCTCAAGCGCGCCTCGGCCAAGACCATCACCGTGATCGCGCCGTTCTACGGCTACGCGCGGCAGGACAAGAAGCACCGCGGGCGCGAGCCGATCTCGGCCCGCCTCATGGCGGACCTGTTCAAGACCGCGGGCGCCGACCGCCTCATGAGCGTCGACCTGCACGCCGCGCAGATCCAGGGCTTCTTCGACGGCCCGGTCGACCACCTGTGGGCCATGCCGATCCTCACCGAGTACGTGCGGACGCGCGTCGACGTGCAGAACGTCACCGTCGTGTCCCCGGACGCCGGCCGCATCCGCGTGGCCGAGCTGTGGGCGCAGAAGCTCGGCGGCGGCCCGCTGGCCTTCGTGCACAAGTCCCGCGACATCCGGCAGCCGAACAAGACCGTCGCCAACCGCGTCGTCGGCGACGTCGAGGGCCGCACCTGCGTGCTGGTCGACGACCTGATCGACACCGCCGGCACCATCACGGGCGCCGTCCGGGTCCTCAAGGAGGCCGGCGCCAAGGACGTCATCGTCGCGGCGACCCACGGCGTGCTGTCCGACCCGGCGACCGACCGGCTGCAGCAGTGCGGTGCCCGCGAGGTGATCATCACCGACACGCTGCCCATCCCGGACGAGCGCCGGTTCGACGGCCTCACGGTGCTGTCCATCGCGCCGCTCATCGCGCGCGCCATCCGCGAGGTGTTCGACGACGGCTCGGTGACCAGCCTGTTCGACGGCCAGTCCTGACCCCGCCGCGCGGCGGGTGACGCCGCGCGCACGCCCGAGGCCCGCTCGCCCACGCCGGGGGAGCGGGCCTCGGCGCGTCCGGGGCGGGCGGGGGCGCCGCGGGCGGTGCCGGTCCGGTTTCGTCCGCGGCGCGCCCCCGGGTAACATGGAGCAGTTGCCTCGGCGAGGGATGTCGGACGGTCACCGGAGAGACCCGGGTCCGCCGGTCCGTGATCGACAGGGTGGAACGCCTCCGCGTGCCCGTCCCGCGCCCCGCGTCGAGGCCACCGCCGCCATCGCCCTTCTCTGCGCCCCAGGAGTCACCGTGTCCGAGATCAAGCTCGCCGCCACCGCCCGCACCGAGTTCGGCAAGGGCGCCGCGCGCCGCCTGCGCCGTGCCCACCAGATCCCCGCCGTCCTGTACGGGCACGGCACCGAGCCGGTCCACGTCGCCCTGCCGGGCCACGAGACGATGCTCGCGGTCAAGGGCGCGGCGAACGCGCTGTTCGAGATCGAGCTCGACGGCAAGCCGGTCCTGGCCCTCGCCAAGGACGTCCAGCGCGACCCGGTCAAGAACGTCATCGAGCACGTCGACCTGCTGATCGTCCGCCGCGGCGAGAAGGTCACCGTCGAGGTCCCCGTGACGGTCGTGGGCGAGTCGGCCCCCGGCACCATCCACATCGTCGAGACCCAGACGCTGACCCTCGAGGCCGAGGCCACGCACCTGCCCGAGCACGTCGAGGTCTCCATCGAGGGCCTCGAGGCCGGCACCGCGCTGACCGCCGGCGAGCTGACCCTGCCGCAGGGCTCCGTGCTCGAGGGCGACGCCGAGCAGGTCATCGTGACCGTCACGGTCCCGAGCGTCTCCGCCGAGGACCGCGCCGCCGACGAGGCCGAGGCCGAGGCCGCTGCCGCGGAGTGACCCGCCCGGCGCGCCCCGTGCGCGCCGACCGCGTCGAGACGCCCGGTACCGTGAGGTGCCGGGCGTCCGGCGTTCCATGAGGTGGACGACGGAGGGAGTGGCGCCGCGATGAGCGACGTCTGGCTGGTGGTCGGGCTCGGGAACCCCGGGCCGCAGTACGCCGGTAACCGGCACAACGTCGGGCAGATGGTGCTCGACGAGCTGGCGCGGCGCGCGCAGGCGTCGTTCGGGTCGAAGGGCGGCGTGCTGTCCCGGCGTCCGCAGGCCGCGACCGCGGAGGCCCGGATCGGCACCCTCCCCGGCGGCGCCCCCGGCCCGCGCGCGGTGCTCGCGAAGCCGGCCACGTACATGAACACCTCCGGCGGGCCGGTCGCCGCGCTCGCCCGGTACTACGACGTGCCGCCCGAGCGCGTGATCATGGTGCACGACGAGCTCGACATCCCGTTCGGGGAGATCAAGCTGAAGATCGGTGGCGGCGAGGGCGGGCACAACGGCCTGCGGGACACCACCAAGGCGCTCGGCACCAAGGACTACCTGCGGGTGCGCGTCGGCATCGGCCGGCCCCCGGGGCGGATGGACGCGGCCGACTTCGTGCTGCGGGACTTCGCCAAGCCGGAGCTCAAGGAGCTGCCGCTGCTGCTGGACGACGCGGCCGACGCCGTCGAGCTGCTGGTGACCGAGGGCTTGGAGCGCGCGCAGCTGCGGTTCCACACCCGCACCGCGTAGCGCCGCCGACGCCGCACGTTGAGAGGCCGCCACCCCGCCGGGGGTGGCGGCCTCTCGCGCGTCCGGGGGCGGGGGCGGCGCCGAGGGGGTACCCGACACGTCGAGCGAGTAGTCGCCGGCTACTCGCTCGACGTGTCGCGTACCCCCTGGGCGAGGGCGGCCCGCGGGTGCGGGCGCGGGCGCGGGTGCCGGCGCGGTGCCCCCGGCGACCGGGCGCGGGTG
>NZ_SZYE01000017.1 GCF_005239125.1 Cellulomonas hominis | reverse complement strand
GCGGCGCGCGGCGGGCGGGCCGCGGTCGGTGGAGGGTGTGCGCGCGTCTCGTGCGATCGGTTGACTGTCGATCGATCACGGCCGACAGTCGATCGTGCGTCGCGGACCCGCCGCGCGCGCCCGGTCCCGGAGGTCCCCATGTCGTACGTGCTCGCCGCCCTCGCCGTCCTGCTCGGCGCCGCGGCGGTGGTCGCCGGCGAGGCGGACGACTCCCCGGGGCTGCAGGGCATCGGCGTGCTGCTGGTGCTGACGGGCGTGGTGGTGGCGGTCCGCGCCGTCCGCGCCCGCCGCTCCGCCCCGCGCTGACGCCCGCGCCACGCCCGTCCCGCCCGCCACGCCCGCGCTGCGCCCGCCCGTCCCGCCCGCCACGCCCGTCCCGCCGAGTCTCCACTCCCGGCCTGTGCACCCCCGCGTGCGCGGAGGCGCGCTCTGCAGACTCGGCGAGACGGCAACTCTCGGGTGCGCGCCAGTGACGCCGCACAGCCGAGAGTTGCCATCTCGGCGGGGTGCGGCGGGTCAGCGGGCGGCGCGGACGCGGTCCAGGAGGAGGAGGGCGATGTCCGTGACCTCCGGGACGCCGACCGTGCCGCGGTCGACGCCCGACCCTGCGCCCGCGCCGCCCGCGCCACCCGCGCTCGCGCCCGCCGCCGCCACGCCGTCCGTCAGCATCACCGTGCAGTAGGGGCACGCGGTGGCCACGACGTCCGCCCCGGTGCCGATCGCCTCCTCGGCGCGTGCGGTGCCGATCCGGGTGCCGATGGACTCCTCGACCCACATGCGCGCCCCGCCCGCCCCGCAGCAGAACGACCGCTCCCGCGTGCGCGGCATCTCGACGGCCTCGACCCCGGGCAGCGCGGCGAGCAGCTCGCGCGGGGGCTCGTACACCTCGTTGTGCCGGCCGAGGTAGCACGGGTCGTGGTAGGTCACGCGCTGCGCGGGCGCGTCCGGCGCCGCGACCGGCGTGAGCCGCCCCTCGCCCACCAGCCGGTCCAGCAGCTCGGTGTGGTGCACGACGTCGTACCGCCCGCCGAGCTGCGGGTACTCCCGGGACAGCGTGTTGAAGCAGTGCGCGCAGGTCACGACGACGGCCCGCGCCCCGGCAGCGGCCAGCGTCTCCACGTTCGCCGAGGCGAGCATCTGGTAGAGCACCTCGTTGCCCGCGCGCCGGGCCGGGTCGCCGGTGCAGCCCTCGCCGTCGCCGAGCACCGCGAACGTCACCCCCGCGGTGTGCAGCAGCTCCGCCACCGCCCGGGTGGTCCGCTTCGCCTTCTCCTCGTACGCCCCGGCGCAGCCGACCCAGAACAGGTAGTCGACCTCGGCGGCGGAGGCCACGTCCGCACCGACGACCGGCACGTCGAACGGCAGCCCCTTCGCCCAGTCGAGCCGCTGCCGCGCGGGCAGGCCCCACGGGTTGCCCCGGCGCTCGAGCTTGGTGAACGTGCCGCCGAGCTCGGCGGGGAACGCCGACTCCATCAGCGTCTGGTACCGCCGGATGTCGACGATCGTGTCGACGTGCTCGATGTCGACCGGGCACTGCTGGACGCACGCGCCGCAGGTCGTGCACGCCCACAGCGCGTCGGCGTCGATCACGCCGGACGCGACCAGGTCGACGTCGACGTGCCCGGGCTCGACGTCGGCCCCGGCGCGCGCGGCGCGCAGGTAGGGCGCCGTCGCGGCGGCGTGGTCCCGGAGCGCCAGGGTGACGAGCTTCGGGGACAGCGGCTTGCCGGTCGCCCACGCGGGGCACTGGTCCTGGCACCGCCCGCACTCCGTGCAGGTCGTGACGTCGAGGAGCTGCTTCCAGGTCAGGTCCTCGACGGCGCGGGCGCCGAGGCGCGCGTCGTCCGGCAGGTCCTCCAGGGCGGCCACGTCCAGGTCCCGCCCGTCGACGCGGACCGGCTCCAGGGGGCCCAGCGCCGGCGCGCCCGACGTCGACCGGCGCGCGTAGACGTTCAGCACGGCCAGGAACCGGTGCCAGGCGACGCCCATCGTGGGCTGGAGCCCGACGACGACGAACCAGGCCATCGAGACCAGGATCTTCACGGTGGCGCACACCACCACGGCGGCCTCGACCGCCCCGGTCGAGGCCCCGGACCACAGCCCGCCGATCCACGCGGTGGTGGGGAAGTGCCAGGCGCTCGCCAGCGGGGAGCCGTCGCGCACCGCGAGCTCGTGCTCCAGGCCGCGCAGCAGCAGGACGGCCAGGACCACGAGCAGCACGGTCGCCTCGACGACCACGGCCTGCGCGGTGCTCGACCCGAAGAACCGCGACCGCCGCTGCGGCAGCGCGCCGGGGTCGTCGACCGGCCCGGACCCGTCGCCGGTTCCCGCCCCGACCGCCGCGACGGCGCGCGCGGGCGTCGGGGGCAGGCCCCGCGGGGTCCGTCGCACCCGCACCGCGATCAGCGCGAGGATGCCCGCGAGCGACAGCCAGGCGATCCCCTCGGTGAGCCACTCCCACGGCGCCAGGTGCCCGAGCAGCGGCAGCGCCCACCGCGGGTCCGCGACCTGCGCGTACCCGGCGACCAGCGTGAAGAACAGCACCGGGAACGACACCATGACGACCCAGTGCGCGGCGCGGACCACCGGGGTGTGCTGGAAGCGGCCGTGCCCGACCATCTCCCGCACGACGAGCCACGTCCGCCGGCCGACCGGGCGCAGCCGGCCCGGCGCCGGGCGGCCGATCCGGATGGTGCGGGTGAGCCGCCGTGCGCCGAGAGCGAACGTCGCGACCCCGACGACGGTGGCGACGAGCACCACGACGAGGCAGGTCATCCGCAGCAGGTCCACGTGGTCACGCTAATCGCCCGGGGCGGCGGGCCCCGCGACCGGAGGTCCCGGGTCGGGTCCCACGCGGGCCGGCCCCGGTGGTGCTGGGCCATCACTTGATAGAGTCCAGGTAATCCCTCGACCACGGTCGGCCTCCGCACGCTTGCGTGCGCCGCGTCGCCGTGCGTCCCTGTACCTGCCCGCTGACAACACCACAGCCGTCGAACCGCCGCGGGCGCGCCTCAGGGCCACCGCGGGGCCGGGTCGGCGCGATCGACCGACCGACCACCCGCCCACGACAGGACGGAGCGGACGTGCTGCAGCTCCTCGCGGTGCACCTCGTCGCTGCCCTGGTCGCGCCCGCGCTCGTCGCGTGGATCGGCCGCAAGGCGTTCTGGGTGCTCGCGCTCGCCCCCGCCGCGGTGGCGGTGTGGGCGCTCTCCCTCACCGGCCGCGTGCTGGACGGCGACGGGCCGACGCAGGTGGTCCAGTGGATCCCCGGCCTCGGCATGGAGCTGTCGTTCCGGCTCGACACGCTCTCCTGGCTGATGTCGCTGCTGGTCGGCGGGGTCGGCGCGATCGTCCTGGTCTACTGCTCGGCCTACTTCAAGGCGGGGGCGAGCGGGCTCGGGCGGTTCAGCGGGGTGCTGGTCGCCTTCGCCGGCGCGATGCTCGGCCTGGTCACGGCCGACGACACGCTGCTGCTGTTCGTGTTCTGGGAGCTGACCACGGTCTTCTCCTACCTGCTGATCGGGCACTACCACGAGCGCAAGGCCAGCCGGCGGGCGGCCATGCAGGCGATCGTCGTCACCACCGCGGGCGGCCTGACGATGCTCGTCGGGGTCATCCTGCTGGGCGAGGCCGCGGGCACCTACCGGATCTCCGAGACCCTGGCGGACCCGCCGCACGGCCCGATGGTCACCGCGGCGGTGGTCTGCCTGCTGGTCGGCGCGATGAGCAAGGCCGCGCTCATCCCCACCCACTTCTGGCTGCCGGCCGCGATGGCCGCGCCGACGCCGGTGTCCGCGTACCTGCACGCGGCGGCGATGGTGAAGGCCGGCGTGTACCTGGTCGCGCGGTTCGCCCCGGCGTACGCGGACCTGGCGGCGTGGCGCTGGATGGTGGTCGTGATGGGCGGCGGGACGCTGCTGCTCGGCGGCTACCGCGCGCTGCGCCAGCACGACCTCAAGCTGATCCTCGCGTTCGGCACGGTCAGCCAGCTCGGCCTCATCGTGCTGCTCGTCGGCTACGGCACGAAGGCGACCGCGCTCGCGGGCCTCGCCCTCGTCGGCGCGCACGCGATGTTCAAGGCGGCCCTGTTCCTCGTGGTCGGCGTCGTCGACGCCGCGACCGGCACCCGCGACCTGCGCCGGCTGTCCGGCGTCGGCCGCGCGCTGCCGATCACCGCGCTCGCCGGCGGGCTGGCCACGCTGTCGATGATCGGTGCCCCGCCGTTCGCGGGGTACGTCGCCAAGGAGGCCGCGCTCGAGGCGCTGGGTCACGGCGGCCACCCCCTCGACCTGGCCGTGCTGGTGCTGGTGGCGGTCGGCTCCGCGCTGACGGTCGCGTACGGCCTGCGGCTGTGGTGGGGCGCGTTCGCCACCAAGCCCGTGCTGTCGCCCGCCGCGGTGAAGACCCTGACCCTCGCCCGCGAGGCGCGGGCGGCGAAGCACGAGCCCGCCGCGCGCGACGAGCGCAGCGTCCCCGAGCTCGACGCCCCGGCCGAGGACGACCGGGCCGAGCCCGCCGCCGTCGGCCGCCCGTCGCTGCTGCTCGTGTGGCCCGCGATGCTGCTCGCGGTGCTCGGCCTCGTGGTCGCGCTGGCCCCGAAGGTCGGCGACGAGCTGCTGGCGCCCCAGGCGGACCGGTACCCCGCGGGCGAGCCGGGACACCTGCTGCTCTGGGGCGGCTTCACCCCGACCCTGGCGATCACGGTGGTCGTGCTCGCGGTCGGCGTGCTGCTGTTCCTGGCCCGGGGCCCGGTCGAGGCCGCGCAGGCCGCCGTCCCGCACGTCCCCGAGGCCGACCGGCTGTACCGCCGGTTCATGCGCCGCCTCGACGACGTCGCCGCCGACGTCACCGCGATCACCCAGCGCGGTTCGCTGCCGTTCTACCTCGGCGGCATCCTCGTGGTGTTCGTCGTGACGGTCGGCGTCCCGCTCGTCCGGTTCACGTCGCTGCCGACCGAGACCCGGCCCTGGGACCGGCCCGCGCAGCTCGTGATCGGCGCCTTCGTCGCGGTCGCCGCCGTGCTGGTCGCCCGGGCCCGCCGCCGGCTCAAGGCCGTCATCCTGCTCGGCGTGTCCGGCTACGGCATCGCGGCGCTGTTCCTGCTCCAGGGCGCCCCGGACCTCGCGCTGACCCAGGTGCTGGTCGAGACGGTGACCCTCGTGGTGTTCGTGCTCGTCATGCGCCGGCTGCCCCCGTACTTCTCCGACCGCCCGCTGGTCGCCTCCCGGTGGGTGCGCCTCGTCGTGGCGCTGTCCGTGGGCCTGACCGTCGGCGCGCTCGCGCTGATCGTGCCGAGCGCCCGCATCCACATCCCGGTGTCGGTCGACTTCGCGGAGGAGGCGTACTCGTTCGGCGGCGGCAAGAACATCGTCAACGTGACGCTCGTCGACATCCGCGCGTGGGACACGATGGGCGAGATCTCGGTGCTGCTGGTCGCGGCGACCGGCGTCGCGTCGCTGGTGTTCCTCCGCAAGCGGTCGGGCGCGATCTTCCGCGCCGGCGACGCGCCCGAGCACCGCGCCGTGTGGGGGAGCGAGGACGACCCGCAGGCCGCGCTGCGCACGCCCGTCGAGGCGCGCGCCGGCTACCAGCCGCGCGAGTGGCTGCGCGCCGGCCGGACCCTGGCCCCGCGCCGCCGCTCGGTGGTGTTCGAGGTCGTGGTGCGGCTGCTGTTCCACACGATGATCGTGTACTCGCTGTTCCTGCTGTTCTCCGGGCACAACGCCCCGGGCGGCGGGTTCGCGGCGGGCCTGGTGACGGGCATCGCGCTGATCGTCCGCTACCTGGCGGGCGGGCGGTACGAGCTCGGCGAGGCGGCCCCGGTGCAGCCGGGTCTGCTGCTGGGCAGCGGCCTGTTCCTGTCCGCGGGCGTCGGCCTGGGCGCGCTGATCTTCGGCGGCACGGTGCTGCAGTCCTGGATCATCGACATCTCGCTGCCGCTGATCGGCGAGCTGCACCTGGTGACCTCGCTGTTCTTCGACGTCGGCGTGTACCTGGTCGTCGTCGGCCTGGTGCTCGACATCCTGCGCAGCCTCGGCGCCGAGATCGACCGGCAGGCCGAGCAGGACGGCGACCCCGAGGCGGTCGGCGGCGACGCCGAGCCCGCCGAGGAGGTCCGGGTGGACGCGGTCGCCGCCGGCCTGGTCGAGCACCGCCACGACGACCGGGAGGGCCCGCGATGATCGACATGAGCCCCAACCTGGTCCTGGTCGGCGTCATCGTCGTCCTGGTGACCGCGGGCGTGTACCTGCTCCTGGAGCGCAGCCTGTCCCGGGTGCTGATCGGGGTGATCCTCATCGGCAACGGCGCGAACCTGCTGTTCCTGGTCGCGGGCGGCGCCGCCGGCCGGCCGCCGCTCGTCGGTCTCGAGCTCGAGCGGGACATGGCCGACCCGCTGCCGCAGGCGATGGTGCTGACCGCCATCGTCATCACCCTCGGCATGACGGCGTTCCTGCTGGCCATGGCCTACCGGTCCTGGCAGCTGCACCGGCACGACGAGGTGCAGGACGACGTCGAGGACCGCCGCATCGCCCGGCTCGCGGCCCGCGACCAGCGCGCGTTCGAGGACGCGGACACCGAGGAGTCGACGACCACCCTGGACGAGGAGGCCGCCGAGACCCGCGACGAGACGGACGAGGGCGGGCCGGGCCCGGCGGGCGTGGGGGCCCGCGCCGGGGAGCACGACCGACCGACCGACGACCGCGGGGAGGGCAGCCGATGACCGAGTACACGTGGCTGGTGCCGCTGCCCGTCGTCGTCCCGCTGTTCGGCGCCGGCCTGGCGCTGGCGCTGTACCGCCGGCCGCGGCTGCAGCGGATCATCAGCGTCGTCGCGCTGAGCGTCGTGCTCGTCGTCGCCGCCACGCTCCTCGTCCTCGCGGACGACGGGCCGCTGGTGGTCGACATCGGCGGCTGGGCCGCGCCGGTCGGCATCGACCTGGTCGCGGACCGGCTGTCGGCCCTGATGCTCACGGTCTCGGCTGCGGTGACCCTCTGCGTCCAGCTGTACTCGCTGGCCCAGGGCGAGGCCGACGGCGACGAGGCCGCGCCCGTGTCGATCTACCACCCGACGTACCTGATCCTGGCGGCGGGCGTCGCGAACGCGTTCCTCAGCGGCGACCTGTTCAACATCTACGTCGGCTTCGAGATCCTGCTCGCCGCCTCGTACGTGCTGCTGACCCTCGGCGGCACCGGCGAGCGCATCCGGGCCGGCAGCATCTACGTCGTCGTCGCGCTGCTGTCGTCGCTGCTGTTCCTCATCGCGATCGCGCTCACCTACGCGGCCGCCGGCACGGTGAACCTCGCCCAGCTCGCCGAGCGGCTGCCGGAGATCGACCCCGGGGTGCGGCTGCTGCTGCAGGTGATGCTGCTGCTGGCGTTCGGGATCAAGGCGGCGATCTTCCCGCTGTCCGCCTGGTTGCCCGACTCCTACCCGACGGCGCCCGCGCCGGTGACGGCCGTGTTCGCGGGCCTGCTCACCAAGGTCGGCGTGTACGCCATCATCCGCACGCAGACCCTGCTGTTCCCCGAGGGCCGGATGGACGACGTCCTCATGTGGGCGGCGCTCGCCACGATGGTGGTGGGCATCCTCGGCGCCGTCGCGCAGGACGACCTCAAGCGTCTGCTGTCGTTCACGCTGGTCAGCCACATCGGCTACATGCTGTTCGGCATCGCGCTCGCCTCGCAGGCCGGCTGGTCCGCGTCGATCTACTACGTCGCGCACCACATCATCGTGCAGACCGGGCTGTTCCTGGTCGCGGGCCTCATCGAACGCCGGGGCGGGTCCACGTCGCTGGACTCCCTGGGCGGCCTGGCGAAGCTCGCGCCGGTCCTGGCGATCCTGTTCTTCATCCCCGCCATGAACCTCGGCGGTATCCCGCCGCTGTCCGGGTTCCTCGGCAAGGTCGGGCTGCTGCAGGCCGGCGTCGCCGACGGGTCGTGGCTGGCGCTGACCCTCGTGGTCGGTGGCGTCGTCACCTCCCTGCTCACGCTGTACGCGCTCATCAAGGCCTGGAACAAGGCGTTCTGGCAGACCCCGCCCGAGCCGCTCCCGGACGCCACGCTGCCGAAGGGCATGGTCGGCTCCGCCGCCGCCCTGGTCGTGCTCGGCCTCGCGCTGACCGTCGCCGCCGGGCCGCTGTACGGCTACGCCGAGCGCGCCGCCGCCGCGCTCGACGACCGCTCGGTGTACATCCAGTCCGTGCTGCCCGAGGGCGGCCGCGGCTCCGGGGAGTCCGTCGACGTCGCGCACGGGGAGGAGGACGCGTGAGCCTGCACCCGCGCCGCAGGAAGCTGGCGGCCCAGTGGCCCACGATGGTCTGGCTGGTCGTCGTCTGGGTCCTGCTCTGGGGCGACCTGTCCGTCGGCAACGTGCTGGCGGGGGCCGTGATCGCGGTCGCCGTCACCGGCCTCCTGCGCATGACCCCGATCGACTTCCACGGGACGGTGCGGCCCGTGCCGCTGCTGCTGCTGGTCGGCCGGTTCGCCTGGGACCTGCTGCACGCGTCCGTCGAGGTGTCCTGGGTCGCCCTGCGGCCGCGGCACACCCCGCGCGGCGCCGTCATCGGCGTCCAGCTCCGGAACCACTCCGACCTGTACCTGACGATGACCGCCGAGCTCTGCTCGCTGGTGCCGGGCTCGCTCGTCGTCGAGGCGCACCGGCTGACCGGCATGCTCTACCTGCACGTCCTCGACGTCGAGCAGTCCGGCGGCGTCGAGCGCGCCCGGCAGAACGTGCTGGACCAGGAGGAGCGGGTGCTGCGCGCCTTCGCCTCGGACGACGAGCTCCGGGAGGCGGGCCTGGCGCCCGGCGGCCGGTCCTCCCGACGCCAGGAGGTGCGCGCGTGACCGCCGTGCTGCTGACCTGCGCCGTGCTGCTGACCGTCGCCGGCGCGCTGGCCCTGATCCGGGCCGAGCGCGGGCCGTCGATGCTCGACCGGACCGTGGCGCTCGACATCCTCGTGACGGTCGTCGTCGCGGCCGTCGCCCTGTACGCCTCCGCCGAGCGGCGCGCCGACGTGGTGCCGATCCTCGTGGTGCTGTCGCTGGTCGGGTTCGTCGGCTCCACCACGATCGCCCGGTTCGCGTCGGTCGAGCCCGCGGGCGAGGGCCGGGTCCGCACCCGCGAGGAGATCGCCGCCGAGGAGGCCGAGCGGATCCGCGCCGAGGAGGAGGCCGAGGAGGCGCGCCGCGCGCGCCGGGCCCGCGAGGCCGAGGGAGCCGCGAGCGACGCGCCGCGGCCCGCCGCGGACCCCGCGGAGGTCCGCGCCGAGCACGCGGCGCACGGCGACGAGGCCCGGCGGGCCCGCGTCGTGGCGGACGAGGACCGCCGGGAGCACGGCGCCGACCGGCACGTCGACGAGCACGGAGCCGGGGAGCACGACGAGGGGAGCGCCCGATGAGCTGGGACTGGGACGTGGTCGCCGACGTCGTGGCCTCGGTCTGCCTCATCGGCGGGGCGCTGCTGGCGCTCGCCGCCGGCGTGGGCGTGCTGCGGTTCCCCGACCTGCTGTCCCGGATGCACGCCGGGACCAAGCCCCAGGTGCTCGGGCTGATCCTGGTGCTGATCGGGCTGTCCCTGCGCCTGCGGTCCGGTGGGGCCGTGTGGGCGCTCGTGCTCGTCGCGCTGTTCCAGATGCTCACGGCGCCGGTCGCCGCGCACCTGGTCGGCCGGGCGGGCTACCGCACGGGGAAGGTGCGCCGCGACCTGCTGGTCGTCGACGAGCTGACCGACGCGCAGGACCAGGCCACCCGGCGCGGGACGCCGCCGGAGGACGCGCCCGGGTCCGGCGCGCGCGGCTGAGACCTCAGGCCTTCGGCAGCCGCCGGTTCTTGTCGACCCGCTCCACGAACTTCTTGGTCCCGCGGGTGGCGAACACCCGGGCGACCGTGACGGCGGCCGCGGTGATCGCGGCGGCCGCGACGACCTCGGCGATGCGCGGGTCGTCGTCGTCCTCGGGCTTGGGCGGCTTGTGCCCGGACGCCGCCTTCCACGCCGCGTCCACGGCCTTGCCCGCGATCCAGGCGACGGCGCCCGCGACCACCAGGCCGGTGATCTTCGCGAACGTGGACTGGGTCTCTTCGTCGGCCACGGGACCTCCTGCGTCGGGACGGCTCTGCTCCGCCCCACGCTAGCGCCGCCGGTGCGCCACCGCAGGTCAGCCGGTGCCGGACAGCGGGTGCGCCGCGCCGGTGTAGGGTCGGCGGCGAACGACAGGGGAGCGTCCCGGGCCGTGCGTGACACCGCGGCCCGACCGACGCTGAGAGTGCGGACGGAATCCGCAGACCCTCGCACCTGATCCGGTTAGCACCGGCGTAGGGAGTCGGGATCTCAGTCGCCCCGCGCCGTCGCGCTCCCCGGGGCCCGGTGGTGCGGTGCGACCCCCTCGGTGCACATCGAGGAGGAACCACCATGGCGCGCACGCGCGCACGACGCCGGGCACCCCGGCGCACCACCGCGGCCGGCCTGACCGCCCTCGCGGGCGTCCTGGCCCTGACGGCCTGCTCCGTGACCGGGTCGGGCTCGGGCTCCGACGCCGCGTCCGACGACGGCTCCGGCTCCGCCGCCGGCACCGTCACGCTGGTCACGCACGACTCGTTCCACGTGAGCGACGGGCTGCTGGAGCAGTTCGAGGCCGACACCGGGCTGACCGTGAAGCAGGTCGCGCCCGGCGACGGCGGCGCGCTGGTCAACCAGCTGATCCTCACGAAGGACGCGCCGCTCGGCGACGTGGTCTACGGCATCGACAACACCTTCGCGTCGCGGGCGATCGACGAGGGTGTGCTGGAGCCCTACGAGTCCCGGGCACCCGCGGCAGCCGACGCCGCGCAGTACGCACCCGACGCGTCGCACTCGCTCACCGCGGTCGACATGGGCGACGTCTGCCTGAACGTCGACCACGCCTGGTTCGCCGAGAAGGGGCTCGCGGAGCCGACCTCGCTCGAGGACCTCACCGACCCGCGGTACCGGGACCTGACCGTCGTCACGAACGCGGCGACCAGCAGCCCGGGCCTGGCGTTCCTGCTGGCGACCGTCGGCGCGTTCGGCGAGGACGGGTGGCAGCAGTACTGGACCGACCTGAAGGCGAACGGGCTGAAGGTCGCCGAGGGCTGGTCGGACGCCTACTACACCGACTTCTCCGGCGGCGGTGGCGGCGGACCGCGGCCGATCGCGCTGTCCTACGCGTCGAGCCCGCCCGAGACGATCCCCGAGGGCGGCGGCGAGCCGACCACCGGCGCGCTGCTCGGCACCTGCTTCCGGCAGGTGGAGTACGCGGGCGTGCTGGCCGGCGCGCAGAACCCCGAGGGTGCGCAGGAGCTGGTCGACTGGCTGCTGTCCGACGCGGTGCAGGCCGACATCCCGGGGTCGATGTACATGTACCCCGTGAGCACGGCCGTCGACCTGCCCGACGACTGGGCGCAGTGGGCCCCGCTGTCGGACGCGCCGTACGAGGTGCCGCTCGACGACATCGCGGCGAACCGGGACGCCTGGGTCCGGGAGTGGACCGACCTGGTCGTGGGCTGACGGACGGGGCCCGGCGGACATGAGCACGGCGACGCGGACGCCCCCGACCGGCACCGGCCGGCCGGGGGCACCGGCGCGCCCGGGCGCCGGGGGGCCGGGCGCGCCGAGCCGCGCCCCGCTGCGCGCGCCGTCCCGCGGCTGGGCGCTGGGCCGCGTGGCGGCGTGGGTCCTGGCCGCCGCCGTGCCGCTCGTGTTCCTGGGCACCTTCTTCGCCTGGCCGGTGCTCTCCCTGGTCGCGCGGGGCTTCCTGCCCGACGGGGCGCTGGACCTGTCGGGGTTCGTCGACGTGTTCTCCCGCCCCCGGACCTGGCGGATCATCGGGCTGACGCTGGCGCAGGGCGCGATCGGGACCGTGCTGTCGGTGCTGCTCGGCGTGCCCGGCGCCTACGTGCTCTACCGGTGCCGGTTCCGCGGGGCCGGGGCGTTGCGCGCCCTCGTCACGGTGCCGTTCGTGCTGCCGACCGTGGTGGTCGGCGTCGCGTTCCGGGCGCTGCTCCGGGAGAACGGGCCGCTGGGCTTCCTGCACCTGGACGGCACGTTCGCGGCGATCGTCGCCGCGCTGGTGTTCTTCAACTACGCGGTCGTCGTGCGGACGGTCGGCGGGCTGTGGCAGCGGCTCGACCCGCGCCCCGAGCAGGCCGCGCGGTCCCTCGGCGCCTCGCCCGCCCGCGCGTTCTGGACCGTGACGCTGCCGGCGCTCACGCCCGCGATCGTCTCCGCGGCGTCGTTGGTGTTCCTGTTCTGCGCGACGGCGTTCGGCACGGTGCTGGTCCTCGGCGGCATGCAGTACGGCACCGTCGAGACGGAGATCTGGATCCAGACCACGCAGTTCCTCGACCTGCGCGCGGCGGCGGTGCTGTCGGTGGTGCAGGTGGTCGTGGTCGTGGCGGCGCTGGCGGTCGCCGGGCGGGCGCGGGCGCGCCGGGAGCGGGCCCTGTCCCTCGTGGCCCCGGGGTCGTCCGGTGCGGGGCCCCGGCGGCCGCACTGGGCACCCGCGGTCGTGACGGCGGGGGTGCTCGTCCTGCTGGTGCTGCCGCTCGGCGCGCTGCTCCTCGGCTCGCTGCGCACCGGCGACGGCTGGGGGCTCGACCACTACCGGGCGCTCGGCACGACGGGCGGGCGGAACGCGCTCACGGTCACCGTGTGGGAGGCGCTCGGCAACTCGCTGCGGATCGCCGTGGACGCCACGCTGCTCGCCCTGCTGGTCGGCTGCCTGGTCGCGCTCGTGGTGTCGCGGCGGCCCCGGCGCCGCGCGGCCCGCCGCGCCGTCGGCGTGCTGGACGGGGTGTTCATGCTGCCGCTCGGGGTGTCCGCGGTGACGGTCGGGTTCGGTGCGCTGCTCACCCTGGGCCACCCGTTCGGCATCGCGACCGACCTGCGCAGCAGCGGCATCCTGGTGCCGATCGTGCAGGCCGTGGTCGCCGTGCCCCTGGTGGTGCGGACCGTGCTGCCGGTGCTCCGGGCGATCGACCCGCGGCTGCGCGAGGCCGCCGGGACGCTGGGCGCCGGGCCGGGGCGGGTGCTGCTCGGCGTCGACGGCGCGCTCGCGGCCCGGTCGATCGGGCTGGCGGTCGGCTTCGCGTTCGCGGTGTCGCTCGGCGAGTTCGGCGCGACGTCGTTCCTCGCGCGGCCCGACCTGCCGACGCTGCCCGTGGTCATCTTCCGGCTCATCGGGCAGCCGGGCGCGGACAACTACGGGATGGCGCTGGCGGCGAGCGTGGTGCTCGCGGTGCTGACGGCCGGGGTGATGGCGCTCGCGGAGCGGTTCCGCGGGCCGGCGGGAGGAGAGCTGTGACGGGGACCGGGTCCGGGTCGGGTGCGCGGGGGCCGGCGGGGCTGGCGGTGCGCGACCTCGTCGTGCGCTACCCCGGGTCGGGCCGCGGTGCGCCGGAGGTGACCGCCGTCGCCGGGGTGACGCTCGAGGTGCCGGCGGGCGAGGTCCTGGCGCTGCTCGGCCCGTCGGGCTGCGGGAAGTCGTCGCTGCTGCGGGCCGTCGCGGGCCTGGAGCCGCCGACCTCGGGCGCCGTGACCTGGGACGGCATCGACCTGGCGGCGGTGCCGGTGCACCGGCGCGGCTTCGGGCTCGTGTTCCAGGACGGGCAGCTGTTCCCGCACCGCGACGTCGCGGGCAACGTGGCCTACGGGCTGCGGGGGCTGACCCGGGACGCCCGGGCCGCGCGGGTCGCGGAGCTGCTGGACCTGGTCGGCCTGCCCGGCTACGACCGGCGGCCCGTCGCGACGCTGTCCGGCGGCGAGCGGCAGCGGGTGGCCCTCGCCCGGTCGCTCGCGCCCCGGCCGCGCCTGCTGCTGCTCGACGAGCCGCTGTCCGCGCTCGACCGGTCGCTGCGCGAGCGGCTGGCCGACGACCTCCGCCGGGCGCTCGTCGCCACCGCCACGACCGCGCTGTTCGTGACGCACGACCAGGACGAGGCGGCGACCGTCGCCGACCGGGTCGCGGTGATGTCGGCGGGGCGGCTGCTGCAGGTCGACGCGCCGGAGGCGCTGTGGCGGCGGCCGGCCTCGCGGGAGGTGGCGGAGTTCCTCGGGTACCGGACGTTCCTGGGCGCCGACGACGCGGGGGGACCGGGAGGTGCGGCGCTCGCGGTGGCCGCGGGCGGCTGGCGGGTGCTCGGCCCCGCCGAACCCGAGCCCGGGTCGGCGACCCCGGTGCGCGCGGCCGTCGTCGCGGAGCGTCGGACCCGGCGCGGCCGGGCGGAGGTCGTCGCGGTGCTGGAGCCCGAGGACGTGCGGGTCGCGGCGGCGCTCCCCGCCGGCGGGACCGGGGCCCCGGAGCCGGGGGACCGGGTGCGGCTCGCCGCCGAGGATGGTGCGGTGGCCGTCGTCGGCGGCTGACCTGTCGTCCCGGACGGCTCACCCCAGCCGGAGCTGCCACTCGCCGGCGCCGCCGGCGGGCCGGAACCCCAGCGCCACGTTGATCGCGAGCATGTGCGCGTTCTCCTCCGCGTTCCAGGTGCCGACCCGGCGCGCGCCCGGCTGCACCTCGGCGAGCCGGGCGAGGTTCGCGCACTTGACCAGCATCCCGAGGCGGCGGCCGCGGTGGTCGCGCAGGACGAGCGTGTCGTCCTGGTCCACGTACTCGTCCGTGTCCGGGCGCGAGACCAGGGCGGTGAACGCCGCCAGCACCCCGGTCGGTCCGTGCAGCGCCGCCGCGACGCGGTAGGTGAGGCCCCGCTCCGCGAACGACCGCTCGGCGTCCCGCACGCGGGTGCCGTCCCAGACGTCCTCGCGCAGGTCGAGCCCGCCCGCCGGGGCGTCGGTGCTCATCCGGGTCTGGAGCAGCGCGAACGCGTCGAGCAGGTCGTCCGGGCACCGGCCCTCCCACAGCACGACGCGGTAGTCCGGCCCGGCCGCGGCGGCCGCGTCCGCGGCGTGCGCCGCGAGGCGGTCGGCGGGCACCGGGAGGTCCAGGACGGATCGGCGGGAGACCTGCTCCAGGTCCCAGCCGCGGCGGACCAGGAACCGGACCCCCGGGTGCGCCGCCGGGACGCGTCCGGTGCCGGTGCTCGGCACCAGGGCGTCGGCCGCCGGGTCAGGTTCGGCGACGTGGTCCGTCGACGTGGTCAGCATGCTGCGCCCCCGGTCGCGGGCCGTCGCCACCGCGAGCTCGTGCAGTGCCGAGCCGATCCCGCGTCCGCGGTGCCCGGGTCGGACGTCCAGCTGCAGCAGGCCGGTGTGCGTGTTGTCCTGCCGCGGCAGGTTCAGCGCCAGGTAGCCGAGCACGCGGGCCGGGTCGGCGGGGCCGTCCTCGACGGGGGCGTCGAGCGCCACGAACCGCAGCTTCTCGGCGTACTCCTGGTGCCGCAGCCCGGCCAGGACCTCGCCGGGGGTCCGCGCGTGGTCGAGGTCGCCCCAGGCGTCGAGCACGGCGGCGTTCGCCGCGTCGACCAGGCCGTGCAGCAGCCAGGCGTCCGGGGCGTCGAGCGTGGCGGGCACGGGGAGCGGGACCAGGTGCGGCCGGGTGGCGGCGGAGGCGGTCATGCGGACCATGGTCGTCGGGGCCGCCGCGGCGGGCCACGGATTTCCGGGGCGTCCCGCGGTTTCCGGAGCGCCGCTACCGGAACCGGGTCCCGGGCCCGGGGGCCGCCCGCCCGGTACGGTTCGCGCCATGCCAGTCCTGGAGATCATCGGGTGGGTCGGGTCCGTCCTCGTCGTCGTGTCGCTGATGCAGGCCCGGGTCCTGCGGTTCCGGTGGCTGAACTTCGCCGGCTCCGTCATCGCGACCGCGTACAACACGGTCGTCGGCATCTGGCCGTTCGCCGCCATGAACGGCGTGATCGCGGTGATCGACGCGTACTGGCTGTGGCGGCTGACGCGGGAGCGGCACGACGCCGACGTGTACGAGGTCGTGCCGGTCGGCGCGGGCGACCACTACCTGCGGCACGTGCTCGGGGTGCACGCGGACGACATCGCCCGCTACTACCCGTCGTTCGGCCTTCCGGGTGACGACGCGGGTGAAGCCGCGGGCGGCTCCCGCTGGGCCTACCTGGTCCTGCGGGGCGACGAGACCGTCGGCGTCGTGGTGGTCCGGGACGCCGGTGACGGGGTCGGCGAGGTCGAGCTCGACTGGGTCACGCCGCGGTTCCGCGACTTCGCGCCCGGCGAGTTCGTCTACCGGCGGTCGGGGGTGTTCGCCGGGACGGGGCTGCGGTCGCTCGTCGTCGCCGAGGACGCGCGGGACACGGGGCCGTACCTCGAGCGCGTCGGGTTCGCGCGGGTCGACGGCCGGTGGCGCCGCGAGGTCGAGGCCGCCGCGGCCTGACCCGGCGGCGGGCCGCCTGCCGGCTCGTCCCGCGTGCGCGGTGGCGCGGCACCGAGGAGAGTTCGGGTATCCGAACTCTCGTGCCTACACTGAGTTCGGACGACCGAACTTGGAGGTGCGGTGGCCACCACGACTGATCGGCAGGCCGTGCGGCGCGGCCGCGTGCTGCCCCTGCTCGGCCCCGCGTTCGTCGCGGCGATCGCCTACGTGGACCCGGGCAACGTCGCCGCGAACCTGACCGCGGGCGCGCGGTACGGCTACCTGCTGCTCTGGGTGCTGGTCGGCGCCAACGCGATGGCCGTCCTCGTGCAGTACCAGTCCGCCAAGCTCGGCATCGTCACGGGCGACTCGCTGCCGGGTGTGCTGGGGCAGCGGCTGCGGCGCCGGTCGCGGCTCGCGTACTGGGCGCAGGCCGAGGTCGTCGCGGCGGCCACCGACATCGCCGAGGTGGTCGGCGGGGCGATCGCGCTGAACCTGCTGTTCGGGCTCCCGCTGGTGGTCGGCGGCCTGATCGTCGGCGGCGTCTCGATGCTGCTCCTGGCGACGCAGAACCGGTACGGGCAGCGGCGGTTCGAGACGGTGATCGTCGGCCTGCTGCTCGTGATCGTGGTCGGCTTCCTCGCCGGGCTGCTGGTGGGTCCGCCGGACCCGGGCGAGATGCTCGGCGGCCTGGTCCCGCGGTTCGCCGGCACGGACTCGGTGCTGCTCGCGGCGTCGATGCTCGGCGCCACGGTCATGCCGCACGCCATCTACGTGCACTCCGCGCTGAGCCGGGACCGGTTCGGCCGGGTGCCCGACGAGTCGGCGCGGTCCGGGCTGCTACGGGCGACCCGGTGGGACGTCGGCGCGGCGCTGACGCTCGCCGGCACCGTGAACATCGGCCTGCTGCTGCTGGCGGCCGCCAACCTGCGCGGCGTCGAGGGCACCGACACCATCGAGGGCGCGCACGCGGCGATCAGCGGGGCCCTCGGCCCGGTCGTCGGCGTGGTGTTCGCGATCGGGCTCCTCGCGTCCGGCCTCGCGTCCACATCGGTCGGCTGCTACGCCGGGGCCGCCGTGATGGAGGGCCTGATCCACCGGCGCATCCCGCTGCTGGTCCGGCGGGCGATCACCCTGGTCCCGGCGCTGGTGCTGCTCGGCGTGGGCGCGGACCCGACGTGGACGCTGGTGGTGAGCCAGGTGGTGCTGAGCTTCGGCATCCCGTTCGCGGTCATCCCGCTGGTCCGGCTGAACCGGGACCGGTCGCTGATGGGCCGGCACGCGAACGGCCCGCGGCTGCAGGGGGTGCTGGTGGTCGTGGTCGTCCTGGTGGTGGCCCTCAACCTGGCCCTGCTCCTCCTGCTGGCGACGGGTCACTGACGCGCTTTCCGTAGCGCAACTCCGACAACCCCACGAGCCCACCATCCCCGAGATGGCAGCTCTCGGCTGTCGTGAACGCCCTGATCGCAGCCGAGAGGTGCCATCTCGGCGGACGATCCGGGGTGGGGTGGCGGTGAGGTGGGCGAGTGGGGGCGGGCCCGGGGCGTGGTTGTGGGAGCGGCGCTACGAGAAGGTATGTGTAGTGCTGCTACGGTTACCGGCGTGACCAGCAGCGAGACCGCAGCACCCCGGGACGGGCGCGTCGCGCGGGCCGCCGCGTCGCGCGCGCGGATCGCCGAGGCGGCGACGCGGCTGTTCCTCGCCGACGGGTACGGCCCGACCACGATCACCGCCGTCGGGCGGGCGGCGGGGCTCGGGGTCCAGACCGTCTACTACTCCTACCCGTCGAAGTCCGACATCCTCGTCGGCTGCCTCGACCACGCCGTCGACGGCGCAGACCGCCGGGACGCCGCGCCCGACCTGGCCGACCAGCCCTGGGTGCGCGCCGTCGTCGCGGAGCCGGACCCCGCCCGCCGGGTCTTCCTGCACGCCCGCGGCGCCGCCGAGCTGCTCGGCCGTGCCGCCGCGGTGCAGGACCTGGTGCGGGCGCACGCGGTCGGCGACCCGGTGCTGCACGCCGCGTGGGAGCGGGACGAGGCGCGCCGGCGGGCCGTGCACCGGCTGCTCGTCGAGGCGTGCGACCGGGACGGGGTGCTCCGGCCGGGTCTCGACGTCGAGCGGGCGACCGACGTGGTGGCGCTCGTGCTCGGGCCGGAGACGTGGAACGCGCTCGTGCGGCGGGGCGGGTGGAGCGCCCTCGCGTGGGCCCGGTGGGCGCACCGGACGCTGCTGGCCGACCTCGTGCCGTCCCGGTGGGACCCCGAGGCGTAGGCCGACCGCGTCGCGGCTCCGCCGCGGGACGGACGCGGGGCCGGGTCCTCGTCTGCTGCTCGTCCTCGGCGTCGTCGCGACGAGGCTGGAGGCCGACACCTGGCTCGTCGTGGCGGCCATGGCCTCCGCCGCCGCCGCCTCCGCCGGCTACCTCGCGCTGCACCGGCGGCAGGCCGCGCCGGCCGCGGCCGAGCCGACGCCGACCGAGGGCTGACCTCGCGGGCACCGGGGCCCGCCTGCGAGGCCCCGGTGCACAGTGGCCACGGAGGGCCGGCGACGGCGCGGGCCCCACCCCACGGGAGGCTGCCATGTGCCGATGGCTCGCGTACACCGGATCGCCGGTGACGCTCGACGAGCTGCTGTACAAGCCGGAGAACTCGCTCGTGATGCAGAGCCGGCACAGCCGGCTGGGCGTCGAGCCGATGAACGGCGACGGGTTCGGGGTCGGCTGGTACGACGACCACTCCCCGATCCCGGGCCTGTTCCGGAGCATCGAGCCGGCGTGGAGCGACCGGAACCTGCGCGAGCTCTCGCAGCACATCCGGTCCGGCATGGTGATCGCCCACATCCGCGCGACGACCGGGACCGCCGTGCAGCAGACCAACTGCCACCCGTTCCGGCACGGGCAGTGGTTGTTCGCGCACAACGGCGTGATCAACGGGTTCAGCACCCTGAAGCGCGACCTGCGGCTCGCCGTCGACCCGACGCTGTACCCCCTCATCGAGGGCTCGACCGACTCGGAGACGCTGTTCTACCTGGCCCTGACCTTCGGGCTCACCGACGACCCCCCGGCGGCCGTGGCCCGGGCGGTGGGCCTGATCGAGGACGTCGCGCTCCGGCACGGCGTGCCGTTCCCGGTGCAGGGGACGTTCGCGACGACCGACGGCCAGCGGCTGTGGACGTTCCGGTACTCCTCCGAGGGCCGGTCGCGGTCGCTGTTCCGGAACCGGGACGTCGCGGTGCTGCGGGCGCAGTACCCGGACAACCCGGTGCTGCACGGGCTGTCCGACGACACCCGGATCGTCGTCTCGGAGCCGCTCGGCGACCTCAAGGGCGCGTGGCTCGAGGTCCCGGAGAGCACCTGCCTGGTCGTCGAGGGCGGCCGCGAGGAGCTGGTGCCGTTCGCGCCGGTCCTGACGTCCGTCTGACCCGGCGGCGTGCGGCTCATCCCCTGGTGGGACGCGGGTCGATCCCGTGGTGGGACGCGCTGACCTGCGCGTCCGCGGCACCGTGGTCCTGTGCGAGCGGGACGAGGGAGCGCGGGAGTGCGGGGCGGACGGCGGACGGCGCGACGGGTCGCGCGGGCAGTGGCGGTGGTCGGCGTGGTGGCGGTGACGGCGACCGGGGTGGCGGCGTGGCAGCTGGGTCCCCGGGTGGGGCTCTGGGTGGTGCCGCCCAGCCCCGCCCGGTACGGGCAGGACGCGGTGCGGCAGATGGAGGCCGGCCTGTACGCCCGCGGCCCGGCGTGGGACGAGGCGCGCGCCTCCGCCCTGACGGCGCTGGAGCAGGTGACGTCGTTCGCCGAGGCGGACGACGTGCTGCGTGCGGCGGTGGTGGTCGCCGGCGGGCACCACTCGACGGTGCTGCCCCCGGGGGCGGCCGGTGGCGGCACCGCCGACGACCTCGCCCCGTCCGTGCGGGTGGACGGCGGGATCGCGACGGCGGTCGTGCCGGCGTTCACGGGCGGCACCGCGGCCGGCGACGCCTACGCCGAGACGATCGCCGCCGGCCTGGCCGGGTCGGGGGCGTGCGGCGTCGTCGTCGACCTGCGGGGCAACGGCGGCGGGGACATGGGCCCGATGGTGGCCGGGCTGGCCCCGCTGCTCCCGGAGGGCGTCACCGGGTCGTTCGTCGTCGGCGACCGCGTGACCGACCTGCGGGTCGACGACGGCCGGTTCACCGGGGGCGGCACGCCCACGCGCACCCAGAGCGGGGCGACGGCGCTGGACGTGCCGGTGGCCGTCCTCACCGACGGCGGGACCGGGAGCTCGGGGGAGCAGGTGCTGCTCGCGTTCCGGGGCCTGGACGACACCCGGACGTTCGGCGAGCCCACCGCCGGCTACGCGAGCGTGAACCGGTCGACCACGCTGTACAGCGGCTCCACGCTGGTGCTCACCGTCGGCCAGACCCGGGCCCGCACCGGCGAGCTGTTCGGGGACGAGCCGATCCCCCCGGACGAGGCGGTGCCGGCGGTGGACGCCCCGGCGCGTGCGGCGCAGTGGCTCGCGGGCCTGGGGTGCGGGACGCCCGCCTGACGGCGACGACGGCCGGACCCGCCGCGGGGGCGGGTCCGGCCGTCCTCGGGGCCGGTCGCGCTCAGCCCACCTTGCGGCGGTAGGCGCGGACGGCCAGCGCGTACGCCAGCGCGAGGATCCCGACGAGCCACGCCAGCGCCACCCACAGGTCGGCGCCGACCGGCTGCTGCGCGAACAGCGCCCGGATCGAGTCGACCACGGCGGTCACCGGCTGGTGCTCCGCGAACCAGGCGACCGCGGCCGGCATCGAGCCGGTCGGCACGAACGCCGAGCTGATGAACGGCAGGAAGATGAGCGGGTAGGAGAACGCGCTCGCCCCGTCCACCGTCTTCGCGGAGAGCCCCGCGAGCACCGCGATCCAGGTCAGCGTGAGGGTGAACAGGACCAGGATCCCGGTGACGGCCAGCCACGCGAGGACGGACGCCCCGGTGCGGAACCCCATCAGCAGGGCGATGCCGACGACCAGCACCACCGACGTGAGGTTGGCCGCCATCGACGTGAGCACGTGCGCCCACAGGACGCTCGGCCGGGCGATCGGCATCGACTGGAACCGCTCGACGATCCCGCCCTGCAGGTCGAGGAACAGCCGGTAGGCCGTGTACGCGACGCCCGACGCGATCGTGATGAGCAGGATGCCGGGCAGCAGGTAGTCGACGTACGACGCGGTGGAGCCGCCGTGGATCGCCCCGCCGAACACGTAGACGAACAGCAGCATGAGGGCGACCGGGGTGACCGCGGTCGTGATGATCGTGTCGGGGCTGCGCAGGATGTGCCGCAGCGACCGGTCGGTGAGGGCGACGGTGTCGCCGACGACGTGGGCGGTGGCGGTGGCGCTCATCGCGGGTCCTTCCCGGCCGGCTGGTCGCCGGCGCCGACGAGGGCGAGGAAGACGTCCTCGAGCGTGGGCTGCTTCTCGACGTACTCGACCCGCGCGGGCGGGAGGAGCCGCTTGAGCTCGGCGAGCGTGCCGTCCTGGATGATCGTCCCCTCGTGCAGGATGGCGATCCGGTCGGCGAGGCGCTCCGCCTCGTCCAGGTACTGCGTGGTGAGCAGGACGGTCGTGCCGCCGCCGGCGAGCTCCTCGACGGTCCGCCAGACCTCGTTGCGGGCCTGCGGGTCGAGCCCGGTGGTCGGCTCGTCGAGGAAGATCACCGGCGGGTCGCCGATCAGGCTCATGGCGATGTCCAGCCGCCGGCGCATGCCGCCGGAGTAGGTCGACGCCCGTCGCCCGCCGGCCTCCGTGAGGGCGAACCGGTCGAGCAGGCGGTCGGCGACCGCGCCCGGGTCCGGCAGGTGCCGGAGCCGGGCGACGAGCGCCAGGTTCTCCCGGCCGGTCAGCATCCCGTCGACGGCCGCGAACTGGCCCGTGAGGCTGATCGACTCCCGCACGTCGGCGGCCTGGCCGACCACGTCGAACCCGTGCACCGTGGCGGTGCCCGCGTCGGGCTTCAGGAGGGTGGCCAGGATGCGGACGAGGGTCGTCTTGCCGGCCCCGTTCGACCCCAGCAGCGCCACGATGGTCCCGGGCGCCACCTCCAGGTCGACGCCCCGCAGCACGCGCAGGTCGCCGAACGACTTCTCGACGCCGCGGACGGCGACGGCGGGCGGCGCGGGCGCGGCGGCCCCGGCGGCGGTCACCGGGGGCCGCCCTGCTCCGCGTCCTCGATCGCCTGGGTGAGGCGGGCGCGCTCCTTGTCGATCCACCGCTCGCCGACGTACGCCTGGCTGAAGGTCTCGGCGAACTCGACCGGGTCGTCGCCCACGACGTCGCGGACCGGCGTGCCGTCGGCCGCGGCGCGGTCCCACAGGTCGGCGAGGTCGGTGAACATCGTGATCATGGTGTCGCCGTCCGTGACGCCCCCGGAGTACATCAGGTACCGGTGGGTGGCCTTCGCGGCGGTGCGGTACGGCTCGGGCAGCGCCTTGATCCGGGCCATGGCCTGCCGGTACTGCTTCTTCTGCTCGAGCGAGCCCGTCAGGGCCTCGATCCACTTCGCGACCATGTCAGTCGTCCCCTTCGGTGCGGTCGGTGGTGCGGTGGGTGGAGCCGGTGGTGCGGTCGGTGTGCGCGGCGCGGAGGTGCTCGATCCGCCCGGCGAGGAACGCCCAGGTGGCCCAGAACTCGTCCAGCTGGACCCGGCCCGCGGCGTTGAGCGAGTAGACCTTGCGCGGGGGTCCCTTCTCGGACGGGACCTTCTCGACGTCGACGAACCCGCGCTGCTCGATGCGGACGAGGAGCGCGTAGACCGTGCCCTCGGCCAGATCGGCGAATCCCTCGTCCCGGAGCTGCGCGGTGATCTCGTACCCGTACGCCGGCCGCGCCTCGAGGATCGCGAGGACGATGCCCTCGAGCGTGCCCTTGAGCATCTCGGTCATCTGGTTGGCCATCGTGAGCTCCTGTACTCGGTGTCGCTGACTACCGGTACAACGTAACGCTAGGTACCGGTACTTGGCAACACTGAATACCGACGGGCTCCGCGGGCGCGCCCGCGACGACGAACGGCCCGACGCGGGCGTGCGTCGGGCCGTTCGGGGTGGGGTCGGGTCAGGCGCTCACCACGGGGAGCGCGCGTAGTCCTTGAGGAAGCAGCCGTACAGGTCCTCGCCGGCCTCGCCTCGCACGATCGGGTCGTACACCCGCGCGGCGCCGTCGACCAGGTCCAGCGGCGCGTGGAAGCCCTCCTCGGCGAGCCGCACCTTCGTCGGGTGCGGGCGCTCGTCGGTGATCCACCCGGTGTCGACGGCGGTCATCAGGATGCCGTCCTCGAGCATCTCGCCCGCGCTCGTGCGGGTCAGCATGTTCAGCGCGGCCTTGCTCATGTTCGTGTGCGGGTGGCCGGGGCCCTTGTACCCGCGGGCGAAGACGCCCTCCATCGCGGAGACGTTCACGATGTACGTCCGGCGCGCGGGCGACGCCGCCAGGGCGGCACGCAGCCGGCTCACCAGGATGAACGGCGCCGTCTGGTTGCAGAGCTGGACCTCGAGCAGCTCCATCGGGTCGACGTCGTCGACCGTCGCGACCCAGGAGTTCGTCTCGGCGACGTCGGGGATCAGCCCGCCGGCGTCGATCGACGTCCCGGCGACCAGCCGCTCCAGGCTCGCGGCCTCGGCGGTGAGCGACTGCGCGGTCAGCTCCTCCGCGGCGGCGCGCCCCGCCCGCTCGATCGCCAGGGCGGGGCTGGTCAGCTCGCTGACCGACCCGGCGAGCGCCCGCGGGTGGGCGTCGCTCGTGCGGCCGAACGTGGTGATCATCCGCGCGGCGTCCGCGTCGAGCGGCGCGTCCTCGGCGTCGGCGATCCGCGCGTACGCCCCCGGCGACCGCCGCACGGTCTGCGCGGCGTTGTTGATGAGGATGTCCAGCGGGCCCTGGGCGGCGACGTGGTCGGCGAGCGACACCACCTGGGCCGGGTCGCGCAGGTCGATCCCGACGACGTGCAGCCGGTGCAGCCAGTCGGCGGAGTCGTCCATCGCGCTGAACCGGCGGACGGCGTCCTTCGGGAACCGGGTCGTGATCGTCAGGTCGGCGCCGTCACGCAGCAGCCGCAGCGCGATGTACATGCCGATCTTGGCGCGGCCGCCGGTGAGCAGCGCGCGGCGGCCCGTGAGGTCGGTGCGCGCGTCCCGCTTGGCGTGGTGCAGGGCCGCGCAGTCCGGGCACAGCTGGTGGTAGAACGCGTCGACGACCGTGTAGTCCTGCTTGCAGACGTAGCACGGGCGCGGGCGCAGCAGCGTGCCGGCGACCGCACCGGTGGTCGCCGAGCTGATCGGGATGCCGGCCGTCTCGTCGTCGATGCGGCCCGGGCTGCCGGTCGCGGTCGCGGCGACCACGGCGGCGTCGGCCTCGGCGATCAGCCGGCGCTTCTCGCCGCGGCGGTGCTTCTTGGCGGCCTTGAACATCGCCGACGCGGCACGGCGGGCGGCGGTGTGCTGCGGGTGCGTCTGGGGCAGGGCGGCGACCTGGTCGGCGACGCGCAGGAAGACGGCGAACTCGGCGGGGTCGACGCCGGGCGGCACGTCGGCCCCGGTCGCGAGGTCGAGGTCCGTGCCGGGGGCCTCGCCCGGCTGCTGCGCGGGCGTGGTCGTCTGCGCGCTCATGCGCCGTCCGTCCTGGGAGGGTGAGGCCGCCGCGGTCGCGCGGGGCCCGGAGAATCGTACGCGGCCACCCCCCGGAACCCGAGGGTGCGCCTGCTCACACGACCCCGCGCGCGCCCACCGCGCCGAGTGTCCACGACCCGCCGGACAGGCCCGCCCGACCCGGTCGACCTCCTGGACACTCGGCGACGGGCGTGCTCACGCGCGGTCGAGCGGGTCGGCCGGGCGCAGGTCGCGCAGGATCGTCGCGTGCCGGACCAGGAAGGCCCGCTCGTCCAGCTTCTTGCGCCGGAGCCACCCGGTGACCTCGTCGTTGTGCTTGCTCGCGTTGCACGACGCGCACGCCGGGACGACGTTCTCCAGCGTGTACCGGCCACCGCGCGAGATCGGCAGGACGCAGTCCCGCTGCAGCGCGCCGGTCGCGCTCCCGCAGTACGCGCAGCAGCCGCCCCAGGCGGCGACGAGGGTGTCCCACTCGGCCGGCACCAGGTCGTTGTCCGCGAGGGCGACCCGGCGGCGCCGGCGCTTCGCGTAGCGCGCGCGGGTGGACGGCGACGCCCCGGACGAGACCTTGCGCCGACGGACCACGCGGCGACGCTACCGCCCCGGCGTCCGCGAGCGGTTCGTCCCGCGCGGGCGACGGGGGGACACTGGGTGGCAGCAACCGCCATCACCACGAGGAGTACCACCGTGCCGCAGGGAACCGTCCGCTGGTTCGACACCGAGCGAGGGTTCGGCTTCCTCGCCCTCGGCGACGACGCCGAGGACCTGTTCGTCCACGCGTCCGAGATCGTCGGCCAGGACGGTCCGGCGTCGCTCCGCGAGGGGCAGTCCGTCGAGTTCGAGATCGGCGAGAGCGACCGCGGGCCGCAGGCGCGTCAGGTCCGGGTCACCGGTGAGGTCGCCTCGGACGCCGCGCTCGGCGTGCTCGGCACGGTCAACTGGTACGAGCCGGCCAAGGGTTACGGCTTCCTGACCCGGGACGACGGCGCGGGCGAGATCTTCGTGCACAGCTCGGCGATCGTCGGCGGCGGCGTCCTCACCGACGGCCAGCCGGTCGCGTTCCTGGTCGTCGAGGGCGAGAAGGGCCCGCAGGCGGACCACGTGCTGCCGCTCGCGGCCGGCGCCGGTGCGGGCGCCATCCGGGGCGCCGCGCGGAACGACGGCGCCGACGGCACCGTGACCTGGTACGACGCGGGCAAGGGCTTCGGCTTCATCACCCCCGACTCCGGGGAGCAGGACGTGTTCGTGCACGCCCGGTCGCTGTCCGGGGACGTGACCGAGCTGGTCGAGGGCGACCGCGTGAGCTACCGGGCCTCGGAGGGCGACAAGGGCCTGCAGGCGCAGGGCGTCCGGCTGGTCGGCGGCGGGTCCCGCGGCGGCCGTGGCGGATCGGACCGGCGCGACTCGGGTCGGGGGCCGGCGCCCCGCGGATCGGCGCGCGGTGGCCAGGGCGTCGTCGCGCGTTACGACGGCGACCGCGGCTTCGGCTTCATCACGCCCGACGACGGCGGGCCGGACCTGTTCGTGCACGTGTCGGTGCTGCGCGGCGAGGAGGCCCTGTTCGAGGGCGACCGCGTCCGGTACCAGGTCCGCCAGAGCGACCGCGGCCCGCAGGCGGACCGCGTCGAGCTCATCTGACCGACGAGGTCGGCCGGGGCGCTGCCGCCCCGGCCGGCCGGTCCGGCATGCTGGCCGCCGTGGACACGTCCTACCTGCGCACCGAGCGCGTGACGCTGCGACCGTTCGCCCCGTCCGACGCCGACCTGCTCGTCGAGCTCGACAGCGACCCCGCGGTGATGCGCTACCTGTCCGGCGGCGAGCCGACCGCGCCGGAGCTGGTCCGCGAGCGCGACCTGCCGAGCGTCCTCGCGGGCTACGACCGGTGGGCCGGCAGGTTCGGCCTGTTCGCCGCGTACGAGACGGCGGGCGGGGCGTTCCTCGGGTGGTTCTGCCTGCGGCCCGAGCGCGACGGCCCGCTGGACGAGGTCGAGCTCGGCTACCGGTTGCGCCGCGCCGCCTGGGGTCGCGGCTACGCGACGGAGGTGTCGTCGGCCCTCCTCGCCAGGGCGTTCACCGACCTCGACGTGCGCGTCGTCTGGGGCGCGACGATGGCGCTGAACCGCCCGTCGCAGCGCGTCATGGAGAAGGCGGGGATGACGGTGGCGCAGACGCTGCCGACCCCCGAGGACATGCTCGCGGTCGAGGGTGCGGAGCTCGGCGGCTACCGGTACGAGATCACCCGGGAGCAGTGGGAGCAGCGCCGGGCCGCTCGCGCCTGACGCCGGCCCACCCCCGGGCTCGCGGTCGAGTCTCATCGAGATCGCACCAGCTGCGGGGTTCACGCCCGTCGAACCCCGCGTCTTCTGCGTTCTCGGCGACCGGTGGTGCCTCGGGGGAGGGTGGGAACATTTCGCGTGAGGCGTGAGTTGAGTGGGGTGGACTCAAGTTCGCCGCCGCGGAGTTGCACCACGACCGACCGCGACGCAGACTTGAGTGCAGCAGGCTCAAGGCGCCACCGCCCCGCCCGGGCGGCCGAGCGCCGGATCACGCAGCAGCACGACGAAGGAGCACAGACATGGCACGAGCAGTCGGCATCGACCTGGGCACCACCAACTCCGTGGTGGCCGTCCTCGAGGGCGGGGAGCCCACGGTCATCGCCAACGCGGAGGGCGCGCGCACGACCCCCTCGGTCGTGGCGTTCTCCAAGACCGGTGAGGTCCTCGTCGGTGAGGTCGCCAAGCGGCAGGCCGTCACCAACGTCGACCGCACGATCGCGTCCGTCAAGCGCCACATGGGCACGGACTGGACGACCGAGATCGACGACAAGAAGTACACGGCGCAGGAGATCTCCGCCCGCGTGCTCGGCAAGCTGAAGCGCGACGCCGAGGAGTACCTGGGCGAGCCCGTCACCGACGCCGTCATCACCGTCCCGGCGTACTTCAACGACGCCGAGCGCCAGGCGACCAAGGACGCCGGCCAGATCGCGGGCCTCAACGTCCTGCGCATCGTCAACGAGCCCACCGCGGCGGCCCTGGCCTACGGCCTGGAGAAGGGCAAGGAGGACGAGCTGATCCTCGTCTTCGACCTCGGCGGCGGCACGTTCGACGTCTCCCTGCTCGAGGTGGGCAAGGACGACGACTTCTCGACCATCGAGGTCCGCGCGACCTCCGGCGACAACCGCCTCGGCGGCGACGACTGGGACAACCGGATCGTCGAGTGGCTGGTCGGCCAGGTGAAGAACTCCACCGGCGTCGACCTGGCGAAGGACAAGATCGCCGTGCAGCGTCTGCGCGAGGCGGCGGAGCAGGCCAAGAAGGAGCTGTCGTCCGCGACGAGCACCAACATCAGCCTGCAGTACCTCTCGATGAGCGAGAACGGCCCGATCCACCTGGACGAGAAGCTCACCCGGGCGCAGTTCCAGCAGATGACGGCCGACCTGCTCGAGCGGACCAAGGCGCCGTTCCACGCGGTCATCCGCGACGCCGGCATCAAGGTCGCCGACATCGACCACGTCGTGCTCGTCGGCGGCTCGACCCGCATGCCCGCCGTGGCGGACGTCGTGCGCGAGCTGACCGACGGCAAGGAGCCCAACAAGGGCGTCAACCCGGACGAGGTCGTGGCCGTCGGTGCCGCGCTGCAGGCCGGTGTCATCAAGGGGGACCGCAAGGACGTCCTGCTGATCGACGTGACCCCGCTGTCCCTCGGCATCGAGACCAAGGGCGGCGTGATGACCAAGCTCATCGAGCGCAACACGGCCATCCCGACCAAGCGCAGCGAGATCTTCTCGACGGCCGAGGACAACCAGCCGTCCGTGCTGATCCAGGTGTTCCAGGGCGAGCGCGAGTTCGCGCGGGACAACAAGCCGCTGGGCACGTTCGAGCTGACCGGCATCGCGCCGGCCCCGCGCGGCGTCCCGCAGATCGAGGTCACCTTCGACATCGACGCGAACGGCATCGTGCACGTGTCCGCCAAGGACCGCGGCACGGGCAAGGAGCAGTCGATGACGATCTCCGGCGGCTCCGGCCTGCCGAAGGACGAGATCGACCGCATGGTCAAGGAGGCCGAGGCGCACGCCGCCGAGGACAAGAAGCGTCGCGAGGAGGCGGAGACCCGCAACTCCGCCGAGCAGCTCGTGTACTCCACGGAGAAGCTGCTCGCCGACAACGACGACAAGCTGTCCGACGACGTGAAGACCGAGGTCCGCAGGAGCGTCGACGACCTGAAGAAGGCGCTCGAGGGCGAGGACCTGGCCGAGGTCACCGCGAAGCAGACCGCCCTGGTCACCGCGTCGCAGAAGATCGGCGAGGCGCTGTACTCGGCGAACCAGTCCGCCGAGCAGCCGGCCGCCGACCAGGCCCCGGCGGGTGACGCGTCGTCCGCGCAGGACGACGACGTGGTGGACGCCGAGATCGTCGACGACGAGGGTGACAAGAAGTGACGGACCAGCCGAACCCGCAGGGGCGCGATCCCGAGGAGGAGGCCCCGCGCGTGACCGACAAGCGGCGCATCGACCCGGAGACCGGGGAGCTGCGTGAGCCGACCGCCGAGGAGCAGGTCCTGGCCGAGGCCGAGGCGGCGGCGACCGCCGCCGAGGAGGCCGTGGTCCTGGAGGGCCTGGTCGAGGCGCAGAAGCTCGCCGCCGAGCGGCTCGACGAGCTGCAGCGGCGGAACGCCGACTACTTCAACCTCGAGCAGCAGTACTCCGCGTACGTGAAGCGGTCCAAGGCCGAGGCGCTCACCGCCCGGGACCAGGGCGTCGCGGCGGTCGCCGAGGCGCTGATCAGCGTCCTCGACGACATCGAGCTGGCGCGCCAGCACGGCGACCTGGTCGGGCCGTTCGCGTCGATCGCGGAGAAGCTCGAGGGCACCCTGGGGCGGTTCGGCATCGAGCGCTACGGCGCCGCCGGCGAGCCGTTCGACCCGACGGTGCACGAGGCGCTCATGCACGGGCACTCGGCCGACGTCACGGAGCCGACGGTGCAGCAGGTGCTGCAGCCGGGCTACCGCATGGGCGAGCGCGTGATCCGCGCCGCCCGGGTGGCGGTCGTCGACCCGGAGGCGTGACGGGCATCATCAGGACCCACCGGCAGGGGCCGCGTCGTGACGGCGCGGCCCCGGCCGTGGGGTCGACCCCGGTCCGGGGCGGGACGCACGCCCCGGTGGACCGGACGAGAGAGCGGAAGGAGGCGTCGTGAGCGGTCAGGACTGGCTGGAGAAGGACTTCTACGCCGTGCTCGGCGTCGCCAAGGACGCGGACGCGGCCACGATCAAGAAGGCGTACCGCAAGCTCGCCCGCACCATGCACCCCGACCACAACCCGGGGGACGCGGCGGCCGAGGCGAAGTTCAAGGAGGTCGGCGAGGCCTACGCGGTCCTCTCCGACCCGGAGCAGCGGCAGCAGTACGACCAGCTCCGGGCGATGGCCGGCGGCGCGCGGTTCCGCGCGGGCGCGGGTGGCCCGGGTGGCGCCGGTGGCGCCAACGGCGGCTTCGAGGACCTGTTCGGCGGCGTGTTCGGCGGCGGCGCGGGCGGCACCCGCGTGCGGTTCCCGCAGGGCGCGGGCACCGGCGGCGCGAGCGCGGGCGGCGGCGGGTTCGAGGACCTGCTCGGCGGCCTGTTCGGCGGGGGCGGCGGCTTCGGCCAGGGCCGCACCGCCCGGCGCGGCGCCGACCTGGCGGCCGTGACGACGCTGCCGTTCCGGCAGGCCGTGGAGGGCTCGACCGTGGCGCTCGGCGTCGAGGGGCGGACCGTCAAGGCCCGCATCCCCGCCGGCGTGCGGGACGGGCAGAAGATCCGGCTGCGCGGCAAGGGCCGCCCCGGGGAGAACGGCGCGCCCGCGGGCGACCTCGAGGTCACCGTGCGCGTGACGCCGCACCCGGTGTTCGCGCTGGACGGGAACAACCTCCGGGTGACCCTGCCGGTCGCCTTCGACGAGGCCGCGCTGGGCGCCGAGGTGCCCGTGCCGACCCTCGACGGCGGGCAGGTGCGCCTGAAGATCCCGGCGGGCACCCCGTCGGGCCGGACGCTGCGGGTCAAGGGCCGCGGCGTCACCACGACGAGCGGCACCGGGGACCTGCTGGTCACCGTGCAGGTCGTCGTCCCGCAGCGGCTCAGCGCCGCCGCGAAGGAGGCCGTGCAGGCGTTCGGCATCGCGACGTCCGGCGAGGACCCGCGGGCCGACCTGCTGGCGCGCGCGAAGGACTGACGGGTCGGCGCGCACGGGGCACCGCGCCCCGGGCGCGCCCGGGCCCGCCCACGGACGACCGACAGGAGGAGGTGGCGGGGATGGTCTCGGAGGACGCGCAGGTCTACGTGATCTCGGTCGCCGCCGAGCTCGCGGGCATGCACCCGCAGACCCTGCGGCAGTACGACCGGCTCGGGCTGGTGCAGCCCGGCCGCACCCGCGGGCGCGGCCGGCGGTACTCCCTGCGCGACATCGCGACGCTGCGCGAGGTGCAGCGGCTCTCCCAGGAGGAGGGCGTGAACCTGGCCGGCATCAAGCGGATCCTGGAGCTCGAGTCCGAGGTGGACCGGCTGCGCCGCCAGGTCGAGTACCTGCGCCCGTTCGCCGAGCCGGGGCGCCGGGTGTTCACGGCGCACCCGTCGGGCGACGTCGTGGCGATGGGCCGCGGCCAGCGCCGCCGCGCCGTCCCGGACGGCGCCGCCCCGGCCGAGGACCCGCGGGCCGTGGGCGCCCGCGGGGCGATCGTGCTCTGGCGGCCGGGTGCGCGCTGAGCGCCGGGCGGCGGCCTGCCTGGCGGCGCTCGTGCTGACGGCGGTGCTCGCGGCCGCGTGCTCGCCGGGCACTCCCGGGGGACCCGGCACGCGGGCGACCGGGGTCACGGCGCCCCCGGAGCCGGGCACCACGCCGTCGCTGTCGGCACCGGCGGACCTCACCGCTGCGGTCGCGGGCGACCTCGCCGCGCTGGAGGAGTCCACGGGCCGCCGCGTCGGCGTCTACGCCCGCGACACCGGTACCGGCGCCACGGTCGCGTACCGGGCCGACGAGCGGTTCGGCTACGCGTCGACGCTCAAGGCGCTGGCCGTGGGCGAGGTGCTGGCGGGCCGGCCGGCGTCGGTGCTCGACGAGCCGTTGACCGTCGCGCCGGACGACGTGGCCGGCGCGGGTCACGCGCCCGTGACCGGTGACGCGGCCGGCACGGACCTGACGATCGCCGCGCTCGGCGCGGCCGCCGTGTCCGAGAGCGACAACGGCGCCCTCAACGTCCTGCTCCGGCACCTGGGCGGACCCGCCGCGCTGCAGGCGGCGCTCGCGGCGCGCGGCGACACCACGACCCGGGTCGACGCCGACGAGCCGGAGCTCAACGCGTTCACGCCCGGCGGGGAGGCGCGCACCTCGACGCCGCGCGCGCTCGCCGGGGGGCTGGCGACGTACGCGCTCGGCGACGTGCTCGACCCCGCAGTGCGCGAGACGTACGTCGGCTGGCTCACCGCGAGCACGACGGGGCCCGACGCGATCCGCGCGGGGACGCCGGACGGCTGGACCGTGGGCGACAAGACCGGCACGGCGGGCCGCTACGGCTCCCGCAACGACATCGCGGTCGTGTGGCCCCCCGGGCGCCAGCCGATCGTGCTGGCGGTGCTGACGGACCACCCGGACGAGGCCGCCGAGCCGGACGACGCCGTCCTCGCCGCGGCCGCGCGGTCCGTCCTCGCGGCCTACCCGGGCTGACCCGGCCCGGCCCCGAGCAGCGACCGGGTGACACGCTGGGTGTCGTCCGTGAGCTCCGCGACCGCCGCACGGAGTGCTGCGTCGTCCACCGTGCGGTCCGCCTCGGCGGCGAGCAGCACGGCCCGCCGGATCACCTCCTTGACGAACGACGCGGTCACCCCGGCCGTGGCCCCGGCCGCCTCGCGCAGCGCGTCGGGCGTGAGCGGGAGCCCACCGGCGTAGAGGCGGAACAGCCGCAGCCGGGCGTCGTCGTCGGGCAGCGGGATCTCCACGGCGAGGTCTACCCGGCCCGGGCGCTGAACCAGCGCCTGCTCCAGGAGGTCCGCGCGGTTGGTGGTGAGCAGGAACGCCACGTCGGCGTCGCCGCCCAGGCCGTCCATGGCGTCGAGCACCTCGAACAGCAGCGGTTGCGGACCGGCGTGCAGCGTCCGGTCCTCGGAGATGAGGTCGACGTCCTCGAGCACGACCACCGCCGGCTGCAGCGCGTGCGCGGTTTCGGTGGCCAACCGGACCAGGGCGAGCGACTGACCAGCCAGCACGATCGCCGTGGTCCCCGGGTCGGCGCCGAGGAGGTGGCGGACCGTGTGCGTCTTGCCCGTGCCGGGCGGTCCGTAGAGCAGGACGCCGCGTTTGAGGTGCTGGCCGGCGGCCCGCAACCGATCCCGGTGCCGGGCGACACCGAGCACCTGGCGCTCGACCTTCTCCAGGGTGCCGTCGGGCAGCACGACGTCCTCGGCCGGGACCTGCATCCGCGGCAGGAACGTGACCCCACCCGCCGACTGGCCGTACGGGCTGGGCGTGAAGCTCACCACCTGGCCGCGGAGCACGGAGTGGCGGAGCATCGCGTCGCGGACCGCCGCGAGAGCAGCCGCCGCCGCGTCCTCGTCCGGCGACAGCGCCTCGAGCTTCGCCTCCTGTCCCTGCTGGGGCGCGGCCGCCCGCTGCAGCAGGGCCACCGGCGCGTCCGCGAACCGGAACAGGTGCACGCCGAACGCGACGACCCGGCGGTCGGCGTCGGGTCCGACGGGCACGCGGACGTAGTCGACGGCGCCGACGGGGAACTGCGCCCACGCGCCGGAGTGCTCGACGATCTCGGAGAACGACGAGTGCCGGCGCTGCTCACCGCCGCCGACGCCGACCAGCCGCCCACCGCCCGCGGCGGCCACGACCACCTCGAGCGCCACGTCGGCGTCGACGGCGCGGAGCGCGCCGACCTCCTCCGTCAGCACCGCGAGGCCGCGGGGGTCCGTGCCGAGGTGCTCGCGCAGCACCTCGGCGATCGGGGTGGCCTCCCCCGACCTCCGCCGTTGCGCGCGCTCGTTGACCCGCTCGATCAGCGTGCCCACCGCGTCGAGGAACGCGTCGGTGCGGGCGGGGTCCGGGTCGGGGGCCACGACCCCCGGGATGCCGTCGGTCATTCCCCGACCGTAGCCAGCGCCGGCGTCCTCGCGTGGCTGCTCCGCGCGCCCGGCTCAGGCGGCCGGCGCCGCGACCTCCTCGTGGACGAGGGCCGCGATGCGGCGCTTCAGGGCGTTGAAGTCCGCGGAGGTCACGTCGCGCTCGTCGCCCAGGTCGATGCGCACGATCTCCTTCACGTGCCCGGGCACGCCGTGCGAGGCGCCGCCCGCCATCACCACGACGCGGTCGGCCAGGAACACGGCCTCCTCGATCGAGTGCGTCACGAACAGCACCGTCGTGCCGGTCTCCCGGTGGATGCGGGACAGCTCGCCCTGCAGCGAGGACCGGGTCAGCGCGTCGAGCGCGCCGAACGGCTCGTCCATCAGCAGCAGCGACGGGTCGTTCGCGAGCACCCGGGCGATGGCGACGCGCTGCTGCATGCCGCCGGACAGCTCGCTGGGGTACTTGTCCGCGAACCGGGTCAGGCCGACCGCGGTCAGGAACCGGTCGGTGCGCTCGGCGACCGCCGCCCGCTGCAGCCGTGCCTGCCGCGGGCCGTACGCGATGTTCTCCCGGACGGACAGCCACGGGAACAGCCCGTAGTCCTGGAACACGACGCCGCGCTCGGGGTCGGGCCCGGCCACCGGCGCCCCGGCGACCTCGACGGTCCCCGAGGTGGCGTCCTCGAAGCCCGCCAGGATCCGCAGCAGGGTGCTCTTGCCGCAGCCGGAGGCGCCGACCACGCAGACGAACTCGCCGGCCGGGACGTCGAGGTCGACGTCGGCCATGGCCACGACCGCGCCGCCGGAGCGGGTCGGGTACTGCTTGCCGTGGCCGGCGACGCGGACGTCGGCGGGCTGGCGGGAGCGGACGGTGCCGATGCGGGGCATGGCCGTCTCCTCTCGGGTCGGAACGGGTGCGGTCAGGTCAGGGTGGGGCGGCCGCGGGTCACCAGCGCGAGCAGCCCGGTGAGCAGCCGGTCGGCGACGAAGCCGCACAGGCCGATGACGACCATCCCGGCGACGATCAGGTCGGTCTTCGACTGGTCGCGGGCCTGCGTGATCATGGCGCCGAGGCCGGTGTTGATGCCCACGGTCTCGCCGACGACGAGGATCACCCAGGACAGGCCCAGGGCGACGCGCAGGCCGCTGGCGATCGACCGCATCGAGGCGGGCAGCACCACCTTGTAGAGCACCTGCGCCTTGCGGGTGCCGAGCATCGCCGCGGCCTCCAGCAGCCGCACCGGGACCTGCCGCACGCCGGCGATCGTGTTGAGCAGCACCGGGAAGAACGCCGCGAGGAACACCAGGAAGATCGCGGAGCCGTCGCCGTAGCCGATGATCAGCAGAGTCAGCGGGGCCCACGCGGTGACCGGGATCGGCCGGGCCAGGTTCACGGTCGGCTCGAGCATCCGGAACGCGAGCGAGAACCGGCCCATCACGACGCCGAGCGGCACGGCCAGCGCGACGGCGAGGGCGAAGCCGGCGAGCACCCGCTGGGTCGACGCCCACAGGTGGGCGAGCAGGGTGCCGCTGAACGCGTCGTCGACGATGCCGCCCGCGGCCAGGTCGACCAGGCGCCGGCCGACCTCGAGCGGGGTGGGCAGGAAGCCCATCTTGATGCCGAACGGCAGCTCCCACGCCTGCTGCACGCCGACGGTCCACAGGACCAGGACGAGCGCGGGCACGGGGAGGGCGAGCAGGAGCGGGCCGACGCGGGGGCCGCGGCGCGGGCTGCGGGCGGTCGCCGGGGCGGGCGCGGCCGTCCGGGCGGCGCG
>NZ_SZYE01000179.1 GCF_005239125.1 Cellulomonas hominis | reverse complement strand
GATGCTCCGCGAGCGGTGCGAGCGCGTCGTGGTCGCGGACGCCGGGTCGGCGCCGACGGCCGGCGCCGCCGCCCGGGCCCGCGTGCGGCGCCTCATGCGCACCTCGACGGCGCGCCGCGGCCTGGCCCTGGTGCACCGGTTCGGCCCGTTCGCGGTGACGCTCGCCTACCTGACCGTCGGGGTGCAGACCGCCGTGTTCGTCGGCTCCGGGATGCTCCGGATGCCCTACCCCCGGTTCCTCGCGGCGTCCGTCCCGGGGAGCGTGGCCTGGGCGTTCGTGTGGGGCACCGTCGGCCTCGGCGCGGTGTGGGCGGCGGTCCGGCTGGCGACCGCGTCGCCGTGGGGCCTCGCGGCGGTGCTGCTGGTGCTCGCGGCGCTGGTGACCTGGCTGGTCGTGCGCCGGCGCACGCGGGCCCGCCGCGCAGCCGGGCGGCGGGATGCCGCCCGCCGGGCCGCCCGCGCCGACCAGCTCGCCTGACGCCCGCCACCCCGCCGCCGGGGCGCGGCGGGGTGGCCGACCCGCCCACGGGGTACTCGACACGTCGAGCGAGTAGTCGGCGGGTACTCGCTCGACGCGTCGACTACCCCCTCGCCCCGCCGTCCGTGCTCCCGCCGCGCGACGGGTGCAGCGTGATCCTCGACCCGGCCTCGGCGCTGCCGATCCGGCTCTGGCTCGCGATGGTCCCGGCCGGCAGGTCGGAGGCCGTGCTGCCGCCGATCACCGCCTCGAACCCGGCCCGCCGCAGCGCCTCCACCGCGGCGTCCCGGTCGAGGCCCACCACCGACGGCACCGACGACGAGCGACCGAGCCGGGCCTGGTCGGTCACGGGCGTGAACGCGGGGTTCGGCTGCCCGTCCGCGAGCGCCGCGTCCATGAAGCCCTTCCACGCCACCCCGGCGAGGGTCGCGCCGTACACGTGCCGGTACCGGCGGCCGTCGATCACGACGTCCTGCATCGGGGTGAACGAGTCCGGGTGACCCACCCAGGTGGCCGCCGCGAGCCGGGGCGTGTAGCCGACGAACCAGGTCTGCTCGTTGCGGCTGGTGGTGCCGGTCTTGCCCGCCGCGGCGTAGCCCGGCGTCCCGAGCGACCGCCCGGTGCCCTGCCACACGTGCCCGAGGGCGTGGTTCAGGGTGGCGGCCACGTCCGGGTCGATCGCCTGCGCGCACCCCGCGTCCGGCACCGGCAGCGCGGCGCCGTCCGCGTCCAGCACCGCGGTGACCGCCACCGGGGTGCAGGAGACGCCGTCCGCCGCGAACGCCGCGTACGCCCCCGCGAGGGCCAGCGGGGAGGTCGCCTCGGAGCCCAGGACGTTCGCGGCGTAGGCCCCGAACGGCTCGCCCTCCCGCCCCTGCGAGGACTGCGTGACGCCCAGGTCCGCGGCGCCCTGCATGATGTCGCAGAGGTCCAGCTGCATGGCCATGGACAGGTACGCGAGGTTCACCGACCGCTGCGTCGCCCGGAGCACCGACATCCGGCCCGCGCCGCCCTCGGAGTTGCGCACCGGCCACGTCTGGCTCGGCAGCCGGGACCCGCAGGCGGTGAACTGGTTCGTGTTGAGCGTGCGGGCCGTGCCGTCGACGGTCATCCCGAGGTGGTGGCCCTGCTCCAGCCACTCCAGCAGCGTGAACGGCTTGAGGGTCGAACCGGGCGCGAAGCCGCCGGACCCGCCGTAGGAGAACGAGGTGCCGTAGTTCACCGACACGGCCGACCCGCCGGCCTCCGCCGTGTTGTCGAAGGTGCGGTTCTGCGCCATCGCCACGACCCGTCCGGTGCCGGGCTCGACGACCACCATCGCGGAGCCGACGCCGGAGCGGTCGTCCACCGGCACCCGCGCCTTCACCTGCTCGTCCGCGAGCGCCTGCAACCGGGGGTCGAGCGTGGTGGTGATGACCAGACCACCCCGGTACAGCAGGTCGGCCCGCTCCTCGGGCGTCTCGCCGAACGCGGGGTCGTGCCGGATCACCTGCGTGACGTAGTCGCAGAAGAACCCTGCCCCGGGGATCGAGGCGTCCGCCGCCATGCAGCCGCTGCGCGCCTCGCTCACCCGCAGGGTGTCCGCGACCGGGGTGGCGACCGCGGCGTCGTGCTCCTCCGCGGTGATGTACTCCTGGTCGCGCATGAGCATCAGCACGGTGTTGCGGCGCTGCTCGGCGGCCGCCGGCGACCGGGTGGGGTCGAAGGTGCGCGGGCTCTTGGTGATGCCGGCGATCGTCGCGGCCTCCAGCACGTCCAGCTCCGCCGCGGACGTGCTGAAGTACCGCCGGGCGGCCGACTCCGCGCCGTACACCCCCACGCCGAACGGCGCGATGTTCAGGTAGCTCTCCAGGATCTCCTCCTTGGTGAGCTCCTGCTCGAGCGCGACCGCCAGCCGCGCCTCCCGGAGCTTGCGGGCGTAGCCCTCCGCCCCGTCGGCCTCCTGCGCGGCCGCCACCCCGGCGTGGTCGCCCTCGCGGGCGGAGTGCTCGATGAGCACGTTCTTCACGTACTGCTGGGTGAGCGTGGACGCGCCCTGCTGGGACCCGGTCAGCTGGTTCTGCACGAGCGCGCGGGCCATGCCGGTGGGGTCGATGCCGCCGTGGTCGAAGAACCGCCGGTCCTCGGTCGCCACCACGGCGTCCCGCAGGTGCACGGACACCTGGTCCAGCGGTACGACCACCCGGTCCTCCGCGAAGAACTCCGCGATCGGGGTGCCGTCCGCGGCGGTCATCACGGACCGCTGGGACAGCGGGCGGCGCTCCAGGTGCGAGGGCAGGTCCTGGAGCATCTCCTCACCGAGTCCGGTGGCCGTGCGCGCGGCCGCCGCGACCGGCATCAGCGTCCCGGCGAGCAGCAGCCCACCGGTGCCCGAGGCGAGCACGAACGCGAGCAGGAGCGCGAGCACCTGCGTCGGGGTCACGTGGACCCGGGAGGGACGTGTCATGCCGCGACGCTAGGAAGCGCAGCGGCACCCGGTGCCCGGCGGAGTGCCCGGCGTAGGTGGACCCGCGGGGGCCCGCGGGAGGCGGGGTGAAGACGCCGTGCCCACCTACGCAGCGACCGCCGTGGGTCAGGCGGTGGCGGGCTTGTCGACCGCCCCGCCGTAGCGGCGGTCCCGGCGCGCGTAGGTCTCGACGGCGCGCCACAGGTGCCGGCGGTCGACGTCGGGCCAGGGCTCGTCCAGGAACACCAGCTCGGCGTACGCGGCCTGCCAGATCATGAAGTTCGACGTCCGCTGCTCCCCCGACGACCGGATGAACAGGTCGACGTCCGGCAGGTCCGGCTCGTCGAGGTAGCGCTGGATCGTCTTCTCGGAGACCTTGTCCGCCTTCAGCCGGCCCGCCGCCACGTCCTGCGCGATCGCCTTCGCGGCGTCGGCGATCTCCGCGCGCCCGCCGTAGTTCACGCACATCGTCAGCGTGCAGGTGGTGTTGCCGGCGGTCAGCCGCTCGGCCTCCTCCAGCTCGGAGATGACGGAGCGCCACAGCCGCGGCCGGCGGCCGGCCCACCGGACCCGGACCCCCCAGTCGTTCATCACGTCCCGGCGGCGGCGCAGCACGTCCCGGTTGAAGCCCATGAGGAACCGCACCTCCTCGGGCGACCGCGACCAGTTCTCGGTGGAGAACGCGTACGCCGACACGTGCTTCACGCCGATCTCGATGGCCCCGGCGACGACGTCCAGCAGCGACGCCTCGCCCGCGGCGTGCCCCGCCGTGCGCGGCAGCCCCCGGGCGTTCGCCCACCGGCCGTTGCCGTCCATGACGATCGCGACGTGCTGCGGGACGAGCTCCCGGGGCAGCACGGGCGGGCGGGCCCCGCTCGGGTGCGGGGGCGGCGGAACCGGCATCAGATCCTCTCGACCATGGGGAGCGAGCGCAGCGTGCGCTCGAGGTGGAACTGGGAGTACGCGGAGACCAGGCCGTTGCCCTCCTTGCGGTGCCGCTCGGCGGACGCGTCGGCCACGGGCCAGTCGCCGACGAGCAGGGCGGACAGCAGCTCGAACGTCTCCCGGGCCGGGGCGGTCGCTCCCGGCGGGCGGCAGGACGTGCACACGGCGCCGCCCTGCGCGACCGCGAACGAGTGGTGCGGCCCCGGCCGCCCGCAGCGCGCGCAGTCGGTGAACGACGGGGCCCAGCCCGCGATCGCGAGCGCGCGCAGCAGGTAGGAGTCCAGCACCAGGCCCGGCGCGTGCTCCCGGGCCGCGAGCGAGCGCACCGCGCCGACCAGCAGCCAGTACTGCTGCAGCGCGGGCTCGCGCTCGGCCTCGACCAGCCGCTCCGCGGTCTCCAGCATCACGGTGCCGGCGGTGTACAGCGCGTAGTCCTCGCACACCGGACGGCCGTACGCGCCGAGCGTCTCCACCTGGGTGACCACGTCCAGGTTCCGGCCGGTGTTCAGCTGCACGTCGATGTGCATGAACGGCTCGAGCCGGGAGCCGAACCGCGAGGTGGTGCGGCGGACGCCCTTGCCGACCGCGCGCACCTTGCCGTGGCTGCGGGTCAGCAGGGTGACGATCCGGTCCGCCTCCCCCAGCTTGTGGGTGCGCAGCACGATCGCCTCGTCGCGGTAGAGGCTCACGCCCCCATCATCCCCCGCGGGCCCCGCGGAGCGCGCACGTGTTCGCCGACCGCGTGCCGCGTCCGCCCCGAACCTCCACCCGGACGCGGCGACGCCCGGCCCCGCGGCCGCGCGCGGGTGGGCGCGGCGGGCGGGACCGGGCGCTGGGGCCGGTCGGGGGTGGCGCCGGCCCCGTCCAGGGGGCCCGCGCGGGATCAGCGGGTGGTGGCGGCCTCGCGCTCGGCGCGGTTGACGGCCGAGATGATGGCCTTGAGGGAGGCGGTCGTGATCGAGGAGTCGATCCCGACGCCCCACAGGGTCCGGTCACCCACGGCGCACTCGACGTACGCGGCCGCCGCGGCGTCACCGCCGGCGGACAGCGCGTGCTCGGCGTAGTCGAGCACCTGCACCCGGGCCCCGACCTGGTCGAGCGCCGCGACGAACGCCGCGATCGGCCCGTTGCCGGACGCCTCGACGGTGCGGTCCACGCCGTTGTCCACCAGGTCGACGGCGAGCGTGTCCGGGCCTTCCTCGGCGCTGGTGGTCCGGGTGCCGCGGAGCGCGAACCGGCCCCACGCCTCCAGGTCGGACGCGGAGTCGACCGGCAGGTACTCGTCGGTGAAGATCCGCCACAGCGCGTCGGCCGTGACCTCCGAGCCGTGCGCGTCGGTGTACCGCTGCACCACCTGGGAGAACTCGATCTGCAGGCGGCGCGGCAGGTCCAGGTCGCGCTCGGACTTCATCAGGTAGCTGATGCCGCCCTTCCCGGACTGCGAGTTGACCCGGATGATCGCCTCGTACGACCGGCCCACGTCCTTCGGGTCGATCGGCAGGTACGGCACGGCCCAGACGATGTCGTCGACGCCCTTGCCCTCCGCGGCCGCACGGGCCTCCATGGCGTCCAGGCCCTTCTTGATCGCGTCCTGGTGCGAGCCGGAGAACGCGGTGAACACCAGGTCGCCGCCGTACGGGTGCCGCTCGGGGACGGCCATCTGGTTGCAGAACTCGACGACCCGGCGGATGTGGTCGATCCCGCCGCCCACGGCGAAGTCGATCTCCGGGTCGACGCCCTGGCTGAACAGGTTCATGCCCAGGGTGACCAGGCAGACGTTGCCCGTGCGCTCGCCGTTGCCGAACAGGCAGCCCTCGATGCGGTCCGCGCCGGCCAGGTAGCCCAGCTCCGCGGCGGCCACGGCCGTGCCGCGGTCGTTGTGCGGGTGCAGCGACAGCACGACGTTCTCGCGGTAGCGCAGGTGCCGGCCCATCCACTCGATGGAGTCGGCGTACACGTTGGGGGTGGCCATCTCGACCGTCGCCGGCAGGTTGATGATCACCGGCTTCTCGGCCGTCGGCTCGAACACGTCCAGCACCGCGTTGCAGATCCGGACCGCGAACTCCAGCTCCGTGCCGGTGTACGACTCCGGGCTGTACTCGTAGAACACCTCGGTGTCCGGGACGCTCTCCTCGAACTTCTTGCACAGGCGCGCGCCCTGGACCGCGATGTCGACGATGCCGTCCTCGTCGGAGCGGAACACCACCTCGCGCTGCAGCACCGACGTCGAGTTGTACAGGTGCACGATGGCCTGCTTCGCGCCGGCGATCGCCTCGTACGTGCGCTCGATCAGGTGCTCGCGGGACTGGGTCAGCACCTGGATGACGACGTCGTCGGGGATGCGACCCTCCTCGATCAGCATCCGGACGAAGTCGAAGTCGGTCTGCGAGGCGGACGGGAAGCCGACCTCGATCTCCTTGTAGCCCATCTGCACGAGCAGCTCGAACATCGCCAGCTTGCGGGCGGCGTTCATCGGCTCGATCAGCGCCTGGTTGCCGTCGCGCAGGTCGACCGCGCACCAGCGCGGGGCCTTCGTGATCTGCTTCGTGGGCCAGGTGCGGTCCGGCAGCTCGACGCGGATCTGGTCGGCGAACGGGCGGTACTTGTGCACCGGCATGCCGGACGGCTGCTGGGCGGCGCGGGTGTGGTAGCTCATCGGGGGTCCTTCGCTTCGCGGGGTGCTGGGGTCAGCCGGCGCACCGAACACCGCGACGAGGATCCGGCCTAGAGGGCCTCGTCGCGGCGGCGAAGGAGGAGGCTGCGAAGCGTGAGCACGGTTCGACTGTACTCCGCACCACCCGGCGGACCGCAACCGCTCAGCATGCGGACGGCTCAGGTCAGCAGGATCAGCTCGTCCCGGCTGCGCAGCACCAGGTGCCCGCCGACCGCCGTCACCGAGCGCACCCCCTGCTCGATCGGGAGCACCCACTCCAGCGCGCCGTCGGCCAGCCGCCGCGCCTCCATCGTCGGCGTCCCCGTCCCCGACCGCCCCGCGCCGAGCACGACCGCGCCGTCGGTGAGCGGGGCCCACCACATGAGCACCCGCTCCGGCGACTCCCACTCCACGGTCCCCGTGCGCGCGGCGACCACCTGGTAGCCGTCCACCCCGAGCAGCAGCAGGTGCCCGCCGGCCTGCAGCCGCACCGCGCGGTACGTGTCGTGCCGCCACAGCTCGGCCCCGCTCGGGATCGACCGGGCGCTCAGCGTGCCGCCCTCGTCCATCACCAGCACGTCGGGCGGGTCACCGTCGGAGGCGGTGACCGCCGGGAACAGCGCCCGCGACGTGAACAGCGCCCGCCCCGTCCGGTCCCGCACCACGCCCCCGTCCCCGCTCGACCAGGTCCCGAACACGTCCCGGGACAGCGACCCCACGACGAACGACCCGCGCGGCGACGCGGTCAGCTCCTCGCCGTCGACGGCGTCGAGCACCGTCGCCGACCAGCCCTGCAGCAGCACGAACGCGTCGTTCACCCGCAGCTCGGAGCCGCTGACGATCCCCTCGCGCAGCCGCAGCGGGCTGCTGCCGCGGTACCACCAGACCCGGTGGCCGTCGGCGCCCGCGTACCGGCCGACCCGTGCGTGCCCGTCCGCGCCGACCCGCAGCACGACGAGGTCGTCCCCGATCCGCTCCACCGCCGCGAGCCGGCCCGACACCGTCCACCGGCCCAGGACGTCCCCGGTGGTGGCGTCGAGCGCCGAGACCTGCGCCCACCGCTCGTCCGGCGCCGGGAACGGCACCGTCCCGTGCCCGCCGCCCCCGGGGACGACCGGTGGCTCGACGACGCAGAGGACGACCGGGCCTACGTCCGACGCCGCGTGCGGGCAGCCCGTCAGCGGACGGGTGCCGGCCACCGGGCCGAGGTCACGGGTCCAGAGGCGCTCCCCGGTGTCCTCGTCGTACGCCGCCACCCCGAACCGGCGGTCCCGCACCCCCGACACGACCAGGTCGCCGGACGCGGCCAGCACGTCGGCGGACCGGGCGACCGGGACCCGCCACCGCGCCCACGGCGGCCCGTCCAGCGGGGCGAGCATCCCCGGGGCCACCACCGCGGGGGCGTCGGGCGCGGCAGCACGGCCGACCAGCGCGCCGGCGACGACCAGGCCGAGCACGACCACCAGCGCGACCCACCGGCGCCGGTGCGGCCGTGCGGGCCGGGAGGGGCGGGCCGCGGGTGGGTCCTCCGGCGGGGCGGGCGGCAGCCATCCCCGAGGGCGGAGCGGTTCCCGCACGTGCGGTGGGCCGACGTCCAGCCCGCCTCCGGGCGGCACGCCGACCAGGTCGGCCGCCTGTGCCCGAGGTGCGCGGCCGGGACGGGGCAGCGACGGGACGAGAAGCGCTGGC
>NZ_SZYE01000178.1 GCF_005239125.1 Cellulomonas hominis | reverse complement strand
CCGCCGCGCACCCCGGACGGCGCCGCGAGGTCGGCCGCGCTCACGAGCCCAGCACGTCGTCGGGGCGGATCGACCGGCCGTAGATGTCCTCGAACACCCGGTCGGTGGCGTCCGCCGCGGGGCCGTCGTAGACGACCTGCCCCGCCCGCAGCCCGATGAGCCGGGTCCCGTACTCCCGGGCGAGGTCGAGCAGGTGCAGGTTGACGACGACGGTGAGGCCGAGCTCGCGGTTCACCCGGCGCAGGTCCGACATCACGCCGTGCGCGGTGGGCGGGTCGAGGCTGGCGACGGGCTCGTCGGCCAGGACGGCGCGCGGCTGCTGGGCCAGCGCCCGGGCGATGGCCACGCGCTGCTGCTGCCCGCCGGACAGGTGGGACGCGCGGTGCCAGGCCCGGTCGAGCATGCCGACGCGGTCCAGCGCCTCGTACGCGACGTCCCGGTCCTGCGCGGTGTGCGCGCCGAGCAGCGTGCGCCAGGTCGGCGCGTGCGCCACCCGGCCCACGAGGACGTTCTGCAGCACGGTGGCGCGGCCGGCCAGGTTGAAGCTCTGGAAGATCATCCCGACCTCGCCGCGCAGCGCGCGCAGCGCCCGGCCGCGGGCCGCGGTCACGTCGTGGCCGCCGACCTCGACGGTGCCGGAGGTGACCGGCACCAGGCCGTTCAGGGTGCGGATCATCGAGGACTTGCCGGAGCCGGACAGGCCGACGACGGCGACCATCTCGCCCGGCTCCAGGTCGAGCGAGACGCCGTCGAGGGCGGTCACGCCGTTCGGGTAGCGCACGACCACGTCGCGCATCCGGACGGGCCACGGTGCGGGCGCTGCCGCGGCGGGGTCCGCCGCGGCAGCGCCGCCCGACGCGGCCCGGAGGCCGACGCTCACTGCAGGCCGAGCTTCTCCGCCGCGCGGGCGACGACGTCGAGCGAGTCCGGGTCGGCCGGGGCGAGCTTCGAGATCGAGTAGATGTCGGTGAGCACCTGCGAGCCCTCCTCGGTGTTCGAGAAGTCCTCGAGCGCCGTGGTGATCCGGTCCTGGAGCTCCGGCGACAGGGAGGCCGCGAGCGCGACGCCGTCGTTGGGGATCTCCTCGGTCAGGGCGAACACGACGACCTTCTGGCCGACGTCCGGGGTGTCGCTCGCGACGATCGTGCGGGCGTCCCAGAACGAGAAGCCGACCTCGGCGTCGCCGTTGTAGACGGCCAGCACCGAGGCGTCGTTCGCCGTCACGGGGAGCTGCTCGATGTCGGTGTCGGTGTCGAGGCCCGCCTCCTGGAGCGCGAGGACCGGGTAGATGTAGCCCGCCGGCGAGGCGGGCCCGAGCAGGGCGACCTTGGCGCCCTCGACCTTCGTGATCGAGTCCAGGCCGGCGGGGCCCTGCAGCGCGTCGGCGCCGTTGCAGAACAGCATGCCGTCGCGCTCGACCGGCTCGTCCTCGCAGTACTTGTCCGGGTTGTTCGTCATGAACTGCGCCGGGTAGGAGATGTTGCCGTTGCGCTCGGTCTGCAGCACGACGCTGGCGTCGTACATGTCCGCCGCCTGCCACAGCTGGAGCGAGGGCAGGAAGCCGATCTGCGCCTGGTCGGCGCCCATGGCCTCGACGGCGGCCTGGTAGTCCTTGGACACCACGCCGGTGACCTCGATGCCGAGCTCCTCGGTGAGGTAGTCGGTGAGCGGCTTCGCCGTGTCGACGAGGCCGTCCTGGTCCTGCGACGGGACCAGCGCGAGGGTGAGCGACGTGGGGTCGGCGGCGGTCTCCGCGGCGGACGGCGAGGCCTCGGCGTCGCCGGAGCAGGCCGACAGGGCGAGCGCGGCGACGGCCAGCAGGGCGGCGCCGGGCAGGACGTGCTTCGACATGGTCATCCTTCGGTCGGGACCCGGGCGGGGACCCGGGCGGGCTGGGGCTGGGACTCGGACGGTGCGGTGCGCCCGCCCGCGCGGACCCAGTCCCGGAGCGCCGGGTACAGCGCCGGCAGGTCGGGGACGGTCCACGTGGGGCGGGCCTCCGGCGGCGGGCGCCGGGAGATGAGGGCGGTCGCGTGCCCGCGGGCGGCGACGGGCGCCAGGTCGTTGGCCCAGACGTCGCCGACGCTGAGCGCGCGGACCGGGCCGGCGGGGGCGACGCCGAGCCGGTCGAGCACGGCGGCCATGCCGGCGGGCTTGCCGGCCTCGGTCAGCACGCCGTCGAGCAGGCCCGCCAGCCCCAGCGCCGCGAGCGTCTCCCGGAGCCGGATCGCCGGGGCGTTCGTGGCGAGCACGACCGTGGCCTCGATGCGCACCTCCGCGAGCACGGCGGCGAGGCCGAGCGGGGCGGCCACCGGGGCGTCGTCGGTGCCGAGGGCGTGCCGGCTCGCGAGGTAGGCGGCCGACAGCGCGAGCGGGCCGACGCCGTGCTTCTCGGCGAGGAGGCGCACGAGGTCGTAGCCGTCGAGCGGCAGCAGGCCGTCGGCCGAGGCGCCGCGGGCGTCGGCCCGGCCGGAGCGCGTCCCGGCCGGGGTCGGGTCGCCCAGCCGCTCGACCGCCGCGGTCACCTCGGCCAGGAACGCCCGGCGGGCGGCGGGGGCCAGGCTCGCCGCCGCGGCGCGGGCGTAGGCGTGCACCGGCCCGTGCCCGACGGCGACGGTGCCGTCGAAGTCGAGCAGGAGGAGGGTGTCGGTGCGGCTCACGGATCGCCTGACGTGCGGGGGCGGGTCGCCCGGTGGGTCGCGCCCGTCTGGACGCATCGTCCACGCTAGGGGGCTGTTCTGGACGAGACGCCCACGGGCGGGTGAACACCGGTGAACGGCGGGCGAACACTCGCCCCCGGCGGCACGGGGGACGGTCCCGGGGGCGCCTCGGCTCGGGGACGCGCGGCTAGCGTGCGGCCGTGCCCGACGCCGTCTCCCCCGCCTCTGCCGACGGGGCCGTCGCCCTCGTCCCCGCCGACGGGGCCGTCACCGCCGACGCCCCCGCCCCCGACGGCGACGCCGCGCTCGGAGCCCCGGACGACGCCGCGCTGCGCGCCCTCGACGCAGCCGCGCTGCGCGCCCTCGACGACGCCGCCCGCGCCGCGGCGGACGACCCCGACCGCGCCCTGCGGGCCGACGGGCCCGTCGGGTGGCTGGCGGCGCAGGTCGACGTCGACCGCGAGCGCGGGACGTTCGGCCGCTGGGGCCGGTCGACGGTGGTGGACGAGCTGACCGGCGCCCCGGTGGTGCCGGAGCGGGTGCTCGCCTGGCTGCAGCGCCGCGCCGGGCTGCCCGTCGAGTTCCCCGGCGCCGACGCGGGCCTGGCGCACGTGTACGGCTACCTGCTCTCGACGGCCGCGACGCCGTTCGGGCGCAAGCGCGACCGGTGGACCGGCGGCGCGCTCGCCGCCGCGCTGGGGCTCGGTCCCCGGCACCTGCTCCCCTGGCACCGGCCGGACGACCGGACGCTGCTGGAGCGGGTCACCGACGCCGTGCTCCCGGTGCTCGCCGACCCCGCCGGGGCGCTGCTGGTCCGGGACGACGCCGTCCCGGGGACGGCCGACGCCCTGCGCACGGTGGTGGTCCGTGCGCAGGGCGTCGGGGGCGGGGCGCTGGTCTACGGGTGGGTCGGGCCGGGCGGCGTGCGCCCGGTCACCGCGTTCCCCGTCGACGCGTCCCCGCGGTGGCTCCGCGCGACCGGGTCCCTCCTCCCGGCCCCGCGGTACAACGTGCTGCTCGGCTGAGGCTCAGCGCGGACCGTCCGCCGGGTCCTGCGGCGGCTGCGGGGCCACCGGGGACTCCGGGGCGGCCGGCGGCTGCGGGGCCGGCGGCTGCTCGCCCGCGGCGGGGTACGACTGCGCGTACGGCGGCTGCTGCGCGTACGGCGGCTGCTGCGGTGCCGCGTACCCCGGCCGCGCGCCGGGGAATGCCTGCGCGTACGCGGACGGCCCGTGCACCCGGGCCACCCAGTCCTCGCCCGGCATGAAGATCCACAGCAGCGGGTAGATCAGCAGCGGGCTGCCCGGCAGGACGATCATCACGATCAGGAACAGCCAGCGCATCGGCCACGCGTCGATGCCGAACCGCCGCGCGAGGCCGGCGCAGACGCCGCCCAGGACCCGGCCGTCCAGCGGCCGGACCAGGCCGCTCCGCCACAGGGACTCGTAGATGCCGGTCATCGTCGTTCTCTCCCGTCGGGTGCCGCTGTGCGCCGCGGTGCTCCGCGACACCCCCTACGGTGCCGGTCCCGCTCGCGGCGCACATCCGGGACGGACCCTGGCCGGACCCTGATCCGCACCCTGACCGGCGGCGGGAGCCGGTCCGGGCCCACCCGGGGCGCCCGGAGCGGCGGGGCTCAGGCCGGCCGCACGCGCACGCCCGCGCCGGTGACCTCGAACCGCACGGCGGACAGGTCGGCCACGACGAGGTCCGCCCCGCCGTCCGGCCCGTCGGGCTCGGTGGTCCGCAGGGCGAGGACGGCGGCCCCCGCGGCGCGCCCTGACCGCACGCCGGACTCGGCGTCCTCGACGACCAGGCAGCGCCGGACGTCCACCCCGAGCCGCGCGGCGCCCGTGCGGTACGGCTCCGGGTCGGGCTTGCCGCGCCCGACGTCGTCGGCGGTGACCACGGTCGGCGGCACCGGGAGGTCCACCGCGGCGATCCGCGCGGCGGCCAGGCGGGCCCCGCAGGACGTGACGACGGCCGCGCGCCCGGCCGCGCCGAGCCGCAGCGCGTCGGCCGCCCCCGGCAGCACCTCGATGCCCTCGGTGTCGGACACCTCGAGGTCGACCACCCGGGCGAGGGCGGCGGCCCGCTCCGCCGGGTCCCGGTCCGGGAGCAGCAGGTCGACGATGTCCCGCCCGGGCACCCCGTGGAACCGGAACGGCGCGAGGTCCGCGGTCGGCGCGCCGAACTCCGCGGCGAACCGGAGCCAGCACCGCTCGACCGAGCGGGTGGAGGAGATCAGCGTGCCGTCCATGTCGAGCAGGACGGCGTCGAACACCTCGTCGAGCACGTCGCGCGCGGGGGCGGGCCGGGGTCCGGTGGTGGCGGTCATGGCCCGAGCCTCGCACGACCGGGCAGGTCGCCGGCCCGCGGGGCGGGTCGTGCCGCGGGCCGGGCGGCGGGCCGCGACCGGGCACCTCAGGCCCGCCTCAGCCCCGCCTCAGGCCGTACGGGGGCACCTCAGTGCCACCTCAGCCGCGGTCCCGCCCCGACCGGTCCCGCGGAGTGGTCGGTCGACCGATCCGGCGCCCCCGGCCTCAGCACCAGTGTGGTTCCTGCCGGGAGGGGCCCGGCACGCCACCCCGACCACCGGAGGGGCGATGCACCACAGGGGAGACGGACATGGACACCATCTGGGGCCCGGCGCTCGACGCCGAGGTGGCCTACCGCCAGGAGGTCGTCCGCGCCGCCGTGCGCGGGTCCGACCTGGGCTGGCGGTGGCGCCGCCGGCACCGCTGATCCGCCGACGGCAGAACGAGGAGGACGCGTGTCGGTGGAGGCTGCGACGATCGACCCCATGAGCCGGTCCGTGGCACGCGCACCCTTCGTCGCCCGCGACGAGGAGGTCGCGGCGCTGCTCGCGGCCGTCGCGCGCGCCGCGACCGGCGAGCCCGGCCTGGTGCTGCTCGGGGCGGACGCCGGGGTCGGCAAGACCCGGCTGCTCACGCACACCGCCCGGCTCGCCACCGAGCGCGGCGCGACCGTCGTCATCAGCCACTGCGTCGACCTGGGCGAGATCGGCCTGCCGTACCTGCCGTTCGCCGACGCGCTGCACCAGATCGTCGACGCGGACTGCCCCGGCGTCACCGAGGTGGTGGCCACCCGGCCGGCGCTGCGCCGGCTGCTGCCGTCGGGCGCCGCGGAGCCGGCCGGCACGGCCCGCACCGGCGCCGACGAGCAGGCCGAGCGGCTGCAGCTGTTCGAGGGGGTGGCCGCCGCGCTCGCCGCCGCCGGGACGCCCGAGCGGCCGCTGGTCCTGGTCCTCGAGGACCTGCACTGGGCCGACTCGTCGAGCCGCGACCTGCTCCGGTTCCTGGTCGCCCGGCTGCGCGCCGAGCCGGTGCTGCTGGTCGGGTCCTACCGCGCCGACGACCTGCACCGCCGGCACCCGCTGCGCCCCGTGCTGGCCGAGCTCGGCCGCCACCCGCGCGTCGAGCGGATCGACCTGCCGCCGTTCACGACGGAGGAGCTGCGCGCCTTCACCACCGGGCTCGCCGGGCAGCCGCTGCCCGAGGCGGCGCTGCGCCGGATCCAGCGCCGCTCCGAGGGCAACGCGTACTTCGCCGAGGAGCTCACGGAGGCCCGCGGCGCGGGCGCCGACCTGCCGGGCACCCTCGCCGACGTGCTGCGCGCCCGGCTGGAGGCGCTCGAGCCCGAGGTCCAGCGGCTCGTGCGCGCGGCCTCGGCCGCCGGCCGCCGGGTCGCCGAGCCGCTGCTGCGCGCGGTCGTGGCGGGCACGACGGACGACCCCGACCGGCACGCGGCGTTCGACGCGGCGCTGCGGGACGCCGTGGCGCACCACGTGCTGGTGGGCGAGGACCGCCGGATCGCCTTCCGGCACGCGCTGCTGTCCGAGGCCGTGTACGCCGACCTGCTCCCCGGCGAGCAGGTCGCGCTGCACCGGGACTACCTGCTGGCCGCCGCGGCCGACCCGTCGCTCGCCACGCCCGCGGAGCGCGCGCACCACGCGCTGCTGTCGCACGACAACCGGCTCGCGCTGCTCGCGTCCCGGGACGCCGCCCGCGAGGCCGGCCGGGTGCTCGCACCGGCCGAGGAGCTGCGCCACCTGGAGACGGTGCTCCGGCTGTGGCCGGGTGTCCCCACCGCGGCGGCGGACCTCGGGGAGGAGCGGGTGGACGTGCTGCTCGCCGCCGCCGCGGCCGGCGGGCGGGCCGGGCTCAGCGACCGCGCGGTGGCCATGGCGCGCGAGGCCGTGGCGGCGGTCGAGCCCCGGGGCGCGGCCGACGGCGCCGAGGCCCGCCGGGTCGCCGCGCTGCGCACCACCCTCGCCCGGCACCTGCTCGGCGCCGAGCGGGTGGACGAGGCGCTGCGCGAGACCGACCGGGCGCTCGAGGCGCTGGCCGACCTGGGCGGCACCCCGGACGCCGCCCGCGCCTGGGCGCTGGCCACGCACGCCCGGGCCGCGCTCAACTCCGACCTGGACGACCAGGCCGAGGTGTCGGCGGCCGCGGCCGTGGACGAGGCCCGCGCCGCGGGCGCCGTGGACGCCGAGGCCGACGCCCTCATCTCGCTGGCCGTGCTCGTCGTCGACGACCGGGACCGCGCCGCCGACCTGCTGACGGTGGCCCTGCACCGCGCCCGGGACGCCGGCGACACCACGACCGAGCTGCGCTGCACCTACAACCTCGCGGCCAACCGCTACTACGCCGGCCGGCTGGACGAGGCCGCCGCGACCACGGCCGTCGGGCTGGAGCTCGCCGCCCGCTCCGGGCTGACCTGGAGCGCCTACGGCGTCGAGCTGCGGCTGTTCGCCGAGATCGTCCGGTACACCCGGGGCGACCTCACCCCGCCCGCGCCGAGCGCCGACCCCGGCCCGCCGCGCGCCGCCTCCGCGGTCGACGGCGTGCAGATGTACGCGGCGGTCGCGCGCGGCGACGCGGACGCGGCCGAGCGCGGGCTCTCCCTGCTGCACGGCCAGCACGACGACACGATGATCACGCTCATCGCCGGGGGCTGCGCCGTCGACGCCCTCACCTGGGCCGGCCGGCTGGACGAGGCGGTCGCGCTCGCGCACGAGCTGATCGACGAGATCAGCCGCGTGTGGTCCGACTACTTCCTCGGCGGCATCTGGCTGTCGGCCCTCGGGATCGCCGCGCTCGCCGACCAGGCCGCCGCGGACCGGCTCGCAGGCCGGGATCCCGCGCCGCGGCTCGACCTCGGCGCCCGCTTGCTCAACCGCGCCGTCGTGACCGCCGACCGGGGCCGGCCCCGCGGCGGGCAGCTCGGGCCGGAGGGGCGCGCCTGGCTGGCCCGGGCGCACGCCGAGCACGCCCGCCTGGTCGGCGTCGCCGACCCGGACGCGTGGGCCGTCGCCGCCGCGGAGTTCGACTACGGCTACCGGTACGAGCTCGCGCGCACCCGCTGGCGGCACGCCGAGGCCCTGC
>NZ_SZYE01000177.1 GCF_005239125.1 Cellulomonas hominis | reverse complement strand
GCGCGGTGTCCGCGGGCGGCGGCAGCACCGCCTGCACCGCCGGCGCCACGACGTCCTCGGCCACCGGCTGCACGACCGCCCCGACCAGGTCGCCCACCCCGTCGAGCAGCGAGGTGGTCCCGGACGCGGGCGGCGGTGCCTCGTCGGCGGCGGCTGCGGGGGCGAGCGCGACCGCGGCGGCACCGGCGAGCGTCAGCCCGCCCGCCGCGTACAGACCCCGGCGGGCCCACCGCGACGCGAGCGAGCGCGCACGCTGTGCGGCACCCGGTCGCGCTGCCATGGCGACTCCCCCCGAGCCTCCCGCGGGTCCCCCGACGCTGGTGGGCCCTGACCCGTCGACGGTAGGAGCGCCCGGCGGGCCAGGCAACAGATGGGTGCGGGTGATCTTCGCCCGTCCGGGTGACGCGTGGGGCGTGACCTGCGGGGACGCCGGCGCGGCCGGCGGGGGCTCAGCGCTCCCGGCTGCGCGGGATGGCGACGCTCAGCGCGAAGGACACGACCGACACGATCAGCGCGCCGACGAACGCGTCGCCGAAGTCGTCGATCCGCAGGCCCCAGTCGGTCTGCTCGGTGATCCACGCGGTGAGCATGAGCATGAGCGCGTTGACGACCAGCGTGAACAGGCCCAGCGTGAGGATGTACAGCGGGATCGAGATGATGTTGACGATCGGCTTCACGACGGCGTTCACGATGCCGAACACGAGGGCGACGGCCAGGATCACGCCGATGCGCCCCCACGTGGTGTCGGCGCCGATGATGGTGAGGCCCGGCAGCAGCACCTCGGCCAGCCACAGGGCGACGCCGCTGATCAGGACACGCAGCACGAAGCTCATGCGCCGATCCTGCCATCGCCGCCCCCGCACGGGCATCCCCCACCGGGGACGACCGCCCGACCACGTCGTGGCCGCGGGCCCCGGCCGGCACCGGGCGGTGGCATCCTGACCGCGTGAAGCACGTCCCCCTGCGCCCCGCCCTCGCGAGCCTCCCGCCGTACGTCCCCGGCGCCCGGGTCCCGGTCGGCGCCGCCGCGTTCAAGCTCTCGTCGAACGAGAACCCGTACCCGCCGCTGCCGTCCGTCGTGGCGGCGATCGCGGACGGGGCGGTGGACGTGAACCGCTACCCGGACATGTACGCGACCGAGCTCGTCGAGGCCGTCGCGGCGCACCTGGGCGTGCAGGCGGACCAGGTGGTCGCGGGCTGCGGGTCGGTGGCGGTGCTCGGGCACGTGCTCAGCGCGTTCTGCGGGGCCGGCGACGAGGTGGTGCACCCCTGGCGGTCGTTCGAGGCGTACCCGATCGCGGTGACGCTGGCCGGCGCGACGGGCGTCCCGGTCCCCGTCGGCGCGGACGGCCGGCTCGACCTGCCGGCGCTCGCGGCCGCCGTGACCGAGCGGACCCGGGTCGTCCTGGTGTGCACGCCGAACAACCCGACCGGGCCGGCCGTGCACGCCGACGAGCTGGACGCGTTCCTGGCGGCGGTGCCGCGCGACGTGCTGGTGGTGCTGGACGAGGCGTACGTGGAGTTCGTGCGCGACCCGCAGGCCCCCGACGGCCTCGCCGTGCTGGCCGCGCACCCCAACGTGGTCCTGCTCCGCACGTTCTCCAAGGCCTACGGCCTGGCCGGCCTGCGGGTCGGCTTCGCCGTCGCGTCCGCGCGGCTGGCGGCCGGCATCCGCGCCGCCGCCACCCCGTTCGGCGTGTCCCACCTGGCGCAGCTCGCCGGCGTCGCCTCGCTGCGCGCGGAGCACGAGCTGCTGGAGCGGGTCGACGGCATCGTGCGCGAGCGCACCCGGCTGCTCGCCGGGCTGCGGGAGCACGGCTGGGAGGTCCCGGACAGCCAGGCGAACTTCGTGTGGCTGGCGCTCGGCGACGGCACGGCGCGGTTCGCCGAGGCGGCCGCGGCGGCGGGCGTGCTCGTGCGGCCGTTCGCGGGCGACGGCGTCCGGATCAGCGTCGGCGAGCCCGAGGCGACCGACGTCGTCCTGCGGGTCGCACGCGACCTTCGTCACTGACCGGCGCGTCCCGGACGGCGTGCGCGCAGGTCACCGGCGGGACGGGCCTGCCGCTGCCGCCGCGCGCCGGCGGCGCCTCGCCTATGCTGCGACGGACGCAGAGAGGTGGAGGGGTGACCGAGAGCACGACGCCGGGCGTGGCGACGCCGCCCGCGTGGCCCGGCCGCGCCGGTCACCCCGTCGACCCCGTGGACGGCGGCCCGATCGCGCTGCTCCTCGTCGAGGACGACGACGGCGACGCGGTGCTCGTCGAGGAGCACCTGAGCGACGCCGGGCTGGACGTCCGCCTGGTCCGTGCCCGGACGCTCGACGAGGCCACCGCCCGCCTCGACGTCGACTGCGTGCTGCTGGACCTCGGCCTGCCGGACTCGGTGGGCCTCGGCGCGCTGCAGACGCTGCTGGCGGCCGGGGCCCCGGCGGTCGTCGTGCTGACCGGCCGGACCGACACCGAGACGGGCCTGCGGGCGGTCGCCGCGGGCGCGCAGGACTACCTGGTCAAGGGCGAGGTGGACGGCGAGCTGCTCGGCCGGTCCGTGCGGTACGCCGTGCAGCGTCGCCGGCTCCAGGCCGTCGACCGCGAGCTGTACCGGAGCATGGTCCGGGCCGAGGAGACGGTGCGGCTCGAGAGCGCCCTGCTGCCGCGCCCGTCCGTGCGGGACGCGGCCCTGGAGGTGCGGGTCGGCTACCGCGCGGGCCGCGACGGCGTGCTCGGCGGCGACTTCTACGACGTCTTCGAGCGCCCCGACGGCACCGTGCTGGCGATCGTCGGCGACGTGTGCGGCCACGGGCCGGACGAGGCGGCGCTCGGGGCGGTGCTCCGCACGGCGTGGCGCACGCTCGTGCTGGCCGGCACCGCCACCCCCGACCTGCTGCCGCTGCTCGAGCGGGTGCTGGCGTCCGAGCGGACCCGCGACGAGGTGTTCACGACCATGTCGATGGTCGAGGTCGCGCCCGACCGCGCGACCGTCGACCTGTACCTGGCGGGCCACCCGGTCCCGTTCCTGCTGGGCGACCCGGCGGCGGGGCGGCCCTCGGACCTGCTGCCCCGGGAGCTGCGCGGCCGCGCGCTCGGCATCCCGGTCGACGGCGCCTGGCGCCCGAACCGGCTGGAGCTCGGCGACCGGTGGCGGCTGATGATGTACACGGACGGCGTGCTGGAGGCCACCATCGGCGGGACGCAGGAGCGGATCGGCAAGGCCGGGCTGCTGGAGCTGGTGGACGGGGTGCTGGCGGCGGGTGCGGAGGACCCCGTCGCGGAGGTGCTCCGCGAGGTCCGGCGCCGGCACGGCGGCGAGCTGGTCGACGACACGGCCGTCGTCGTGCTCGGCTGGGGCGGGCCGGCGTCGTGACGGCCCCCGCACCGGCCGCCGGCACCGCCGCGCGGCCCCGGACGACGCTGCGCCGCCGCCTCGGCGCGGCCCTCGTGGCGGCCGCCGTCGTGCTCGCGCTCGTGTTCGTCGGGTCCGGGATCGCGCTGTGGCGGATGCTCGACGCCCAGGACCTGGTCACGGAGCGGTACTTCGAGGCCATCACGAGCGCCGAGACCGCCTACACCCAGCTCGTGGACGGGGAGACGGCCGTGCGCGGCTACGCGCTCACCGGCTTCGACGGCACGCTCGAGCCGTACGAGAACGCGCAGGACGCCACCGACGCCTTCGAGGCGGTGGCCGGGAGCAGCACGTCCGCGGCCGTCCGGGAGGCCGCCGCCGCTGCCGTCGTCGCCGCCGAGCGGTGGGACCAGGAGTTCGCGCAGCCGACGATCGCCGCCGTCGCCGAGGGCGGCCCGTCCGCGGTCACCCCGGAGGAGGTCGAGGGCGGGCGCGCGCTGTTCGACGAGGCGCGCACCGCGGTGCAGGAGTACCTCGACGTGCTGCGCGAGCGGCGCGACGGCGCCGCGGCGGACCTGGCCGTGTGGACGCGGGTCGTGATCGGGTCGCTGGTCGCGCTCGTCATCGCCGGCGCCGTGGCGGGCGCCGTGCTGTGGCGGACGCTGCGCTCCTGGATCACGGAGCCGCTGGACGCGCTGGCGGCCGACACCCGCGCCGTGAGCGAGGGCGACCTGCACCACCCGGTGCGGACCGCCGGGCCGGGGGAGATCGCCGACCTCGCGGACGCGGTCGAGCGGATGCGGCTCGGGCTGGTGTCCCAGGTGCAGGCCGTCGAGGCCCAGCGCGCCGAGATCGCCGAGGCGCACGACCGGCTCGCGGACCAGACCGAGGAGCTCCGCCGGTCCAACCGGGACCTGGAGCAGTTCGCCTACGTCGCGTCGCACGACCTCCAGGAGCCCCTGCGCAAGGTCGCGTCGTTCACGCAGCTGCTGCAGAAGCGGTACGGCGGCCAGATGGACGAACGCGCCGACCAGTACATCGCCTTCGCCGTCGACGGCGCGAAGCGCATGCAGCAGCTCATCCAGGACCTGCTCGGGTTCTCCCGGGTCGGCCGGCTGGGCGGCGAGCTGGCGGACGTGCCGCTGGACGAGGCGCTGGGCTCCGCGCTCGACAACCTGGAGCACCTGGTCGAGGAGGCCGGGGCGGTCGTCACGTACGACGCCCTGCCGGTCGTCCGCGGCGAGCGCCCGCTGCTGGTGCAGCTGCTGCAGAACCTGGTCGGCAACGCCATCAAGTTCCGCGACCCCGACCGGGCCCCCGAGGTCAGGATCACCGCCCGGCGGGTGGGAGACTCGTGGGAGCTCGAGTGCCGGGACAACGGGATCGGCATCGACCCGCAGTACGCGGAACGCGTCTTCGTGATCTTCCAGCGGCTGCACCCCAAGGACGTGTACGAGGGCACCGGCATCGGCCTGGCCCTGTGCAAGAAGATCGTCGAGTACCACGGCGGTCGCATCTGGCTCGGCGACGCCGACGGCCCGGGCACCAGCATCCGCTGGACGCTCCCCGCCGTCGCGGAGCCGGAGCCGACCGACCGTCAGGACCAGGACGGCCCCCGGGCCGAGGGATCGGAGTGAACGTGGCACGCAGCGGCAAGGTGATCGACGTCCTGCTCGTCGAGGACGACCCGGGCGACGTCCTGATGACCCGGGAGGCGTTCGAGGACAACAAGGTCGCCAACCGCCTGCAGGTGGTCTCGGACGGCGTGAGCGCGCTGGCGTTCCTGCGCAAGGAGGGCGAGCACGCCGACGCCCCGACGCCGGACCTGGTGCTGCTCGACCTCAACCTCCCGCGCATGGACGGCCGCGAGGTCCTCGAGGCGATGAAGGGCGACGACGCGCTGCGGAGCATCCCGGTCGTCGTGCTGACCACCTCGGAGGCGGAGGAGGACGTCGTGCGGTCCTACTCGCTGCACGCCAACGCGTACGTCACCAAGCCGGTCGACTTCGACCGGTTCATCGAGGTCGTCCGCCAGATCGACGAGTTCTTCGTCGAGGTCGTGCGCCTGCCCCAGCGCTGACCCGCGCGAGCCCCCCGACGGCCCGCCGCCCCCGACCCGGGGCGGCGGGCCGTCGTCGTGCGGCGGGTGCCGGGGCCGTGCGGACGGCGGGTGCCGCGGGGTCGCCGGGGGTTGTCGGGACCCGACAACGGGGGACGGCCCGTCTTGACGCAGCCCGGGCCCCTGGACCTACGGTTGCGTAGCCTACGCTGGCGTAGGTTACGAAAACGGCCCCCGGGAGAACACGGGGGCGTCCCCCAGCCGAAGGAGAACCGCGTGAGCACCAGCGGTCCGCTCACCGACGACGGCCTGGTCCAGCTGCTCACCCCCGCGGGCGAGCGCGTCGACCACCCCGACTACAGCGCCCGGGTCGCGCACCTCGACGCCGACGCCCTGCGCGGCCTGTACCGGGACATGGTCCTGGTCCGCCGCTTCGACACCGAGGCGACCGCGCTGCAGCGCCAGGGCGAGCTCGGCCTGTGGGCGCAGTCGCTCGGGCAGGAGGCGGCGCAGGTCGGCTCCGGCCGCGCGCTGGCGCGCCAGGACTACGTCTTCCCCTCGTACCGCGAGCACGGCGTCGCGCACACCCGGGGCCTGGACCTCACGCAGCTGCTCCAGCTGTTCCGGGGCGTCGACCACGGCGGCTGGGACCCCGAGGAGTTCAACTTCCACCTGTACACGCTGGTGATCGGGTCGCACACCCTGCACGCCACCGGCTACGCGATGGGCGTCCAGCGCGACGGCGCGGTCGGCACCGGCGACCCCGAGCGGGACACCGCGGTCGTCACGTACTTCGGCGACGGCGCGACCGCCCAGGGCGACGTGAACGAGGCGCTGGTGTTCGCCGCGGTGAACAACGCGCCGCTGGTGCTGTTCCTGCAGAACAACCAGTGGGCGATCTCCGAGCCGACCACCCGCCAGGCGCGCGTGCCGCTCGCCGCCCGCGGTCCGGGCTTCGGCGTGCCGAGCGTCCGGGTCGACGGCAACGACGTGCTCGCGACCTACGCCGTGACCGCCGAGGCGCTCGAGCGCGCCCGGTCCGGCGGCGGCCCCACCCTGGTCGAGGCGTTCACCTACCGGATGGGCGCGCACACCACCTCCGACGACCCGTCCCGGTACCGGTCGTCGGCGGAGGAGGACTACTGGCGGCAGCGGGACCCGATCGACCGGCTGGAGAAGCACCTCGCCGCCACCGGCGAGCTGTCCGAGGAGTTCCGGGCCGCCCTGGCCGCCGAGGCCGACGCGCTCGGCGAGAAGATCCGGACCTACGTCCGGTCGCTCGGCCGCCCGGCCACCAGCACGATGTTCGACCACGTGTACGCGACCCCGCACTCCGTGGTGGACGCCGAGCGCGCCTGGTTCGAGCGGTACGAGGCCTCGTTCGCGGGAGGGGAGCACCGGTGAGCACGCAGCGGATGACGTTCGCCAAGGCGATCAACACGGGCCTGCGGGCCGCGCTCGAGCGGGACCCGAAGGTCCTGCTCATGGGCGAGGACATCGGCGCGCTCGGCGGCGTGTTCCGGGTGACCGACGGGCTCGCGAAGGACTTCGGCACCGACCGGGTCGTCGACACCCCGCTCGCGGAGTCCGGCATCGTCGGCACCGCGATCGGCCTCGCGCTGCGCGGCTACCGCCCGGTGTGCGAGATCCAGTTCGACGGGTTCATCTTCCCGGCGTTCGACCAGATCACGACCCAGCTGTCGAAGATGCACTACCGGTCGCGCGGCCGGCTGAACCTCCCGGTCGTCATCCGGGTGCCGTTCGGCGGTGGCATCGGCGCGGTCGAGCACCACAGCGAGTCGCCCGAGGTGCTGTTCGCGCACACCGCCGGCCTGCGCGTGGTCAGCCCGTCCGACCCGCAGGACGCGTACACGATGATCCAGCAGGCCGTCGCCTCGCCGGACCCCGTGATGTTCTTCGAGCCCAAGGGCCGGTACTGGGAGAAGGGCGACGTCGACACCGACGCCGACCCGCTGGCCGCCGACTCCGTCCTGGACGGCGCGCGGGTGCTGCGCCCGGGTACCGACGTCACGCTCGTCGCCCACGGCCCGACCGTCGCCACCGCCCTGCGGGTCGCCGACGCCGCGGCCGCCGAGGGCCGGAGCGTGGAGGTCGTCGACCTGCGCAGCATCTCGCCGCTCGACATCACGACCGTCGCCGCGTCGGTCCGGCGCACCGGCCGGTGCGTCGTCGTGCACGAGGCCCCGGTGCTCTACGGCACCGGCGCCGAGGTCGCCGCCCGGGTCACCGAGGAGTGCTTCTACCACCTCGAGGCGCCCGTGCTCCGGGTCGGCGGGTTCCACACCCCCTACCCCGTGGCCAAGCTGGAGCACGAGTACCTGCCCGGGCTCGACCGCGTCCTGGACGCCGTCGACCGCGTGCTCGCCTCCTGACCGCCGGGCGCGCCGCGCCGCCCCTGCGGCCCGCGCCCCAGCCGACAATCGCCCGCACCACCCCGAGGAGCACCGACCGTGCCGTCCTTCCAGCAGTTCCGCCTCCCCGACGCGGGCGAGGGTCTGACCGAGGCCGAGATCGCCGCCTGGCACGTCGCCGTGGGCGACACCGTCGCCATCAACCAGACGATCGTGGAGATCGAGACCGCGAAGTCGCTGGTCGACCTGCCCAGCCCGTTCGCGGGCGTGGTGACGCGGCTGCTGGTCGAGGAGGGCACGACGGTCGAGGTCGGCACCCCGATCATCGAGATCGACACCGACCCGACCGGCGAGGCGCCCGCGGACGCCGCGCCGGGCGCGGGGCCCGAGGTGCCGGTGCACGGGCCGGCGTCGGACGCCGACCCGGTGCAGGCCGGTGCCCCGGTCGCCCGGCACGCGTCGGCGGCGCCGGCC
>NZ_SZYE01000176.1 GCF_005239125.1 Cellulomonas hominis | reverse complement strand
CGGGCGCTGGACGACCTCGGCCCCGACCGCGCCCGGCACCTGGCCGTCTCCGGCTGGGCGCCGTGGCGCGCGGCGCTCGCGCTGCTCGCCGCCCACCCCGGCCCGGACCCCGGCCCCGAGCCCGACGGCGTGCACGCGGAGGTCGTCGCCGGCGCCCAGCACGCCGTCGCCGCGTGGCGGCCCGCCGGCCCGGCCGCACGTCACCGTCCTGCCCCGCACCCCACCGAGGAGCCCCGTTGACCGTCGTCGTCGCCGTGGTCGGCCCGACCGCGACCGGCAAGTCCGACCTGGGCGTCGCCCTCGCGGAGCACCTGGACGGCGAGGTGGTCAACGCCGACGCCCTGCAGCTCTACCGGGGCCTGGACATCGGCACCGCCAAGCTCACCCCCGCCGAGCGCCGGGGCGTCCCGCACCACCTGCTCGACGTGCTCGAGCCCGACGAGGACGCCACGGTCGCCGCCTACCAGCGCGACGCCCGCGCGGCGCTGGCGGACATCGCCGCGCGCGGCCGCCGGCCGGTGGTGGTCGGCGGGTCGGGGCTGTACGTGCGGTCCCTGCTGGACCGGATCGAGTTCCCCGGCACCGACCCCGAGGTCCGGGCGGCGCTGGAGGCGCGGGTGGAGGCCGAGGGCGCCCGCGCCCTGCACGCCGAGCTCGCCGCGGCCGACCCGGTCGCCGCCGAGAACATCGGCCCCCGCAACGCCCGCAGGATCGTGCGGGCGCTCGAGGTCATCGCGCTCACCGGGAAGCCGTACTCCGCCAACCTGCCCGGGCACGACTACGCGGTCCCGGCCGTGCAGATCGGTCTGGACTGCGACCGGGCCGTGCTCGACGAGCGGGTGCAGGCGCGGGTCGACCGGATGTGGGCCGCCGGGCTGGTCGACGAGGTGCGCGGCCTGGTCCAGCGCGGCATCGGCCGCACGGCCTCCCGCGCCGTCGGCTACGCCGAGGTGCTGGCCGCCCTGCGCGGTGAGATCTCCGAGGACGAGGCCCGCGCCCAGGTGGTCGCCGGGACCCGCCGGCTCGCCCGCAAGCAGATGGGCTGGTTCGGCCGGGACCCGCGCGTGCACTGGCTCGACGCCCGCGACCCGGAACTCGTCGACCGGGCCCTCGCGCTCGTGGCCGCAGCCGATTCCGGCCAGCTCGGGCTCGCCACCAAGGGCCCGGCCCCGCGCCGTAGTCTGGGCTCATGACCGCCCCCGCCGCGTCCCCGGCCGCCCGCGCCCTGCCCGGCTCCGTCGCGGCCCTGCGCGTGACGAAGGGCCACGGCACGCAGAACGACTTCGTGCTGCTCGACGGCCGGACCGGGGTCGCGCTCGACGCGGACCTGGTGCGCGCGCTCGCCGACCGGCGCGCCGGCGTCGGCGGGGACGGCGTCATCCGCCTGGTCGCCAGCGCCGAGCTGCCGGAGGGCGCCGCGGTGCTCGCGGAGGACCCGGCGGCGACCTGGTTCATGGACTACCGCAACGCGGACGGCTCGATCGCGGAGATGTGCGGCAACGGCGTGCGGGTCGTCGCGGAGTACGCCCGGGCGCTCGGCCTCTGGGACCCGGCGGCGGGCGAGCTCGTGCTCGGCACCCGCGCGGGGGTCCGGCGCGTGCGGGAGGCCGCCGGCCCGGCGGGCGAGACCTGGTACGCCGTCGACATGGGGGAGTGGCGCCTGCCGGGCGGGCCGGAGGCCGCGGCCGCGGGGTCCGACGCGCAGGTGGACGTCGCCGGTCTCGCGGTGCCGCGCCCCGCGCTGAGCGTCGACCTCGGCAACCCGCACACCGTGCTGGCGCTCGCGGACGACGCCGAGCTGGCCGCGGCCGACCTGACCCGCGCGCCGGCCGTCGACCCGGTCCCGCCGCACGGCACGAACGTGGAGCTCGTCGTCCCGCTCGGCGAGCAGCGGCTCGACGACGGCACGGTCGTGGGCCGGGTGCGGATGCGGGTGCACGAGCGCGGGGTCGGGGAGACCCGGTCCTGCGGCACCGGCGCGTGCGCGGCGGCGCTCGCGGTCCGGGCGTGGGCGGGGCCGCAGGCGCCCGACGTGTGGCTGGTGGACGTCCCCGGCGGCACGGTGCGCGTGGCGACGCTGCCGGACGGGCACGTCGAGCTCGCCGGGCCGGCGGTGCTGGTCGCGGACCTGGACGTCGACCCGGCGGCCCTGCGCCGCTGACCCGGCGGCCGGAACACGCCGTCCTCTGCCGGCGTTGCACCCGGCGTGACCGACCCGACCGCCCCGCCCGCCCTGACGGCCGAGGACCTGCGCCGCCCGCTGGGCCGCGACGCGACGTTCCTCCAGCTGTCGTCGGGCTTCTGCGCGCCGTGCCGGGCCACCCGCCGGGTGCTGGAGCGGGTCGTCGCGACCCAGGACGGCGTCGCGCACGTCGAGGTGGACGTGGCGCACCGGGTCGACCTCGCCGAGCGGTTCGGCGTCACCGAGACCCCGACGGTCGTGCTCCTCGACGCCGCCGGGGTCCCCGCCCTGCGGGTCACGGGCGTGCCGTCGCTCGCCCGGGCGCGCGCCGCCGTGGCGGCCGTCCGCGCCGAGGGCTGACCGCGACGTCGCCGCGACGGTGCCCGGGCCCGTGCGCCCCGCGCGCCGCCGTCAGCGCGCGGCGACCACGCGCAGCACCCGGAACCCCCGCGCCGTCGCGACCCGGTCGACCGTCGCGACCCCGTCGAGCTCGGTCGCCAGCCAGCGCAGCAGCGAGTCCGACCCGAGGTTCTTCGCCACCACCAGGTACGCCTCGCCGCCCGGCACCAGCCGGCGCAGCCACTGCCGCAGCATCGCGTGCAGCGTCTCCTTGCCGACCCGGATCGGCGGGTTCGACCAGATCGCCGCGAACCGCACGTCGTCCGGCACGTCCTCCGGCCGTGCGGCCCGCAGCCCCTCGACGCCGAGCCGCTCGGCGTTGCGCCGGGTCAGGTCGAGCGCCCGCTCGTTGACGTCGACCGCCCACACCCGCGCGTGCGGCGCGAGCAGCCCCAGGGTCAGCGCGACCGGCCCCCAGCCGCAGCCGAGGTCCAGCAGGTCGCCGTCGCGCGGCGGGTCGGGCACGTGCCGCAGCAGGACCTCGGTGCCGGCGTCGAGGTGGTCGGGGGAGAACACGCCGCCGGCGGTCTCGACCTCGACGTCCCGGCCGGCGAGGTGCACGGTCCGGACCCGGCGCTCGTCGGGGGAGGCGGGCTCGGCGGTGAAGTAGTGCTCGGTGCCGGTCACGCCGCGACCCTACCGGTCGTGCCGCGGCCCGCCCCGCCCGGCCGACGCGCCCGTCCGCCGGTGGCGAATAGCCTCGCGCGGGCCCCCGCGGCGCGCGACACTGGTACCCGGGCCGCCGACGACGGCCGCCCGCCGCCGACAGCGAAGGAACCGCGTGAACGACCCCCAGAACCCCACGACGCGCGAGCAGGACGTCCCGGAGACCGGGGTCGACGCGCAGCAGGCCGCGCGCGACGCCCAGCGGGTCGCCGACGACGTCGTGGCACGCGTGCTCGCGCGGGCGGGCACGGCGGTCCACGACGGCGCGACCGTCCACACCACCCACGACGGCGAGCAGCTCGACCTGGAGGAGCGCACGTCGCTGCGCCGGGTCGCCGGGTTGTCCACCGAGCTCCAGGACGTCACCGAGGTCGAGTACCGGCAGCTGCGGCTCGAGCGCGTCGTGCTGGTCGGCATCTGGGGCGCCGCGGGCACCACCCAGGAGCAGGCCGAGATCTCGCTGCGCGAGCTCGCCGCCCTGGCCGAGACCGCGGGCTCCACGGTGCTCGACGGGCTGCTGCAGCGGCGGCAGAACCCGGACCCGGGCACGTACCTCGGCTCCGGCAAGGCCGCGGAGCTCGCGGGCGTGGTGCTGGCGGCCGGCGCGGACACGGTGGTCGTGGACGGCGAGCTCGCCCCGTCCCAGCGCCGCGCGCTGGAGGACGTGGTGAAGGTCAAGGTCGTCGACCGGACGGCGCTGATCCTCGACATCTTCGCCCAGCACGCCAAGTCCCGTGAGGGCAAGGCGCAGGTCGAGCTCGCGCAGCTCGAGTACCTGCTCCCGCGACTGCGCGGCTGGGGCGAGTCGATGTCCCGGCAGGCCGGTGGCCAGGTCGGCGGCGCCGGCGCGGGCATGGGCTCCCGCGGTCCCGGTGAGACCAAGATCGAGCTGGACCGCCGGCGCATCCGCAACCGGATGGCCAAGCTGCGCCGGGAGATCGCCGCGATGGAGCCGGCCCGGCAGACCAAGCGCGCGTCCCGGAAGAAGAACGCGATCCCGTCGGTCGCGATCGCCGGGTACACCAACGCGGGCAAGTCCTCGCTGCTGAACCGGCTCACCGACGCCGGCGTGCTCGTGGAGAACGCCCTGTTCGCCACGCTGGACCCGACGGTCCGGCGCGCGCAGGCCGCGGACGGCCGGGTGTACACGCTGGCCGACACGGTCGGCTTCGTGCGGAACCTGCCGCACCAGCTGGTGGAGGCGTTCCGGTCGACGCTGGAGGAGGTCGCGGACGCCGACCTGGTGCTGCACGTCGTCGACGCGTCGCACCCGGACCCGGAGGGCCAGATCGCGGCGGTGCGGCACGTGTTCGCCGACATCCCGGGCGCGATGGACGTCCCCGAGATCATCGTGCTGAACAAGGCCGACCTGGCGGAGCCCGAGGCGCTGGCGCGGCTGCGGTCGCGGGAGCACGGCGCCGTCGTCGTGTCGGCCCACACGGGCGAGGGCATCGACGCGCTGCAGGAGGTCGTCGCCGACCAGCTGCCGCGGCCCGGCGTGACGGTCGACCTGGTGATCCCGTACGACCGGGGCGACCTCGTGCACCGCGTGCACGAGACCGGCGAGATCGACGCCGAGGAGCACACGCCGCAGGGCACGGCGCTCCGCGGGCGGGTCGACCAGGCGCTGGCGACCGAGCTCGCCGCGGCGGCGGTCGAGCGCGGCTGACGCGTCCGGGTGCGCGGGGCGCCTCCGGTTGTCGGAGGTGTCCCCGCACCCGACTACCCTGTCCGGGTGCCTGATCCCGTAGACGTCGACCACCTGCTCGACGTGGCGGTCGCGGCGCTCGGCGGTTCGCCCCGCGAGGGGCAGCGCCGGATGGCCCGCGAGGTGGCGGACGCCGTGGAGAAGGGCGAGCACCTGCTGGTCCAGGCCGGCACCGGCACCGGCAAGTCGCTCGGCTACCTGGTGCCCTCCGTCCGGCACGCGGTGCTCGCCGAGGAGCGCGTGGTCGTCTCGACCGCGACGCTCGCGCTGCAGCGCCAGGTGATGACCCGGGACCTGCCCCTGGTCGCGGACGCGCTCGCGCCCGAGCTGCCGCGCCCGCCCCGCATCGCGCTGCTCAAGGGCTGGCACAACTACGTCTGCGTGCACAAGACGGCGGGCGGCTACCCGCCGGACGACCAGGGCATGCTGTTCGACCTCGGGGACCGCGGCGCGGCGGAGCACCCGTCGACGACCGACGCCTCCGACGGCGAGGACGCGGGCAGGGAGTCGCTCGGGGCCCAGGTGGTCCGGCTGCGCGCCTGGGCCGAGGAGACGGAGTCCGGCGACCGCGACGACCTCGTGCCCGGCGTGACCGACCGCGCGTGGCGTCAGGTGTCGGTCACGTCGCTGGAGTGCCTGGGCCAGCGCTGCCCGCTGCTGGAGGAGTGCTTCCCCGAGCGCGCCCGCGCGGCGGCCCGGACGGCGGACGTGGTCGTGACGAACCACGCGATGCTCGGCGTCGCCGCGTCCGGCTCGCCGCACGTGCTGCCGGAGCACCAGGTGCTGGTGGTCGACGAGGCGCACGAGCTCGCCGACCGGGTCACCGCCCAGTCGACGGCCGAGCTGTCGGTCGGCAGCGTCGAGCACGCCGGCCGGATGGCCCGCCGGCACGGCGGCGTCGCGACCACCGAGCTCGACTCGGCCGCCACGGCCCTCGGGGCGGCGCTCATCCACCTGCCGGAGGGCCGGTTCACGCAGGGGCTCCCGGAGGGCACCCGGCAGGCGGTGGCGATGGTCCGGGACGCCGCCCGCGGGCTGCTCAGCGCCCTGCGGCCGGAGAAGCCCGCCGCGGGCGAGGCGGCGGCGCCCGCGGACAGCGGGCTCAAGATCGCGTCGTCCGCGGTGCTCGCCCTGTTCGAGGTCGCCGAGCGGATGGCGGCCGACGCCGACGACCAGCGGTACACCGTGCTGTGGTGCTCCCGCGCCGAGCGGGACGGCGCGACCCGGCTGTACGCGGCGCCGCTCGCCGTCAACGGGCTGATCCGCACGCACCTGCTGGCGGGCCGGGCGTCCGTGCTCACCTCGGCGACGCTCAGCCTCGGCGGCGAGTTCCGGTCCATGGCCCGCAGCATCGGGCTGGAGGGCGCGGGGGAGGCCGCGGCGGCCACGGCGACGGCCGCGACCGTGGCGGTGTCCGCGCCGGGCGGGAGCGAGGGCACGACCCTCGACGTGCCGGCGACGCCCGCCCGTGCCGCGGGCCAGACCCCCGCCTCGCTCCCGTGGCACGGGGTCGACGTCGGCAGCCCGTTCGACTACCCGAAGCAGGGCATCCTGTACATCGCCCGGCGGCTGCCGCCGCCCGGCCGGGAGCCCGCCACCGACGCCCAGCTGGACGAGATCGAGGCGCTCATCACCGCGGCGGGCGGGCGGACGCTGGGCCTGTTCTCGTCGCGGCGGGCCGCGGTCGCGGTCGGCGAGGCGATGCGCGAGCGGCTCGACCTCCCGGTGCTGGTGCAGGGGGAGGACCAGCTCCCGACGCTGGTGAAGCAGTTCGCCGCCGACGAGCCCACCTGCCTGTTCGGCACGCTGTCGCTGTGGCAGGGCGTCGACGTGCCGGGCCGGTCGAACCAGCTGGTCATCATCGACCGGATCCCGTTCCCGCGGCCCGACGACCCCGTGCGGTCGGCCCGGTCGGAGGCGGTGGCGGCGTCCGGCGGCAACGGCTTCATGTCGGTGTCCGCGACCCACGCGGCGCTGCTGCTCGCGCAGGGCGCCGGACGGCTCATCCGGTCCACCGCCGACCGGGGGGTGGTGGCCGTGCTCGACCCCCGGCTGTCGACGGCCCGCTACGGGGAGTTCCTCGCACGGTCGCTGCCCGCGTTCTGGCGGACCACGGACCGCGAGGTGGCGCTGGGCGCCCTGCGCCGGCTCGCGGAGCCACCGGTCGCGCCGACGGCCTGACCAGCGCGCGCGTCGCCCGCGACGCGCCCGGACGGGCGGCCCGGCGCGCGCCCGCACGCGTCCGCCCGCTAGCCTCGTGACCAGTGCGCCGGCCGGCGCGCGTGCACGGAGCAGCAGTACGGGAGGATCGCCGTGAGCGAGCAGATCGACGACGTCGAGGGCGACGAGCTGGGTCTGGCGAACGCCCCGCTGCCGCCCCGCCGCACCACCAAGCTGGCGGTCGTCGGCGCGGGGGCGGTCGGCTCGACGATGGCCTACGCCGCGCTCATGCGGGGCGCCGCCCGCAGCGTCGTGCTGTACGACATCAACAAGGCCAAGGTCGAGGCCGAGGCCCTGGACCTGGGGCACGGCATCCAGTTCATGCCGATGGCCGAGGTGATCGGCTCGGATGACATCGCGGCCTGCGCGGACGCCGACGTCGTCATGGTCACGGCCGGCGCGAAGCAGAAGCCGGGGCAGACCCGGATCGACCTGGCCGAGGCGACCATCTCGCTGGTCAAGAAGATCCTGCCCTCGCTGGTCGAGGTCGCCCCGAACGCCGTGTACGTGATGGTGACCAACCCGGTCGACATCGTCACCTACGCGGCGCTGAAGGTCTCGGGCCTGCCGCCGACCCAGCTGTTCGGCTCCGGCACCGTGCTCGACTCCTCGCGCCTGCGGTACCTCATCGCCCAGTACACCGGCGTGGCCGTGCAGAACGTGCACGCCTACATCGCGGGCGAGCACGGCGACACCGAGCTGCCGCTGTGGTCCTCGGCCACCATCGGCGGCGTGCCGATCCTCGACTGGAACGCGATCGAGGGCCACGTGCCGCTGACCCACGAGGTGCGCGAGTCGATCGCCCGGGAGGTCGTCGACTCGGCGTACCGGATCATCGCCGGCAAGGGCGCGACGAACTACGCGGTGGCGCTCGCGGGCTCGCGGATCATCGAGGCGATCGTCAAGGACGAGCACCGGATCCTCCCGGTGTCGTCGCTCCTCGACGGGTACCACGGGATCAGCGACGTCTGCCTGTCGGTCCCGACGGTCGTCGGGCGCTCCGGCGTCGGCGAGCGGCTGCAGGTGCCGATGTCGACCGACGAGCTCGCGGGCCTGCGCCGGTCGGGCGAGCAGCTGCGGGCGGTCGCCCGCCGGTTCGGGCTCTAGCCCGCGGGCGGGCGCGGCACCCGGACGTGCGGGTGCCGCACCGCCGCGGCCGCCTCGCGCAGCGCCGCCACCGCCGCG
>NZ_SZYE01000175.1 GCF_005239125.1 Cellulomonas hominis | reverse complement strand
TGGGCCGGCCCGGTGCGCGCGGGCGTGCGGGCGCGGACGCGAGCCGTGCCGATCCGCTCGACCCCGTCGCGCGCGGGGGACCGGCGGACGCGTCGGCCCCGGGAGCGGGACCGGCGGCGACGGGAGCTCCGGACGCCGGGCGGGCGCCGGGAGCCGCCCGCGCCGTGCGCGCCTCGCGGTGGTTCCTCGTGACCGTCGTCGCGGCCCTGGCGCTCGAGAACGCCACGACCTACTGGGCGACCGACCTGGTCCGGGACCGCACCGGCGCGGGCGCGGGCATCGCCACCGCCACCACGGCGGGGCTGGTCGCCGGCATGACCCTGATCCGGTTCGTCGTCGGCCCGCTGTCGCTGCGGGTGTCCCCGGCGCGGCTGCTCGCTGCGTCGTTCGCGGTGGCCGTCGCGGGCTGGGCGGTGCTGTGGACCGCGACCACCGCGCCGGTCGCGCTGGCCGGGCTGTTCCTCGCGGGGCTCGGGTACGGCGCGCAGTACCCGCTCGGGATCGCGCTGCTGCTGGGTGCGTCGGGCGGCGCGACCGACGCGGCGCAGGCGCGGGCGACGGTCGGGGGCGGGGTGGCCATCGGGCTCGCACCGTTCCTGCTCGGGGCGCTCGCGGACGCCGTGGGCTCGCACACGGCGTTCCTGGTGGTGCCGGTGCTCGCGGTGGTCGGCGGGGTGGCGGCCGTGTCCGGCGGGCGCGCGTGGCGCCGCGAGCGGCCGGGCGTGCCGATCGCGGCGGGCGACGCGGCCTGAACGCCGCGGAGCGTCGCGCCGACCGCGTCGGGACCACGCGGGCTCCGGTCAGCGGGCGTCGGAGGTGGTCAGCGTGACGCCGCGGGCAGCGAGCCGGGTGAGCGCGTCGATCGTGGTGCGCACGCCCACCCCCGCCGTCAGGTCGGTGAGCACCCGGACGTCGAACCCGGCGGCCAGCGCGTCGAGCGCGGTGGCCGTCACGCAGTGGTCGGTGGCGAGGCCCACGACGTCGACGCCGTCGACGCCCCGCGCCCGGAGCGCGTCCGCGAGCCCGGCCGGTGCGGCGTCGGCGAGCGCACCCGCCTCGGCGGCGGACTCCGCGTCGGACCCGACGCTCGGCGTCACGACGCCCTCGAAGCCGGAGTAGTCCTGGCGGCCCTGCCCCTTGCGCACGTGCACGGCGTCCCCGGGCAGCCGGAGCGCCGGGTGGTACGCCGCGCCCGCGGTGCCCCGGACGCAGTGCTCCGGCCACGTCGCCACGTAGTCCGGCTCGGCGCCCACCGCGAAGTGGCCCGCGTTGTCGTCGGGCAGCGGCTCGTGCCAGTCGGCGGTGGCCACCACGACGTCGTACGCGTCGGCAGCGCGGTCCAGGAACGCGGTGACCTGCTCGGCGACCGCCGCGCCCCCGGTGACCGCCAGGGCGCCGCCCTCGCAGAAGTCGTTCTGCACGTCCACCACGATCAGCGCGCGAGCCACCGGGGCCTCCTCCTCGCCGGGCGCCGGGGTGCGCCCGTCCGCACCCACCCTAGGCGCGCCGGCGGGTCCGCGACCCGCACCCGTCGCCGCGCGCACCTGGTCGCCCGCCGATCGTCGCGCGGCCGCCAGATCGATCGGGCGGGGTCGCGACGATCGGCTGGTGAACTGGGCCGGGACGGGAAACGCGCCGGGGCCGGGAGCGCGCGCCCGGGGTCGGGCACGCGGGTGCGCGTCGACGGCGACCCGGGCCGGCGGGGAGCGGTCAGCGGGGGCGGCGGGTCGCCACGACCACCGTGCCGTCCAGGTCGTCGTCGTGCACGACCCGCACGGCGAGGCCCTGCCCCTCGCACGCCGCCGCGGTGGCGCCCGCCTGGTGCACGCTCGTCTCGATCAGCAGGTGCCCGCCCGGGGCGAGCCAGCGCGGCGCGGCGGCTGCCACCCGGCGGTGCAGGTCCACCCCGTCGGCGCCGCCGTCCAGGGCCGTCCGCGGTTCGTGGTCGCGGGCCTCGGTCGGCATGTGCGCGATCTCGGCGGTCGGCACGTAGGGCGCGTTGGCCACCAGGACGTCGACGCGGCCGAGCAGCGCGTCGGGCAGCGGGGCGTCCAGGTCGCCGAGCAGCACGGTCGCGTCCGGCGGCCCGAGCTCGGCCGCGTTCCTGCGGGCGCACGCGACGGCCGCCGGCTCGACGTCGACGGCCCACAGCGCCACGCCCGGGTGCTCGGCGGCGACGGCCAGGCCGACCGCCCCGGTGCCGCAGCACAGGTCGACGACCACGGGCCGGGTGCCCGTCCCGTCGCCGGGGGCAGGAGCCGGGCCGTCGGGGAGCGCCCGCACCGCCTCCCGCACCAGCAGCCCGGTGCGCGCCCGCGGCACGAAGACCCCGGGCTCGACCGCGATCCGCAGCCCCCGGAACTCCGCCCACCCCACGACCTGCTCCAGCGGCTCCCCGGCCACCCGGCGCGCGGTCATCGCCGCCAGCCCGGCGTCGTCGTCGGCCTCGGCGACCAGCAGCGCCGCCTCGTCCTCGGCGAACACGCACCCGGCCGCGCGCAGCCGGGTCACGAGCGCGGCCAGCGCGGCGGGGTCGGGGGTGACGGGCACGGCCGGCAATCTACGCGGTCCGCGCCGGCCCAGGCCGGCGACCCGCGACCCCGGGCCGCTCAGCGCGGGCCCCGTCCCGCCGATAGGCCGGACAGGTCGGGGGACCGCTGTTCGTCGAAGGGACGCGTCGTGCCGGAACGGGTCGTGCGGCTGGCCGAGGAGGTCGGCCGGGTCACGGGGGAGAAGCTGCAGGGGATCGAGCAGGTCGCCCGCAGCACGAAGATGCTCGCGCTGAACGCGCTCATCGAGTCGGCGCGGGTCGGCGAGGCGGGCGCGGGGTTCGCCGTCGTCGCCCGCGAGGTCGGGGAGGTCGCGGACCGGGCACGCTCGCTGTCGGAGGAGCTGTCGTCCGAGCTGCGCCCGCGGATCGACGAGCTCACCGTGCTCGGGCACGAGCTCGTCGGCCGGGTGCGCGGGCAGCGGCTCGCGGACCTGGCCCTGAACGTGATCGAGCTGATGGACCGCAACCTGTACGAGCGGTCGTGCGACGTGCGGTGGTGGGCGACCGACGCCGCGCTCGTGGACGCGCTCGCCACGGCGGCACCCGCGGCGGTCCGGCACGCGGGGGACCGGCTGGCGACGATCCTGCGCAGCTACACGGTGTACCTGGACCTGTGGCTCGCCGACGCCTCCGGGCGGGTCGTGGCCCGGGCGGGCACCGGGGGCGCGGCCGGGGTGCTGGGGTCCGACGTGCGCGACGAGCCGTGGTTCCGCGCCGCGCTGGCCACCCGGTCCGGCGACGAGTACGCCGCCCTCGACGTGGCGCCGCACCGCGCGCTCGGGGCGCTGACCGCGACCTACGCGACCGCCGTCCGCGAGGGCGGCCGGGCCGACGGCCGGCCGATCGGCGCGCTCGGCGTGTTCTTCGACTGGGAGCGGCAGGCGCAGGCGATCGTCGACGGCGTGCGCCTCGGGCCGGGCGAGCGCGAGGCCACCCGCGTGCTGATCCTCGACCGGGACGGGCTCGTGCTCGCGGCGTCGGACCGGGCGGGGGTGCTCGCGGAGCGGGTCGCGCTGCGGACCGGCGACCGGGCGACGGGGGCGTACGAGGAGGACGGCCGGGCCGTCGGGTTCGCGGCGACGCCCGGGTACGAGACCTACGCCGGGCTCGGCTGGTACGGGGCGCTCGTGCAGCAGGGCTGAGCGGCGCCGCGGGGGCCGGCCACCCCGGCGGCTCGCGTGTGGGTGGCCGGGTGCAGGGTGGGATCGTGGACGAGGTCGAGGCGGTCGGGTGGCTCAGCCACCTGCTGGGCATGGCGGACGAGCACGGGTGGGCCCTGCAGTGGGTCGGCCCCGGCGACGGCGAGCTGCAGTTCTGCTACACCGCGGGGCTGTACCGGTACGACCTGCCCGAGCTCATCGTGTTCGGCCCGTGCCAGGCCGACGCCGCGCGGCTGCTCAACACCCTGGGCGCGCGGATGCGCGCCGGGAACCGTTACGTGGACGGCGACTCGATCGACGACGTGTGGCGGCACGCGCGGGTCATGGAGGTCCTGGACTCCCGCGAGCACCTGGTCATGGCGCACCCGCTGGCGCGCGCGACGCGGCCGCTGCCGGCGCTCCAGGTGATCTACCCGGACCGGGACGGACGGTGGCCGTGGCAGCCGGGGTCGCGCATCGCGAACGTGCCGATCCTCGGGATCGTGCCCGACGTCGGCTGACGGGGACGGACGCCCCCGGCCCCGGGGCGCCACCCACGGAGGCGTTCCTGGACCGGGGATGCCGGCGGGTCGCCGGGAGGTGGCGGCGGGGACCGGGGGTGCTGCCCCGGCCCCGCCGCCGGGTCCCCGCGGACCCCTCACACCGGGGGACCGGCCCAGTCCAGCACGCACGTGGCCCGCTGAGTGGCGCGACCCGCGACCCCTACGCGCCGCCGGGGTCGGCCGGGCTGCCGGCCGCTCCCGGCGGTGCGCGGGGAGCCGGGTGCGCGCCGGTAGCCTGGTGCGGCGCCCCGATAGCCCAACGGCAGAGGCAATCGGCTCAAACCCGATCCAGTGTGGGTTCGAATCCCACTCGGGGCACCACCTGCACCGCGTCCGACGTCAGACCGTCGCGCCGTCGAGCGGGAACCGTCGCAGCAGCAGCAGCCGCCGGGCGAAGGCCCACCAGGCGGTCACCAGCAGGTACGGCCCCGCCGCGAGCGGCACCACGCACGCGGGTGCCGGAGCCGAGCAGCACCGCGAGCGAGGCGGGGACGTCGCGGAGGAGCGTCGGCAGCGCGTCGAGCACGTGCGTCCTCTCGTCCCGGGCCGTGGTGGTGCGGCCCGGGCGAGGCCCGCGACGTCGTCGGCCGGCCGTGATCGGCACGCCGTTCCCCGGACGCCGACGGCCCGCCACCGCCATGCTGCTCCGATGGGGTCTCGCCGCTCGACCGTCCTCGCCGTGCTGATCGCCGGCGTGCTCGCCGCCGTGGTGGCCGCCGCGGTGGCCCGCTGGGTGCTCCGCGAGGACCCCGCGTCCGCGTGGGCCATCGGCGGCGCCACCGCCGTGGCGGCAGTGGTCGGGGACGCCGCCGCGACCCGCGTCCGGCGGCGCCGGGCGGCGGCGGGGGCCCGGGCGGGCCGCTTCGAGGCGTCGGTGCGGTCGGCGGGCGGCGGCACCGGGCTCGGCCCCCGCTGGGTCGGCGCCCGCCTCGACGTCGACGACGCCGGGCTCACCGTGGTGCGCCTGGTGACCGGCATGCGGCCGCTGCGCCGCGCCCCGGTCCGGCTCGCGGTCGACGGCGTGCGCCGGACAGGTCGGCGCACCGGGCGGGGGGACGCGCTGCGGGTCGCGCCGGGCCTGGAGGTCCTGGCGCTCGACGTGCCGGGCGGCGTCGTCGAGGTGGCCGTCGAGGCGCCGTCGGCGGACCATCTCGTCGAGCGGCTGGCGTCGGTCGGCGGCCCCCGCCGCACCCCCTGACGCGCCCCGAGGCGGCGCGTCGCGGTTTCGCGAAAGCCCTCGGCGCCCTGTACTGTCCTATCTCGCCTCGCGGCCCGGTCGGGCCGAGAACGAGGCCGTGCGGACGTGGCTCAGTGGTAGAGCATCACCTTGCCAAGGTGAGGGTCGCGGGTTCGAATCCCGTCGTCCGCTCCGCGACACGCAGCGCCCGGGCACCTCGTGCCCGGGCGCTGCGTCGTCCCCGGTCTCGGTGTCGCGGAGCGCGGACCGGACCGTCGGACCGGCCCGTCGGACCGGCCCCGGGAACGCCCCGCCGGGCCGGTCCCGCCCGCCTAGAGTGGGCCCATGGGGGCGGGCGGCATGGCCGAGGTGCTGCTGGAGGACGCCGGCGGGCCGCCCCCGGGCCCGGGTGCGCCGGAGCGTGCGCGCGCCCGGCGGGCCCGCGCGCTGCTCCGACGCTGGTGGCCCCTGCCCGTCGCGGGTGTCCTCGCGGTCGTGGCGTGGCAGTCCGTGACGGACGCCCGCACCGAGTCGGCCGCCGAGCGGCTGCGCGCGACGCCCGGGGTGATCGACGCGACCGTGACCGCCCCGCTGGACGCGGGCGCGACGGCGTCGCCGGAGCTGGTGGCCGCGCTGTTCTCCGGGACCCGCACGCAGCAGGGGTACCTCGCCGCGCTCGTGCTCGGGACGGGGACGGGTCCCGACGCGGGCCCGGCGAGCGTCCTGGGGCTCGACCCGGAGACCGGCGAGGAGGTCTGGCGGGTCGAGGTCGCGGACCCGCCGCCGGTCGACCTGACCAGCCGCGGCGGCGACTGCCGGAGCGGGCGCGACGGACCCGCGCGGATCCTGTGGTGCGTGATCACGGACAGCCGGGACCTCGCCGGCACCGCGTCCGCCACGCGGCTCGTCGAGGTGCACCTCGGCGACCACGCCGTGCGCAGCGCGCGCGACCTGGCGCCGGGTGCCGAGGCGTCCCCGGTCGGGGACGCCACCCTGGTCGTCGGCACCCCGGCCGCGGAGGCGGTGCACCTCGTCGCGACCGACGTCTCCTCGGGCGAGCAGCTGTGGGCGGCCGACGTGCCCGAACCGGTGGCGTACCCGGGCTCGAGCACCGGCTGGCTGACCCACGCGGGGAGCCACGTCCTGGTGGACACCGGTGATGCGACCTGGGCGGTGGACGCCGGGACGGGGCAGGTGCAGGCCGGGGGCGCGGGGGTCGGGGTCACCCGGGGCGACCGGCTCGTCGACGTCCACGGGTCCAGCCGGACGCTGCTGCTCGGCGTCGACGGGTCGGGGACGGCCGAGGCCGCGGGCGAGGTGCACCCGGCGGCCCCGGACGACGGCTCCGCGCCGGGCGTGCTGGTGGTGGAGGTCGACGACGGTTCGCTGCAGCGCCTGCTGCGCGGCGTCGACGCGTCGTCCGGAGCGGTGCTCTGGGAGCGGCCCGCCGACGGCATGTCGCGCACCAACCAGGTGCTGCTCGACGGCGTCCTCTACGGCAGCAGCGCGACGACCGTCTGGGCGGTCGACGCGGAGACCGGCGAGGAGCGGTGGAGCACCGAGGGGGCGATGCTCCGGGACTTCCGGCTGATGACCGACGGGGTGCACCTGCTCCGCGTCGAGCGCGACCCGGAGTCGGGCGTCCCGGTGCTCGCCGCCTACCGGCTCGCGTCGGGACGGCGGGCCTGGGCGGCCCCGCTGCCCCCGGGGGTCGACAGCGTGTGGACCCAGGGCGGCATCCTGTACGGGCAGGGCGACGACGGGGTGGTCGTGCTCCGCTGAGGGGGGTGGGCGCATGGCGCTGACGACGCACGGGGTGCCCGTGCACCACGTCGCGCACGGCTCCGGCCGGACCGTGGTGGTGCTGCACGGCGCGGGGGTCGACCACCGGGAGCCCGAGGCGTGCTTCGACGGGCCGCTCGCGGCAGCGGGCGGGCTGCGGCGGGTGTACCCGGACGTGCCCGGGCACGGCCGGACCCCCGCGCCGCCGGCGCTGCGCTCCGAGGACGACGTCCTGGAGGTGCTGGTCGGGTTCGTCGAGGCGGTGTCCGGCGGCGAGCCCGTGCTGCTGGCCGGCCACTCGGCGGGGGCGCACGACGCCCGGGGGATCGCGGCGCGCCGCCCGGACCTCGTCGCCGGGCTCGCCCTCGTCTGCCCGCTGGTGGCCGGCGGGCACGACGTCCCCGCGCACGAGCCGGTGGTCCGGGACGACGACCTCGGCGACGCGGAGTTCCGGGGCTACTTCGTCGTGCAGACGCCCGAGATGCTCGACCGGTACCGGCGGTTCGTCGAGCCGGGCGCGGCGCTCGCGGACGCCGAGGCGAACGCGCGGATCGGCGAGCGCTGGGAGATCACCGGGCTGGACGCGCCCGGTGCGGCGCCGTACCCGGGCCCGGTGCTGGTGGCCGCCGGGCGCCGGGACTCGGTCGTCGGCCACGCGGGCGCGGTCGCCCTGCTGGCGCGCTACCCGCGGGCGACGCTCGCGGTGGTCGACGGGGCGGGGCACGCGCTGCCGCACGAGCGGCCCGGGGTGCTGGCGGCGCTGCTGACCGACTGGGCCGAACGGGTGCTCGCCGGCTGCTGACCTGCGCGCCCCCGGTCCCACCAGGCGATTCACCCGCCCTCGGCTCGCGGGGCGGGGTGCCCGGCGCGCAGGATCGACGGTGCATCAGGACGCGATGCGCCCCCGGGCGATCGACGACGACCCGGGCGCGGAGACCCCGCGGGCACCCGGCCGTCGTGCGGGACCCACGACGACGGAAGGCCGATGACCACCACCCCCCACGTGCCCCGGGCCGGCCGCCGGACGCGCGTCCTCGTGCTGCTCGTGGCGGCCGGCGCCCTCGCCGCGGCCGCGCTCGTGCTCCGGGGGACGCCGTCGCTCGCGGCCGCTGCCGGCGCGTCGGGCGTCGCCGCGCTCGCCGGCGGGCTGCTCGGCGGCTCGGTC
>NZ_SZYE01000174.1 GCF_005239125.1 Cellulomonas hominis | reverse complement strand
GCCCCCGGCGGCCCGCCGCCGCATCCGGCCTGGAGCCCGCGGCCGTGCGGCGGCTGCACCGGGCCCTCGCCGACCTGCTGCCCGAGGGCGTGACCGCGCGCACCACCCACGCGTGGGGGGTCGCGCTGTCCGGCGGGCCGGTGCCGGCGCTGGGGTTCGACGCCGACGCGGGGCTCGCGTGGGCCGACGGGACCGGCGACGACGGCGTGGCGGCCGGGAACCTCGCGGGGCGCACGCTCGCGGAGCTGCTGACCGGCGCGGACGGGGCGCTGACCCGGCTGCCGTGGGTCGTCCGCGGGACCCCGGGGCGCGGGACGCGCGCGTCGGCCCCGCGGCGGGCCGGCGGGACGCTCGCGGAACGGATCCGGGGCCGGCTCGCCCCCGGCGCGGACGACCGCTGAGCCGCCCGGGCCGCGCACCCCGCACCCCTCCCACCGCGCGCTGCCCACCCGGTCGCCGAGATCGGTGCCTGCGCCCGAGATCGGCACTCCCACGCACCGATCTCGGCACGAAGCACCGGTCTCGGAACCCGGGTCACCCCGACCCCCGGGCAGCTAGCGCGCCGCGACGCGCTCCCTCGCGCGGGCCCGCGCCCAGTCCTCGGCCGCCTGCACGTCCGCGACGTCCCGCACCGGGCCGCCGTCGTGCGCGGCCAGCACCTCCTCGACCGTCTCCACGATCCCGAGGAACCCGAGCCGCCCGGCCAGGAACGCCGCCACGGCCTCCTCGTTCGCCGCGTTGTACACCGCGGGGTGCGTGGCGGACGCGGCGACGGCCGCCCGGGCCAGGCCGACGGCCCCGAAGGTGTCCTCGTCCAGCGGCTCGAACTCCCACGCGCCCGCGCGGGTCCAGTCCACCGGCGCGGCGGCGTCGGGCAGCCGGTCGGGCCAGGACAGCCCGAGCGCGATGGGCAGCCGCATGTCCGGCGGGGAGGCCTGGGCGACGGTCGACCCGTCGGCGAACTCGACCATCGAGTGCACGACCGACTGCGGGTGCACGACCACCTGGATGTCGGCGACCGGCACGTCGAACAGCAGGTGCGCCTCGATCAGCTCGAGCCCCTTGTTCACGAGCGTGGCCGAGTTGATCGTCACGACCGGCCCCATGGACCAGGTGGGGTGCGCGAGCGCCTGCTCGGGCGTCACGTCCGCGAGCTCGGCGCGGCTCCGGCCGCGGAACGGCCCGCCCGACGCGGTGAGCACCAGCCGCCGGACCTCGGCGCGCCGGCCGCCGCGCAGGCACTGCGCGATCGCCGAGTGCTCGGAGTCCACCGGGACGACCTGCCCGGGGCGCTGCACCGCGGCCCGGACCAGCGGGCCGCCGGCCACCAGCGACTCCTTGTTGGCGAGCGCCAGCACGCTCCCCGACCCCAGCGCGGCGAGGGTCGGCCCCAGCCCGACCGACCCGGTGATGCCGTTCAGCACGACGTCCGCACCGCGGGCGGCCAGCTGGGACGCCGCGTCCGGGCCCGTGAGCACCTCGACGCCGACCTGGCGCAGGCCCGCGTCGGCGGACGCGCGCACGACCTCCGCGAACACCGTGCCGGCGGCGTCCGGGTCGGCCACGGCGACGGTCTGCGCGCCGAGCGCCACCGCCTGGCGCGCGAGCGCCACGGGGTCCGAGCCCCCGGCGCTGATCCCGGTCACCCGGAACCGGTCCGGGTTCCGCGTGATCACGTCGACGGCCTGGGTGCCGATCGATCCGGTGGAGCCGAGCAGGACGACGGTGCGCGGGTTCATCCGCCCCATCCTGCCCGAGCGGAGGTCACTCCGCGGCGAGCAGCACGTCCACGGCGCGCTCGAGGAACGCGTCGACCGGCCCCTCGGCGTAGGCGCGGGCGCCCTTGCGGCGGGCGAACACCGCGGAGCGCACCTCCTGCGCGCTGAGCGGCGCGTTGGTGTCGAAGTACGCGACGAGCCGGTCGCACAGGGCGTCCACCTCGGCGGCGTCGTAGCCCGCCTGGCGGCCCTTGGGGTGCGCGAACCGCTCACCCGCGGGACGCGTCAGCCGGCCGTACAGGCTCCGGGCCTGCTCGGCGAGCGTCTCCATCCACGCCTGACGGCCGCGGTCGGCGATGAAGTCGGCGCGGGACCGGGCCACGAACGCCGCCTCCAGGCGGTCGAGCGCGGCGTCGACCGCCGTGGTGGAGTACCCGTGCCGGACGAGGTCGAACGCGACGGTCCGGACGTCACGGCTGGACAGCGCGCCGGCAGGGCCCTGCTCGTAGACCGTCCGGGCGTGCGTGAAGAAGTCGTCGACCTCCTCGGGGTGGTACCCCGTCCGCATCCCGGTGACACGCCGGAACATGGCGCCGCCGCTCATTCAGTCCTCCTCAGCCGCCAGCTGGCCGCACGCACCGTCGATGTCGGACCCACGGGTGTCCCGGACGGTGGTCGGGATGCCGTGTGCGCGCAAGCGTGCCACGAACTCCTGCTCCACCGCGGGATCGCTCGCCGTCCACTTGGACCCGGGCGTGGGGTTCAGCGGGATGGGGTTGCAGTGCACCCAGCCGCGGCCGCGCCGGTTGAGCTCGGTGCCCAGCAGGTCGGCGCGCCACGCCTGGTCGTTGATGTCGCGCATCAGCGCGTACTCGATGGACACCCGGCGTCCGGTGGCCCGGAAGTACTCGTAGGCGGCGTCGATCGTCTCGGCGACGCTCCACCGGGTGTTGATCGGCACCAGCTCGTTGCGGAGCTCGTCGTCGGGCGCGTGCAGCGACAGCGCCAGCGTCACCGGGATGCCCTCGCCGGCGAGCTTGCGCATCGCCGGCACCAGGCCGACGGTCGACACGGTGATGTTGCGCGCGGACATGCCCAGGCCGTCCGGGACGGGCGCGACCATGCGGCGCACCGTCTCCATGACGGTCTTGTAGTTGGCGAGCGGCTCGCCCATGCCCATGAACACGACGTTCGACAGCCGGGTCGGTCCGCCGGGGACCTCGCCGGCCTCGAGCGCGGCCGCCGCGGCGCGCACCTGCTCGACGACCTCCGCCGTCGACAGGTTGCGGGTGAGCCCGAGCTGCCCGGTGGCGCAGAACGGGCAGGCCATGCCGCAGCCCGCCTGGCTGGACACGCACAGCGTCGACCGGTGCGCGTACCGCATGAGCACGGACTCGACCTTGGCGCCGTCGAACAGGTGCCACAGGGTCTTGACGGTCGTGCCGCCGTCGGCCTGCAGGGTCCGCGCCGCGGTGAGCAGCGGCGGGAACAGCGCCTCGACCAGCTTGTCGCGGGTCGCGGCGGGCAGGTCCGTCATCGCGGCGGGGTCGACCGTCAGGTGGCTGAAGTAGTGCGTCGCGAGCTGCTTCGCGCGCAGCGGCTTCTCGCCGAGCGCGGTGACGGCCTCCACGCGCTGCTCGGGCGTGAGGTCGACGAAGTGCTTCGGCGGCTTGCCGCGGGCCCCGCGGGTCGGGGCCGACAGATTGAGTGCGACGGGCGTGGCGCTCACGCGGTCCTCCTCGGGGGCGTCGTGGTGATCGTGTCGGGTGGTGCTGGGTGCCGGCTGGGAGCCGGCGGTGCGGCGTCAGGAGCCGGCGACGGGCTGGAACGCCTCGAGCAGCAGGTAGACCACCGGGGCGGCCAGCAGCATCGAGTCGATCCGGTCCAGGATGCCGCCGTGCCCCGGCAGCAGGGTGCCCATGTCCTTGAGCTCGAGGTCGCGCTTGATGAGCGACTCCCCCAGGTCGCCCAGCGTCGCGACCGCGACGGTGGCCACGCCCAGCAGCGCGCCCACGGCGGGGTCCCCGTCGAACATGAGGTGCACGCCCAGCACGCCGACCACCGAGGCCAGCACGACCGAGCCGAGCAGGCCCTCCCAGGTCTTCTTCGGGCTGACCGACGGCGCCAGCGGGTGCCGGCCGATCAGCACGCCGACGACGTAGCCGCCGGTGTCGTTCGCGACGCACAGCAGGATGAACAGCGCCACCCGCATCGCGCCGTCCTCGGCCGCCAGCATCAGCATGACGAACCCGGCCATGAGCGGCAGGTACGCCGCCGCGAACACGCCGGACGTCGCGTCCCGCACCGCCCGCGGGCCGCTGCCGTCCAGCACCCGCCAGACGACGATGCCCCCGACGGTCAGCACGAAGGCGACGAACAGCGCCTCCATCCCCGCGACGTACGCGGAGACCAGGATGCCCACGTCCCCCACCAGCAGCGGCAGCACGGGGATGTGCACGCCGCGGCGGGCGAACGCCTGCGCCAGCTCCCACAGGCCGGCGCCGACCGCCGCGACCGCGATCAGGCCGAAGGCCTCCCGGCGGACGAACAACGAGGCGGCGACGAGGACCAGGAGCCCGAGGCCGACGGCGACGGCGACGGGCAGGTCGCGCCCGGCACGCGAGGTGCCGGGCGCCGGGGCGACAGCGGGCTGGGACGACATCAGACCTCGAGCAGCTCGCTCTCCTTGGAGGAGAGGAGCTGGTCGACCAGGTCGACGTGCCGCTTGGTGACGGACTCCAGCTCCTTCTCCGCGCGCACGACCTCGTCCTCGCCGGCCTCGCCGTCCTTCACCAGGCGGTCCAGGTCGTCCTTGGCGCGGCGGCGGATGTTGCGCACCGAGATGCGCGCGTCCTCGGCCTTGGTCTTGGCCAGCTTGACGAACTCCTTGCGGCGCTCGGTGGTCAGCGTCGGCAGGGTCACGCGGATGACGTTGCCGTCGTTGGTCGGGTTCACGCCCAGGTCCGAGTCGCGCAGCGCCTTCTCGATCCCCTGCATCGACGACTTGTCGAACGGGGAGATGAGGATCGTGCGCGCCTCGGTGACGTTGAACGACGCCAGCTGCTGCAGCGGCGTCGGGCTGCCGTAGTAGTCGACCGTGATCTTGTTGAACATCGCCGCGTTCGCACGACCCGTGCGGATCGCGGCGAAGTCCTCCTTGGCGACCTCGACGGCCTTGTCCATCTTCTCCTCGGCCTCGAGGAGGATCTCGTCGATCACGGTTGCTCCTTGTCGTTCTGGTCCAGCGTGGTGGCGTGCTGCCGGGCGGGGCGCCGGGCGGTCAGTCCTCGGTGACCAGCGTCCCGATCTTCTCACCCCGGAGCACCCGGGTGACGTTGCCCGGCTCCTCGAGCCCGAACACCCGCATGCGCACGCCGTTGTCGCGGCACATCGACAGGGCGGTGGAGTCCATCACGCCCAGCTCCTGCACGATCGCCTCGGTGTAGGTGAGGTGGTCGAGCTTCGTCGCCGTGGGGTCGGTGCGCGGGTCCGCGGTGTAGACGCCGTCCACGCCGTTCTTGCCCATCAGCACCTCGTCGCAGTGCGTCTCGAGGGCGCGCTGCACGCAGACGGTGTCGGTCGAGAAGTACGGCATGCCCGCGCCGGCGCCGAAGATCACGACGCGGCCCTTCTCCATGTGCCGGATCGCGCGCAGCGGGATGTACGGCTCGGCGACCTGGCCCATCGTGATGGCGGTCTGCACGCGCGTGTCCACGCCGGCCTGCTCCAGGAAGTCCTGCAGCGCCAGGCAGTTCATGACCGTGCCCAGCATGCCCATGTAGTCCGCGCGCGCCCGGTCGAGCCCGTTCTGGGCGAGCTCGGCACCGCGGAAGAAGTTCCCGCCGCCGCAGACGATCGCGACCTGCACGCCGTCGGCGACCGCGGCCCCGATCTCGGCGGCCACCCGGCGCACGACGCCGGCGTCCAGGCCGATCGACCCGCCTCCGAACGCCTCGCCCGACAGCTTCAGCAGCACCCGTCGCGGCTGGGTCTCGGTCATGAAGTTCCTCCAGGTCGTCGGCGGGTGGCTGCGCGGATCTCGCACCGGTGGCCCCGGCCCGTACGGGCCGGGGCCACCGGGTGTGGCGTGGTCAGGCGCCGACGCGGAACCGCACGAAGCCGGTCACCGTGCCGCCGACCTCGGCGAGCACCTGGGCGACGGACTTCTTCGGGTCCTTCGCGAACGGCTGGTCCACCAGGACCACGTCCTTGAAGTACCCGTTGAGGCGGCCCTCGACGATCTTCGGCAGCGCGGCCTCGGGCTTGCCCTCGTTGCGGGCGGTCTCCTCGGCGATGCGGCGCTCGTTCTCGACCGTCTCGGCCGGGACCTCGTCGCGGGTCAGGTAGGTCGGCGAGAACGCGGCGACGTGCGTCGCGATGTCGCGGGCCACCTCGGCGCCCTTGGCGTCGGTCGCGACGAGCACGCCGACCTGCGGGGGGAGGTCCTTGTTCACCTTGTGCAGGTAGACGGAGACCTTCTCGCCGGCGACGCGGGCCACCCGGCGCACGACGACCTTCTCGCCGAGCACGGCGGCCGTCTCGTCGACGACGTCCTGCAGCGACTTGCCGTCGACGTCGGCGGACAGCAGCGCGTCGGCGTCACGGGCGCCGGAGGCGACCGCCGTGGCGAGCACCTTCTCCGACAGCGTGATGAACGTGGCGTTCTTGGCGACGAAGTCCGTCTCCGAGTTCACCTCGACGATGACGCCGACCTCGTCCTCGCCGTCACCGGCGGTGACGACCTCGGCGGCGACCAGGCCGTCGGAGGCCGAGCGGCCCTCGCGCTTGGAGACGCCCTTGAGGCCCTTGACGCGGATGATCTCGAGCGCCTTGTCGGCGTCGCCCTCCGCCTCCTCGAGCGCCTTCTTGACGTCCATCATGCCCGCGCCGGTCTTCTCGCGGAGCGCCTTGATGTCGGCCATGGAGTAGTTGGCCATCTGTTCCGTCCTAACTCGTCAGTGCGTGCGATGAGCGGGCCGGGTCACTTGGACTCGGCGTCGCCCTCGGACTCGGCAGCGGCGGACTCGGTCTCGGTCGCGGCCTCGGCGGCGGCGGTCTCCGTGGCGGCGGCCTCGGCAGCGGCCTCGACGGCCGGAGCGGCGTCCTGGCCCGGGGTGGCAGCACCCTCGGCCGGGGTCGCCTCGCCCGCGGGGGCCTCGTCGGCGGTCGCCTGCGTGGCGGCCAGCGACTCCTCGGCACCGGCCAGGAGCTCGCGCTCCCACTCGGCCAGCGGCTCGGACTCGGCCGACGCGGCCTCGGCGCCGCCCTGGCGGCCCGAGTGACGCTGCAGCGTGCCCTCGGCGGCCGCGTCCGCGATCACGCGGGTCAGCAGCTGCACGGCGCGGATCGCGTCGTCGTTGCCCGGGATCGGGTAGTCGACGACGTCCGGGTCGCAGTTGGTGTCGAGGATCGCGACGATCGGGATGCCGAGCTTGCGCGCCTCGTCGACGGCCAGGTGCTCCTTGTTGGTGTCGACGATCCACACCGCGGACGGGGTCCGGGTCATGTCGCGGATGCCGCCCAGCGTCTTCGCGAGCTTGTCCTTCTCGCGACGCATGATGAGGAGCTCCTTCTTCGTGTACGCGCTCCCCGCGACGTCGTCGAAGTCGATGAGCTCGAGCTCCTTGAGGCGCTGCAGGCGCTTGTTCACCGTCTGGAAGTTGGTGAGCATGCCGCCCAGCCAGCGCTGGTTGACGTAGGGCATCCCGACGCGGGCGGCCTGCTCGGCCACCGGCTCCTGCGCCTGCTTCTTCGTGCCGACGAACAGGATGGTGCCGCCGTGGGCGACCGTCTCCTTGACGAAGTCGTACGCGCGGTCGATGTAGGACAGCGACTGCTGCAGGTCGACGATGTAGATGCCGTTGCGCTCGGTGAAGATGAAGCGCTTCATCTTGGGGTTCCAGCGGCGGGTCTGGTGCCCGAAGTGGACACCGCTCTCGAGCAGCTGGCGCATGGTCACGACGGCCATGGTGGTCCTTCCGCGCGCCCGCGTCGGGGGCGCGCACAGTGATCGCGGGCCCGCCTCGGCGCACCCGCTCGTCCGGTTGTCGGCGCCTCCCGGTCGGGACGCACCCCTGGCGCCACGCCCTTGCCGACACCGGGCCCCGTGGGACCCGGACCGCTGCCGGCGCCGGCCCTCCGCACGCACCTCCCCCGCCGGAGCGAGGTGGGGTGTGAGCGTCGGTGATGACGCGCGATGTCGACCGGCACGCACCGGTCGCAGGAAGGAGTCTACCGGACCTGCGCCAGCGCCCGGACCGGGGGCGGGGCCGGGACGGCGTGACGTGCGCGACCCCCGACGGTACCCGCTGCCCCTGCTGCACCCGCCGCACCCCCCGCACCGCTCCCGCCGCGCGACCGCCACCCACCACTCCCGCCCACTCGTCGCTCCCACGCACAGCTCCCGCCGAGAGTGCATTCGTTGCGGGGTTGGAAGCCGCTGAACCCCGCAACGAGTGCACTCTCGGCGGTTGTCGGCGGTCGGGTGGGTCGGGAGGGCGGGGAGGGCGGCGTGGGGGGCGGGGGCGGCGGGCGCGCGGCGGCGTGGGGAGCCGGGCCGGGGGCGGGCGCCGAGTCCTCCACAGGGCGCCCGACGCGTGGGGTCCCCAGGCGCCTCCCCCTGGGGCGCACCCCGGTCATCGGTCCGGGGCACCCTCGAGGTCATGTCCGCCGTCACGCTCCCCCGCCGGGTCCTGGCCGCCGCGCTGCTGCTCGCGGTCGCCGGGGCCCTGCCGGCGCCCGCGCGCCACCTGCTCGTGACCGGGTCGCCGGCCGCGACCTGCCGGGCCAGCCGCACCTCGAGCCGCCCGTCGCGCACCGCGAACCGCCCCGGC
>NZ_SZYE01000173.1 GCF_005239125.1 Cellulomonas hominis | reverse complement strand
CATCCAGCGGGTGCTCGCTCGACGTGTCCTCTGCACACTCGGCGCGCGCGGGCCCGAGCGGCGCCCCCGCGCGGGCGCGCGACCGGCGTCAGCGCGCGTCGGCCCCCGCGCGGCGGTCGTCCTCGCCGGGAGGCGCCGCGACGTCCGGCAGCATCTCGTCGGGCAGCTGCTCGACGGGCACCACCACGAGGTCCTGCACCTTCCAGTCGAGCGCCGTCGCGGCCGCGCGCGCCTCGGCGAGCTCCCGGAGCCCCGGCGCCCGGCCCGCGCGCGGGACCACGAACGACTCGACGTGGAACACGTGCCCCTGGTCCCGGACCCGGGAGCGGGCGTCGTCGACCCAGGGCAGGGCCCGGAGCCGCTCGTCGATCTCCCCGGCGAGGGGGTGCGGCTCGTCGCCGTCGACCGTCGTGGCCCGGGCGTCCATGAGCGCGCCGGCCGCGACCCGCAGGTTGCCGACGCCGTCGCGCAGGATGCTGACCGAGATGAACAGCGCCGCCGCCGAGTCGGCCCACCACAGGCCGGCGCCGATGCCGAGGATGCCGACGACCGAGCCGAGCGCCGTCATCCAGTCGGCCTTGTTCATGTCGGCGTCCGCGTAGAGCACCCGGTCGTGCAGCGTCCGGGCGAGCGGCATCTTGGCCCGCCCGAGCAGCACGGGCGGGATCCCGGTCAGGACCATCGCGCCGATCATCGGCCAGCCGGCCCAGAACACGTGGTCGCCCAGGTGCATCACGCCGACCGGCGGGTGCTCGCCGGCGAGCAGCCCGCTGCCGGAGTCGAGCACCAGGAACGCGCCCATCGTGAGCAGCGCCGCCGCCGCGACGAGGTGCCCGACCCCGACCGACCGGTGGTACCCGTAGGGGTGCGCGGTGGTGGGCCGCCGGCGCGCGAACCGCACGGCGACGAGGAACGAGATCGGCGGGATGAAGGACAGCAGGTCCTCCGTCCACGCCGCCTTCATGGCCTGCGAGCTGCCCATCACCAGGTACACCAGGGTGACGCCGACGACCAGGAACCCGATCGTGCCCCAGGCCAGCCGGACGGCCCGGCGCAGCGCGTCCGACTGCTCCTGCGGCAGCTCCGTGCGGCCGAACGTGGCGGCCGTCCCGGACGCGCTCACGGCAGCACGTCCCGGTGGTTCTCGAGCAGGAAGGTCTCCAGCCGGACGAGGAACGCGTTCTCGCCGAGCGGTGCGGCCATCACGTGCGGCTCGGGCGCGCCGTGCGCGTCGGGCACCGTGGTGTAGGGCGTGGTCAGCGCCGCGCGGGCCGACCACGGCGACCGCCCGGTGAAGCCGCCGACGACGAGGTCGAGCTCGCCCTCCTCGAGGTCGCCGATCAGCCGCTCCTCGCTGCCGACCGTCCAGTCGACCTCGGCGTCGAGCGTCTCGGCGAACTCGGCGACCACCTCGGCCTCGAGGCCGGACGGCGGGGCGCCCTCCTCGACCACGGTCCACGGCGGGTTCGCCGTGATCCCGACGCGCAGCGCGTCGCCGGTCACCCGCTCCAGCGTGCCGTCGGGGTCGGCGGGGAACCCGCCCGAGCACCCCGCGAGCAGCGCCGCGGTCAGCAGCAGTCCTGCGGTGCGTCTCATGCGGCCCGAGTGAAGCGCCTTCCGGGCGTCCGCGCACGTCGGGGCCCCGCTCCCCCGGCGGTCACCGGAGGTGCGGGGCCCCGACGGGTGCGTCAGCCGCGCCGGCGGCCGAGCCGGGCGCTCAGCGCCAGGCCGCCCAGGCCGAGCAGGACGACCGCGGCCGCGAGCAGCCCGAGGCCCGACCCGGTCACGGCCAGGGCGCCGCCGCCGGGCGTGGCCACGACCGGCGGGTCGGCGGGGGCGCCGCCGACCGGGTCGCCGCCCGCGGGCGGGTCGCCGGGGTCGCCGGGGTCGCCCGGGAGCGACGGGCCGAGCACGCGCACCAGCCCGGCGTCGACCGTCGGGTCCACGTAGTCGGCCTGCGCCCCGTCCCCGGGGACGGCCGGTCGCACGTGCGGCCCGTCGGCGCCGAGGACGACCTCCCGGGTCCAGCCGGTGTCGTCGGCGTCCGAGTCCTCGGCCGCGTCCCCCCGGCGCGGACCCGTGAACCCGTACCGCCCCGCGAGGTCGCCGTCGAGCACGAACTCGACGCGGTACGTCCCGGCCGGGAGCAGGTCGAACAGGTACCGGCCGTCGGCGTCCGTGGTGGTCGTCGCGACCGGCTGGTCCGAGCCCGCCGGGTACAGCCGGACGGTGACCCCGGCGACGCCCCGCTCGCCGGCGCCCTGCCGGCCGTCCCGGTCGTCGTCCAGCCACACCCGGTCGCCCAGGGCGTAGGTCCGGTGGACGGCGACGCCGGCCCGGTTGGGCTCGAGCGTCTCGTGCTCCAGCCCCGCGGGCGTCACGCTGGCGGTGGTCACCACCATCGTGTTCCAGGCCGGCGCGTCCACGTCCGCCGCGGCGGTGTCGTAGGCCGTCGCCGACCGGGTCCGGAAGGTGGCGGTGACGGTGTCGCCGGGCCGGAGGTTCTGCGCCGACAGGTCCAGGTCGACGCGCAGGCCGCGCACCCGGGACAGGTCGTCCACCTGGTCCGCCGGCGTCCAGACGTCGGCGGCGCAGCCCGTGCCGAACGGGTCCGCCGACCGCGGGTCGCCCGTGTAGGTGCAGGTCGCGTCGTCCAGCAGGTAGGACACCGTGGTCTGCGCCCCGTCCGGCAGCCCGGTGAGCTGCAGGTCGCCGAGGTACTCGGTCGCCCACACGCTGCCCCGCGCGCTGGTGCTCTGCGACCGCGACGTGCCGGTGTCGCCCGCGAACGGGAGGACGTCGACCAGCGTGGCGCTCGCCGTGGGCAGGTTGCCCGTGTTGGTCACGCGCAGCCGCCAGGTCTCCGTGCCACCCGGCTGGGTGCGGACCAGGCACGGCGTCCGGTAGAAGCCGTCCGCGGACACGCACTCCTGGCCGCTCGCCGAGGTGTTGACCACGCCGGTGGGCGCGGCACCGGGCGCCAGGTCCTCGGCCACGTCCTTGACCCGCAGGTAGTTCGGCAGCGCCACGACGTCGATCCGCGCGGTCGCCTCCCGGGTGAGCCCGTCGGCGGACGACAGGACGAACCGGTTGGTGAGCACCGAGCCCGCCGGGGTCCCGGCGCGCACCGCGAGGGGCACCGTGACCGCCACCTGCTCACCCGGCATGAGCCGGGTCCCGGGCGGGAACGTCACGCGCACCGCGCCGCCGTCGACCACCACGGACGGCTCGGCCCCCGCGATCGCCGCGTCGTCGGGCGTGATGCTCACGGCGGCCGCGCCGTACGCGTCGGGGTCGTAGACGAGCTGCGGCCCGGCGGCGTCCGCCGGCAGCTCGTCGGTCAGCACCGGGTCCACGATCGGCGCCGTGCCCGTGTTGGTCGCGGTGAGCCGGAACGGGAGCCGGGAGCCGGGGCCCGTGGTGGTGGTCCCGGGCGTCTTGGTCACGGTGGCGTCCAGGACGCCGTCCGTCACCTCGTAGGTCGCCAGGGCCGGGTCCAGGACGACCGGGCCCGGCTGGTGCTCCGCCTGCACGGTCCCGGTGACCTCGTTGGTCAGCGTGCCGGCCGGCACCTCGGCGCCGGTGCTGCGCAGCGTCGACCGGGGGCTGAGCGCGAAGACCGCCGTCGGGCCCTCGAACCCGCCGACCTGCCGGTTGGCGAACCAGGAGCCCGCGGGTGCCCGGAAGGTCACCCGGACGCCGGTGACGTCCCGCCCGGAGGTCCCGTCCGGCAGCGCCGCGGCGCCGTCCGGCAGGGGCGGCATGGTGGTGCTCACGCCGGGCGGCAGCGCGCTGCCGACCGGCGCCGTCCAGGCGCCGTCGACGCGGTACTGCACGTCGGCGGTGTAGCCGGCCCCGTCGGCCGCGGTGACGCCCGCGAGCGCCTCCAGCCCGACCAGGTCGAACGCGTCCCAGAACGCCTCGGAGGTGTCCTCGAGCACGTAGGTCGCCGGCCGGCTCACGGCCACGTCGCTGACCCGGCGCGCGCTGAGCGACAGCCGCACCGTGCGGTCCTGCGCGCCGTACCGCGTCCCGGTGCCCGGGGAGACGGACTTGGCGAGCGCGCCGTCGAGCGGCTGCAGCGCCTCCGGGTACAGCACGGTGGCCGCTTGCGCGACGTCGTCCGGCGTGCCCGGGCCCAGGTCGCCGACCAGCGTGTTCGTGAGGGTGGTCGACGCCGGGGCGTCGGCGGTGCCGGTGATCGGGGCGCCCGCGCGGGTCTGCGCGCGCAGCACGGTGTCCGCGACCACGACCAGCGCCGCGCCGTCCGGCAGGGTGCCGTCGGCGCGCGCCTCCACCGACACCACGTCGGCGAGGTCGGCCGGGGACAGCGCCGCGACCGCGGCCGCGGACCCGAGGTCGTGCAGCACGTCGCCGTCGGCGCCGCGCAGGACGACCCGCACGTCGTCGGTCCCCGCCGGGGCGGTGACGGCCAGGCGGGTCAGGTCGACGTGGTCGAAGGTGCTGCCGTCGTCCGTCGCCGGGTCGGGGTCGACCAGGCGCAGCGACCCGACCGGCACGCCGGAGATGTTCTGCACGCGCATCGTCAGCCGGTTGGCCGGCCGGTCGGCGCCCGGCTCGGCGTTGTCGACGCCGATGAGGGCCGAGGCGTCGCGCCAGGACTTGCTCGCGTCCACCCGCCGGATGTCGAGCGGGGCGTCGCCCGGCCCGAAGGTCACCGCGTCGCCGGCACCGGACGGGCCGGTCAGGCCCGCCCCGACGCCGCTCCCGGTCGCCTCGACCGCCACGGTGTTGCGCAGGGCGACGCCCGGGGCGACCGCCTCGTCCAGCGCCAGCACCAGCGCCACCCGCGGGGTGAACGTGCCGTCGGTCGGCAGCGAGGCGCCGGTGGGCGTGTAGACCACGCGGACGCCGTCCGCCCCGGCCGGGACGTCGAGGTCGAGCAGCGACGCCGCGTCGGTCGTCGGGCCCGCGAGGGACACCCAGCCGCCGCCGGTCCGCACCAGCACCTCGGCGCGCGCGCCGGACGGGACCTGCACCGAGCCGACCCGGTCCAGCACCGCCGCGTCCCACAGCGACGACCCGGCGTCCCCGCCGGCGGCGTCCTCGATCACCAGGGACCCGACCGGGACCGTGGTGTCGGCGGACACGCGACCGGTGAGCGTGGCCACCAGCTCCTGACCCGGCGCGCCGGGCAGCGACGCCCCCTGGGCCTGCTGGGTGAGGGACTTGCTCGCGGTGGTGACGACCTGGCGCGGGACCACGGTCAGCCGGGCGGACGCCGTCCGCACCGCCGCCGGGGTGCCGTCGGCCGCCTCGCCGTCGACCGCCACCTCGTTCGTGAACGTGCGCACCGGCGACCAGCCGGCGTCGGTGGCGACGCGGAACGGCACCGTCGCCGCGGCGCCCGGGGCGAGCTCGCCCCGGTACTCGACCACGAAGCCGGTCACGACCGCGCCGGCCGGGGGCGCCGGCCAGGTGGAGGTCCCGCCGGACGGCGGCTGCACCGCCACGGGGCCGCCCACCCCGGTGCCCAGGAAGGTCACCGTGGCGCCGTCCGCGCCGGCGGGCCAGGCCGCCGCGTCCACGGAGCCCGAGCCGTCCGTGCCGAAGCCGTCGAAGCCGAGCAGGCCGGCGGCCGGGTCGCCGAGCGGGCCGGCACCGGGCGCGGAGGGCTCGGCCACCCGCAGCAGCGACAGGGCGGAGTTCGAGGCGTTGCGCGCGGTGAGCCGGACCACGGACGTCTGCCCCGCCACCACCTCGGCGCGCGCCGCGCCGTCGAACGTCTTCCCGGCCGCGACCTCGACGGTCACCGGGTTGATCTGGAACGCGGCGGACGCCGTCGCCGTCGCGTCGCCGCGCGGCGTCGTCAGCGCGGCCGACGCGGTGTTCGGCACCCGGGTGGTCGCGTCGCGGGGGGCGGTGCCCGCCTGCCCGAGCACCAGGGCGACGGAGCCGGCGGCCCCGCCGGCGACGAGGGTGCCGTCCGCGGTGCCGTCACCGGCGAACCGCAGCCCGACCGCCGAGACGGTCGCGAGATCCACGGCACCGGCGTCCAGGGTCGCGCCCGGCGCGAACGGCCCGACGGTCACGGTGCCGCCCGGCGTGGTGAGGTCGATCGTCAGCGCGGTCGCGCCCTCCGGCGCGGTCCAGGCGCCGAGGCCGCGCAGGACCAGCGGCGTGCCGGGTCCGAAGGCGGCGGGCGTCCCGGCGGCCGGGTCGGCCACCGTCAGGGCCGTGGCCGCCACGGGCGAGGTGTTCTGCGCGCCGAGGGTGACCGTGACGTCGCCGGGGTCGCCCGCGACCTGGTCGGCCGGCGCGACGCTCTTGGTGACGGCGACGCTCGGGGTCACCGGCACGGTGATGCCCACGGTGGCCGGTGCGCTCACCGGGTCGGCGTTGCTCGCGGTGACGTCCGCGGTGTTCGTCACCGACCGCCCGTCCCAGGACAGCGGCGTCCCGGCGGGCAGCGTGGTGCGCAGCAGCACCGACACGCTCTGGCCCGCCGCCAGCCCGACGACGCCGGGGTGGCTGGGGTCCGTCTCGCGGAACGCGACCCGGGCGGTCGCGCCCGACACCGCGACGACCGACTGGCCCGTCTGCTCCGCCTGGACGGTCACGCCGTCCGCGTCCAGCACGAACGGCTCCGGCACCGCGTCCTCGAGCGCGACGTCGGCGCACATCGCGACGATCGACTCGCAGGTCACCTCGACCGTCCACGTGACGCCGTCGCCCGGCCGCGCCGTCGTCGCCGAGGCCGTCTTGCGGACGGCCAGCGTCCCGCGGTCCCCGTCCGCCGCCTGCGCGGTCAGCGGCGTCGCCACCGCCAGCACCACGCTCACCAGCAGCAGCGCGACGACCGTCGCGACCGCCGTCCAGCGCTCCAGCATCCCCCGTGACGCGCCGTGCGCGCCTGATCCCCAGCTCATCCCCGTGCCCATCCGTCTCGACTGCGCCGGCGGTGCGGGCGCGGGTCGCGCGCCCTGGTCCGGCCGATCGGGGATCGGGACGGGCGGAGGGGGCGGGGAGGTGAGGACCGGGGTGAAAGCCCCGGACGGCGTCGCGGACGCGCCTCAGAGCAGGCCGAGCTCCCGCACGCGGGCGACGGCGTCCGCCCGGCTGCGGACGCCGAGCTTGCGGTAGGCGGTCCGGGCCTGGGACTTCACGGTGTTGTGCGAGACGTGCAGCCGGGCGGCGACCTCGGCGAGCCCGGCGTCGCCCGCCAGGTGCCGCAGGACCACCAGCTCGCGCTCGGTCAGCCCGACGCCGGGCGCGCCGTCGGGGACCGGCGCCGGCAGGTCGGCGAACGTGTCGAGGGCGCCGGCCGTCGCCGGGTCCGCCGCCGCCAGCCGGGCGAGCGCCGCGCGCTCGGCGGGTCCCGTGCCGGCGGACGGGCTCCAGGAGCTCCAGCCCGCGCTCGGGCTGGCCGGCGGCGAGCGCGAGCACCGCCCGCGAGGCCGCGAGCCGGGTGCGCCAGTAGCCGGTCGTGGGGGCGCGCCTCCCCCGGCGCAGGGCCGCCGCGAGCGCCTCCTCGCCCGCCGCGGCGTGCCCCAGCAGCAGGTCGGCGGTGGCGCGCGCCTCCGCGAAGGCGGGCCAGAACTCGTTGGTGCGGAGCTCGCCGGCCAGCTCGTCCAGCAGCGCGACCGCGGCGGCCGCGTCGCCGTCCTCCAGGGCCAGGTGCACGCGCGCGAGGTCGAGGGGCGAGCGGCGGTAGGCGGTCTCGGGGCGGCGGGGCGGCTCGGTGGCGGACGCCGCCGCGGTGGCCGCGCGTGCACCGGCGACGTCGCCCTGCACCGCGAGGAAGCCGGCGGTCAGCGCCTGGGCGGAGAAGGCGCCGAGGGAGCCCGTGCGCTCGTGCGCGACTCCGCCGGCCGCGACCTCCAGCCCGTGCTCGACGTCGCCCGCCGTGAGGAGCGAGGTGCCGAGCTGCCGGTGCAGGAGCCCCCGGAGGCCGTCGACCGTGCCGTCCGTGCCGGGCGGCGTCGCGGCGAGGTGCTCCACCGCGGCGAGCGCCGCGGTCCGGGCGCGGCCTCCCCGGCCCAGCAGCCGCATCGCCACGCTCTCGGCGGCCCGCAGGACCGCGCGCTCCGCGGTCGTGGCGCGCGGGAGGTGGAGCACGGCCGCTCCCGCCGCCACGGCGAACCACTCCAGCGCGCGGGCCCGGTGCTCCGCCCGGGTGTTGTGCAGCAGGGCGACCAGCAGCGCCAGCGCCGGGCGCGCGGCCACCGCGGTCCGCGGCAGCCGCTCGAGGACCCGGATCGTGTCCTCGGCGCTCGCGCGCTGCCCGGAGCCCCACACCCGCATCACGACCGAGGCCACCAGGTCCGCGTCGCCGGTCTCCGCCGCCGCGTGCAGCGCCGGGTAGTACCGGCCCGCGTCGAGCCCCCAGGCGACCACCGTGCGGAGCAGGTCCGCGACCGCGCCGGGATCGGTGCGGGCGAGGTCCGCCCGGAGGGCGGCGCGCACGACCGGCGTGAGCCGGAGCTCCGGTCCCGCCGCGGCCGGGGCGCCGCCCGGCACCCCGGGGGGCTCCTCCCACGCGCCGAGCCCGTCCCGCTCGAGGCGCGCGAGCAGCGCCGGGGCGCCGTCCCCGGCGAGGGCCTCCGCGAGCGCGGGCGGCACGACGGCGGTCACGGACACCCGGC
>NZ_SZYE01000172.1 GCF_005239125.1 Cellulomonas hominis | reverse complement strand
CGGTCGTCCGGCCCGCCCGAGCACGCGCCCAGCGCGCCGACCAGCGCGAGCACCACCCCGACGGCGACCCCCCGCCGCACGCCGACCCGACCCCCCGCGAACCGCACCGCGCCCACACGCCTCACCCGCTCGCCGTGGCCGGCACCGGGCCCACCACGGACGCGGGGCGCGGGGCGCCGGTGACGCCGTCGGTGTTGCCCACCAGGACCGAGGACGCGACCGAGCCCCCCGCGAGCCAGAGCGCGCCGCCGTCGGCGGCCCCGCCGGACCCCGTGACGACGTTGCCCTCGACCCGGGACCCCGTGAGCGAGGTGCTGCCCGTCGCCAGCACCGCCGCGCCGCGCGCCGCCGCGACGGACGCGGAGGTCACGGTGTTGCCGGTGAAGGTCGAGCCCTGCACGGTCAGCGCGGCGCCGTCGACGTAGAGGGCGCCGCCGCCGAGCACGCCGGACCCGCTCCCGCCGGTCACGGTGTTGCCGTCGAAGGTCGACCCGGTGACGACGACCGTGTCCGCGTCGTCGACGCCGAGCATCGCCACCGCCCCGCCGGGCGCGCCGTCCGCCGTGTTCCCGCGGAACGTGCAGCCGTCGATCGTCAGCGCGCCGCCGGACATCTGCACCGCGCCGCCGGGCGCCGAGGCGTCGCCCGCGCCGGCGGCGTTCGCGCTGCCGGTGACGACGCAGTCGCGCAGGGTGAGTGCGTCGGGCCGGCCGGGGTCGCCGGTGCCGGCGAGGACCGCGCCGCCGCCGCCGACCTGGGCCGCGTCGGCCGCGGAGGGGACGCCCCCGCTCAGCCCGACCCGCTCGACCGTGACGTCCACGCCGCCGACGAGGCCGGGGTCCAGGTCGAGGATCCGCCGGCCCGACGCCGTGACGGTCCACGCGCCGGGGGACGTCACCACGAGGGTCGCCGGCGCGGCGGGCGCGAAGGTCAGCGGTCCCGCGGCGAGGACGACGTCCGTGCCCGCGGGGACCGTCACCACCGCGTCCGTCTCGCCCGCGGCGCGGCAGAGCGCCTCGCGCAGCGTGGTGCCCGCCGCGCCGTCGTCGCACCCCGCGGTGAGCGCGGCGTCGGCGGGCGACGTCACCGCGATCGCCACCGCCTCGGCGGCCAGGGCGGCGGGGACGCCGAGCGCCGCGGCGCCGGGCGCGACCGTGCCGGCACCGGCCGCGACGGCGGCCAGTGCGAGCGTCGCCAGGGCGCGCCGGAGGGCGGGTCGCAGGGGGTGCACGCCGGAAGACTAGGTGTTTCACCCGAGCGGCGGACCCGTCGTCCGGGTGAATCCTCGTAGGCTCACCCCGCTCGTCGTCCCCGGTCGTCGTCCCCGCAAGGTCCAGGAGTCCCCGTGCCCACCCGCCGCACCGTGCTAGTGGCCGCCGCCGCGGCCGCCGGCGTCGTCGCCGTGGGCGGCTCGGTGCTCGCGACGCGCCGCCCGACCATCCCGCTCACCCTCGCGGCGCTGCGTCCCCTCGTGGGCGACCGGTTCGAGGTCGAGGGCCGCACCGTGACGCTCACGGCCGTGACCGGGCGGGGCGGCGCCCCGGCGACGGAGACGGCCTTCGCGCTGCGGTTCACCGGGGCGGGCGACCTGCCGGGTGCCACGCGGTCGTTCGCGCACGCGGACGGCGACCTGGTGCTGCACGTCGAGCCGGTCGGGCCCGAGGGCAGCACGCTCGAGGCCGTCGTCGGCCGGACGGCCTGAGGCGAGGAGACGACGTGGACCCGTACCTCGGCGACATCCGGCTGTTCGCGGGCATCTTCGTGCCCCAGGGCTGGGCGGCCTGCGACGGCCAGCTGCTGCCGATCAGCGAGAACGAGGCCCTCTACACGCTGCTCGGCGTCCGGTACGGCGGCGACGGGACCTCGACGTTCGCGCTCCCCGACCTGCGCGGGCGGTGGGCCGTGGGCCGCCGCGGCGGCAACCTCGGGGAGACCGGCGGCGCGGAGACGGTCGCGCTCACCGTGCCGCAGCTCCCGGCGCACACGCACGCCCTGCACGCCTCCGCCGCGGCGGCCACGCGCACCTCGCCGGGTGTGTGGGCCGCCGTCGCCGGCCCGGCGTACCTGCCCGGCGACCCCGGTGCGGGCGGTCAGACGATGGCCGGCGACGCCCTGGCGCCGAGCGGGCTCGGCCTCCCCCACGAGAACCTGCCGCCGTTCCTCGGGATGATCCACATCATCGCGACCGTCGGCATCTACCCGACCCGAGACTGACGGCAGGACATGGACCCCTACCTCGGCGAGATCCGCCTGTTCGCCACCGACTTCGTGCCGCGCGGCTGGCTGCCCTGCGAGGGCCAGACCGTGGCGATCAACCAGAACCCGGCGCTGTACTCGATCCTGGGCACGCAGTACGGCGGCGACGGCGTGTCGACATTCCAGCTGCCGGACCTGCGAGACCGCTCCGCGGTGGGTGCCGGCGCGGAGGTCCTCGTCGGCCAGGCCGGCGGTACGGCGAGCACCGCCCTGTCCGCGGCGCAGATCCCGCAGCACGTGCACCAGGTCCTCGGATCGGCCGCGCCTGCCGACGCGGCGGAGCCGGCAGGTGCGCGCTGGGCGACGACGGCCGAGCCGCAGTACGGCTCGGCCGCCCAGGTCGTCATGGCGCCCGGGACCGTGCAGGCCGCCGGGGAGTCCCAGCCGCACGAGAACCGGCCCCCGTACCTCGCACTGACCTACGGGATCGCCGTCCAGGGGATCTTCCCGAGCCGGGGCGACGACGGCGGGCCCGTGTCCCCCGCCCTCATGGGCGAGGTGCGGCTGTTCGCGGGGAGCTTCGTCCCGAGCGGCTGGGCGGCGTGCACCGGGCAGCTCCTGCCCATCACGCAGAACACCCCGCTGTTCGCCCTGCTCGGCACGACGTTCGGGGGCGACGGGCGCACCACGTTCGCCCTGCCGGACCTCCGCGACCGCACCCCCGTCCACGTCGGCCAGGGCAACCCCGGCCGGCGGGACACCGTGGTCGGGGAGCCGGGCGGGGCCTCGCAGGTCGCGCTGAGCCCCCAGCATCTTCCGGCGCACACCCACGCCGTCCGCGGGACCGGCGCACGCGGCACCACGGGGAACCCGTCCGGTGCGTCCTGGGCGGTCGCCCAGCAGGGGCGCGCGCGGCGCGATCAGTACACGACGGCCGGGCCGACCGTGGGGATCGGCGCGACCGGCCCGTCCGGCGGTGCGCAGCCGCACACGAACCGCTCGCCCTACCTCGGCGTCACGGCGATGATCGCGCTGGACGGCGTGTTCCCGACCCGCCCCTGAGCGACGGCCACGGCCCGGAGGTCCTCCGGCGCGCCCACCGCCGGGCGACGACCCGCACCCGAGCACCCTCCCGGCCCACGACCGCGGACCCGCACCCCGGCGTGCCGCGTGATCGCGCGGGTCCGCGGCGCCGCGGCCCCGGCGTCGCGGCCGTCGTGGCAGGCCGTCGTCGCAGGCCACCCCGGCGGGGTTGACATCCCGACCACCCGGTCGTAATTTCTGCGGTACCTACCGCGCGGTAGGTAGTGGTGGCGCCGGCAGCGACGGCGCCACGACGTCTCAACGTGGAGCCGTCCGACTCCCATGACGCCGAAGAAGGTACGCATGGACGCGCAGGCCACCGTCGCCGCCGAGGGCACCCCCTCGACGCGGGACGACATCGCCCCCGACACGGGAGCCCCGTTCACGCGGGCCCGCACCCTGCGCTTCGGTGCCGGGTTCTTCGCATACGGCCTGCTCTGGATCGTCGGCCTGCAGATCGTCGCGGCCGTCCTGCTCCCGCAGCGCCTGCGGGACATCGGCGTCGACTCCCCCGAGACGCTCCTCGGCTCCATCAGCGCGATCACCGCGATCGTCTCGCTGGTGTCCAACCTGGTGTTCGGCAACCTGTCGGACCGCACCCGCAGCCGCTTCGGCCGGCGCACCCCGTGGATCCTCGCGGGCGGCATCATCGGCGGCGCCTCGCTGTTCGCGATCGGCGTCCTCACCAGCCCCGGGCTGATCACGCTGTCCTACTGCGTCAGCATGGTCGGCCTGAACATGATGCTGGCGCCCGCCGTCGCGGTCCTCGCCGACCGCGTGCCCGGCAAGGTCCGCGGCACCATGTCCGCGTTCTACGGCGGCGGCCTCGCCGGCGGCGCGCCGATCGGCTCGCTGGTCGGCGCCGCGTTCATCACGCACTCGCTGCCGGGCTTCGTCCTCGGCGGTGCCCTGATGGCCGTCTCGGCCGTCATCGCGCTGGTCGTCTGGCCGCGGGAGCGGTCCGCCGTGGACCTGCCGCCTGCCGCGGCCGGCTTCGGCGAGCTGCTCAAGTCGTTCCGGCCGCCGCGCAAGGCGCCCGACTTCTACCTGGCCTTCGCGGGCCGCCTGTTCATGCTGGTCTCGTACCAGATGATCATGGCGTACCAGCTCTACATCGTGCAGGACCACGTCGGGCAGACCACCGCCGAGTCCGCCGCCACCATCGCGACGATGGCCGTCATCACGTTGGTCGTGTCCCTGATCGGCTCGGTCGCCGCGGGCCCGGTCTCCGACCTGATCGGCCGCCGCAAGCTCCCGGTGGTGCTGTCGAGCGTGCTGTTCGCCGTCGGTATCGCGATGCCGTGGATCTGGCCGACCCCCGCCGGCATGTTCCTGTTCGCCGGCATCGCCGGGCTCGGCTACGGCGTCTACACCTCCGTCGACCAGGCGCTGAACGTCGACGTGCTGCCGAACGAGGAGGAGGCCGGCAAGGACCTCGGCATCCTCAACCTCTCGACCACCGCCGGCCAGACCGTCGGCCCGCTCATCACCTCGGCGCTGGTCGTCGCGACCGGCGGCTACGGGCTCGTGTTCCCGGTGTCCATCGTCGCCGCGCTCCTCGGCGCCTTCTTCATCACGCGGATCAGGTCCGTCCGCTGACCTGACGCCGCCGCGGCCTCCCGCCGCACCCGCTCGAGGCCCCGGGCCGGACACCGCGTCCGACCCGGGGCCTCGTCGTCAGCCCACCGCGCCGCCCGCGCCCGGCCTCCCCAGCAGCGCCAGGTCCGCCAGGTCCACCGCCCGCGGCGGGTACCCGGTGTGGAACGCGACCTGCTGCGCCACCGACAGGCAGCCCACGACCCGGCCGCCGATCGTCCCGGTGACGAAGCAGCCCGCCGGGTAGTCGAACGCGGTGCCGTCCAGGCCCGCCTGCGTCCCGCGCCCCCGGGCGTCGAACGCGACGGGGTGCAGGTCCACCCACCGTCCGCCCGGGGCGGCGAGCTCGACCCGCACCGGCCGCCAGTCCGTCTCCACCGCGTAGCCCAGCCGCGCCAGCGCCGCGAGCGCCGCGGCCTCGCCGGTCGCGTCGAGCGCGAGGTCGAGATCCCGGTGCGGCCGGGTCTGCCGGCCGACGAGCGCGTCGACGCCCCAGCCGCCCGCCACCCACGCGCGGCAGCCGGCGGTCGCGAGCGCGTCCAGGACGCGATGCACCTCGGCCGGGTCCACGCGCGCCACCTCCCTCGCCTCGCCGTGCTCCCCCACTGTGCCAGCGACCCGGGGGACCGGCGACGCCGTACACCGGCCGGACACCTCGGTCGGCCACACTGTCCGGCGACGCCCGGGGACGCGCCGGACGACGACCGGAGGGACGACATGAGCGGCGACACCGGCCTGGCCCGGCGACTCGGCCTCGGCGACGCCGTGGTGATCGGGCTGGGCTCGATGGTCGGCGCCGGGGTGTTCGCCGCGTTCGCGCCGGCCGCGCAGGCCGCCGGCTCCGCGCTGCTGCTCGGCCTCGCCCTCGCCGCGGTGGTCGCCTACGCCAACGCCACCTCCTCCGCGCAGCTCGCGGCGCAGTACCCCGCCTCCGGCGGCACGTACGTCTACGGGCGCGAGCGCCTGGGCCCGTGGTGGGGGTTCCTCGCGGGCTGGTGCTTCGTGATCGGCAAGACCGCGAGCTGCGCGGCGATGGCGCTGACCTTCGCCGCGTACGCGGTGCCGCCCACGTGGCAGCGGCCGGTCGCCGCCGGCGCGGTGCTGGCGCTGACCGCGGTGAACCTGCGGGGCGTCACGCGGACCGCGCGCCTGACCCGCGTGGTGGTGGCCGTCGCGCTGGCCGCGCTGGCGACCGTCGTGCTCGCCGGCCTGACGGGCGGCGACCCGTCCTGGGCGCGTGTCGCCGTCGGCGCCGACGCGACCTGGTCGGGCGTGCTGGGCTCCGCCGGCCTGCTGTTCTTCGCGTTCGCGGGGTACGCCCGGATCGCCACGATGGGCGAGGAGGTGCGCGACCCGGCCCGGACGATCCCGCGCGCGATCCAGCTGGCCCTCGGCCTCGCGGTGCTCGTGTACGCCGCCGTCGCGGTGACCCTGCTGACGGTGCTCGGGCCGAACGCGGTGGCGGGGAGCGCCGCCCCGCTCGCCGACGCCGCCGCGGCGACCGGGCGGCCCTGGGTCGGCGCGGTGGTCCGGGTCGGCGCGGTCGCCGCCTCGCTCGGCGCCCTGCTCGCGCTGGTCGCGGGCGTCAGCCGCACCACCCTCGCGATGGCCCGCGAGGGCGACCTCCCGCGGCCGCTCGCGGCGGTGCACGCGCGGTACCGGGTGCCGCACCGGGCGGAGGTGGCGCTCGGCGGCGTCGTCGTCGTGCTGGTCCTCACGGTCGACCTGCGCGGCGCGATCGGGTTCTCGTCGTTCGGCGTGCTGCTCTACTACCTGGTCGCGAACCTCGCCGCGCTCACCCAGGACCGGGCGCACCGCCGGTTCCCGCGCGCCCTGCAGGTGCTGGGCGCGCTCGGCTGCGTCGCGCTCGCCGCCACCCTGCCGCCGGCGTCGGTGCTCGGCGGTGCCGGGGTGGTCGCCGCGGGCGTCGCCTGGCGGGCGGTCGTGCTGGCGCGGCGCCGGGGTGTGGGTGGTCCGGCGTAGCGTGCGGCGGACCGGCACACCGGCCGGGGGCTCCGACGAGGGAGGCACCATGTCCGAGGACGTCGCGCGGGACGGGGACGACCGGCAGGACGGCGGGTCCGACCCGCAGGGCTGGTGGGGACCTCCGGTCGCCGGGGACGAGGTCGCGTCGCTCGTCGGGTCGCTGGAGCGGCAGCGCGCCACGTTCGCGTGGAAGGTCGGCGGCCTCGACCGCGAGGCGCTGTCCGCCACGCTCGGCCCGTCGGCGATCACGCTGGGCGGCCTGGTCAAGCACCTGGCGTTCGTCGAGGTGTTCCACCTGTGCACCCGGGTGAACGGCCGCCGGCCGGGCGACCCGTGGGAGGGGGTCGACTGGGACGCCACCCCGGACTGGCCGTGGTCGTCCGCCGCCGACGACGACCCCGCGTACCTCTACGGGCTGTGGCGGGACGCCGTGGTGCGCGCCCGCGCGTCGCTGGCGGACGCCGTCGCCGACGGCGGGCTGGACCGGCCGATCGCGTGGTCCGACGACCCGGACGCCACGCCGAGCGTGCGCCGCGTCCTGGTCGACCTGATCGAGGAGTACGCCCGGCACGTCGGCCACGCGGACCTGTACCGCGAGGCGATCGACGGCGTGGTCGGGGAGGACCCGCCGGAGGTGCCCGCGCTGTACCCGCTGCCCGCGCGCCGGGGCTAGGTCCGGCGCCGCGGGACCCCGGCGGTCACCGCAGCGGCGCGGGCTCCCGCGGTGCCATGCCCGCCGCCCGGTACGCGTCGTCCACCAGCCGCATCGCGGCGACCGCCTGCGCCGTCCCCGACACCGGGTCGCCGCCGCGCAGCACCGCGTCCGCGAACGACCGCAGCATCCACACGTACGACGCGGTCGGGTCGACCGGCTCCTCGACGACCCGCCCGTCGGCGTGCTCGACGACGATCCGCCCGCCGTTCTGCGGCCCGTACGGGCTGTGCACGGTGATCGTGCCCGCGGTGCCGACGATCCGCGCCCGGACGCTCTGGTCCTCCGTCGCCACCATGCTGGCCCGCACGGTGCCGTCCACCCCGCCGGGCAGGTCCAGGTGCACCACGATCGACGCGTCGACCCCGTCCACCTCGACCGCCTCCGCCGACCGCACCGTGGGCGCGCCCAGCACGCTGGTGAGGAACCGGAGCGGGTAGACGCCCAGGTCCATCAGCGCCCCGCCGCCCATCGACTCCTGCCAGCGGATGTCGCCCCGGTCGGCGATCTCGACGCAGAAGTCGGCCTCCGCGGAGGTCACCTCCCCGATCGCACCCTCGGCGACCAGCTCGCGCAGCCGCGCCCACGACGGGTGGTGCTGCGAGTGGAACGCCTCCATCACGACCAGGCCGGACCCGGCGGCCGCGGCCTCGACGTCCTCGGCCTCGGCGGCGTTCGCGGTGAACGGCTTCTCGCACAGCACGTGCTTGCCCGCGGCGATGGCGCGGAGCATCCACACCCCGTGCAGCGCAGCCGGGGTCGGCACGTAGACCGCGTCGATCTCCGGGTCCGCGAGCAGCGCGTCGTAGTCGTCGAGCACGCGCTCGATCCCCTCGTCCCGCGCCATCTGCTCCGCCCGGGAGCGGTCGCGTGCGGCGATCGCCGTCACCTCGACCTCCGGGACGGACGCGGCGGGCGCAGCCACCGCGTCGTGCAGGATGCGCGCAGCACCGAGGACCCCGAGACGTACCGTCGACATGGGCAGCACCGTAGCGGGCGCCGCGGGGCGGCGCCGGTCCGCGGCGCCCGACGGCCGGTGCCGCGCCCGCTCAGCGCGCGG
>NZ_SZYE01000171.1 GCF_005239125.1 Cellulomonas hominis | reverse complement strand
CGCCGACGGGGCGGGCCCCGAGCTGGTGGCGGCCCCCGTGCACGAGGTGCACCCCGGCCGGGCGGCGCGGTCGCGCACCGGGCGGCTGCTCGCGGCGGCCGGCTCCGTGCTCGCCATCGCCGCGGCCGTCGTCGCCGTCGTGCTGCTCGCGAACCGGCCGGCGACCGACCCGGGCCCGGCCGCCGGCACCGAGTTCCCCGGACCCGCCAGCACGCTCGGCCAGACGGTGCCGGCGCCGACCAACCTGTTCGGCACCCGCCAGACCGACGGCACCGTCGTGTTCACCTGGACCAACCCCGACGAGCAGGACGGCGACACCTACCTCTGGGGCGTGCGCACCGCCACGGGCGAGCCCCAGCTCGAGATCGTGGACCGGCCCACCGTCACCGTGACCCCGCCCGCCGAGGGCGGCGAGGTGTGCGTCGAGGTCTCGATCGTGCGGGCCGACCGCCGCGCGTCCACCGTCCCGGCCCAGGGGTGCGCCGCGTGAGGACCCGCTGGAACCGCAGGAAGGTCGCGTCCACCGCGGCCGTCGTCACCGTGCCCGCGGTGCTCGCCACCCTCGCCGTCGTGAACCCCGGGTTCCCGCTCGCGCAGGTCGACCTCAACGACGGCGCGGTCTGGCTGACCTCCACGAGCACGCTCCAGGTCGGCCGGTACAACGCGCAGGTCGAGGAGCTCAACGCGGGCCTGGTCGCGAGCAGCACGGAGTTCGACGTCCTGCAGGACGCCGGGGACGTGCTGGTCGTCGAGGCCGGGACGCTGACCGTCGTCGACCCGGCCGGGGTCACCGCCGCCGCACAGGTCGCGGTCCCCGCGGGTGCCCAGGTGTCGATGGCCGGCGGCACCGTCGCCGTCATGGACACCGAGGGCCAGGCGTGGGTCCGGTCGTTCGACGACCTGCCGATGCTCCAGGTGACGGCCGACGAGCCGGACGCCGACGTCGGCGCGGGCGGCGTCATCACCGCCTCGGTGACCGGTGACGCGTTCGCGGTCGCCGGCGCGACCGGGGAGGTCACCCGGCTGACGCCGACGGCCGGCGGCCCCGCTGCCGCCGAGGAGGGCCCGGCGCTGGACGGCCCGGTCGAGTCGCTCACCGCCGTGGGCGACGTGCCGGTCGGCCTGGACGGGGACACCGTCCGCACCCCCGGCGGGTCCAGCGCGCTCGGGCTCGCGCAGCCCGTGCTGCAGCAGCCCGGCCCGTCGGCCGGCACCGCGCTGGTCGCGGGCAGCACCGGCCTGGTCGAGGTAGCGCTGTCCTCGGGGGACGTCGCCGCCGAGCACGAGGCGGGCGGCTCCGGTGCGCCCGCGGCGCCGGTCCGGGTCGGGACCTGCGCGCACGCCGCCTGGCCCACGGCGGCCGACAACTACCTGGAGCTGTGCGCCGACGCCGCGCCGCGGCTCGAGTCGCTCGCGGGCGTCACCGCGACGGACCACCTGGTCTTCCGGGTGAACCGGCAGGTCGTCGCGCTGAACGAGACGGTCGACGGCCGGCTGTGGCTGCCGCTGGAGGACACCGAGGTCCGGGAGCCCGACTGGACGGACGTCGTCCCCGAGGAGCAGCCGGAGGACGAGACCGACCGGGCCGAGGGCGACCGCACCACGCAGGAGCTGGTGCCCGAGTGCTCGCCCACGTCGGCCGCCCCGAACGCCGTCGACGACGCGTTCGGCGTGCGCGCCGGCCGCACCACGATCCTGCCCGTCATCGACAACGACACGTCCTCGGACTGCGGGATCCTCGTGCTCAGCGAGGTGGACCCGCTGCCCGCCGAGCTCGGCACCCTGCAGCAGGTGTACGGCGGGCGGGCGCTCCAGGTCGCCGTGCCGGCGGACGCCTCCGGCTCGGTGACGTTCGCCTACTCGATCAGCGACGGCCGCGGCACCGCGGCCCCCTCCACCGCGCAGGTCACGCTCACCGTCCGGGACCCCGCGCTGGACGAGCCGCCGGTGCAGGACCGCACCGGGGAGATCCGCGTCGAGCAGGGCCAGACCGCGACGTACCCGGTGCTCGCCGACTTCTCCGACCCCGACGGCGACCCGCTGACCCTGGTGGGCGCCACGGCCGAGAAGGGCACCGCGCGGTTCCGCCAGGACGGCACGCTGACCTACGTGGCCGACGGCGGCGAGCTCGGCCGGGACGTCGTGCACGTCGTCGTCTCGGACGGCACGTCCACCACCGAGGGCACCGTCGACGTCGACGTGCGCGCGATCGGCTCGCTGGACCTCCAGATCGACCCGGTGCACGCCGTCACGTACGTCGACCAGGACGTCGAGCTGCGCCCGCTGGACGCGGTACGGACCTTCGGCGCGGAGCAGCCGCGGCTCGCCGGCGTCGAGGACGTGCAGGGCACCACGATCACGCCCGACCTGGACGCCGGCACCTTCTCGTTCCGCGCCGCGCAGGCCGGCACCTTCTACGTGAGCTTCACCGTCACCGCGCCGCCGCAGCAGGCGACGGGCGTCGCGCGCATCGACGTGCGCGAGCGCCCCGAGCAGGTCGAGCCCCCGATCGCGGTCGCGGACGACGCCTGGCTCCCGTCCGGTGGCGAGACCACCGTCGACCCGCTGGCCAACGACACCGACCCCGCCGGCGGGGTGCTGGTGCTGCAGAGCGTCTCCGCGCCCGACGGCCTGCGGGTCGCCGTGCGGCACCGGTCGCTCGTCACCGTCTCCGCGGTCGGTGCGCTGGCCGAGCCCGTGACGCTGCAGTACGTCGTCTCCAACGGCACCGCCAGCGCGACCGGGCAGATCCTGGTGCGTCCCGTGCCGGCGTCCGCCACCCCCCAGCCACCGGTGGTGCCCAACGTGACCGCCGACGTGCGCACCGGGGGCGTCGTCACGGTCCCGGTCCTGGAGGGGGCGTCCGACCCCGACGGGGACACCATCGCGCTGCTGCCCGACCTGGCCGAGCCGCTGGGCGAGGGCGAGGGCCTGATGTTCGTCTCCGGGGACAACCTGCGGTACCAGGCGCCGGCGACCCCGATGACCGTGCACGCGACGTTCGTCGTGCGGGACGCGACCGGCATGGAGACGGCCGCCACCGTGACCGTGCGCGTGCACGAGTCCGACCCCGAGACCAAGGCGCCGCCGCGGCCGCGGGCCCTGACCGCGCGCGTGTTCGCGGGGGAGACGGTGCGGATCCCGGTGCCGCTGGTGGGCATCGACGCGGACGGCGACGGCATCACGCTGCTCGGCGTCGCGTCCGCCGGCACCAAGGGCCGGGTCACCACCGTCGGCGCCGACTTCCTGGAGTACGAGGCGCTGCCCGACGAGGCCGGCACCGACACGTTCACCTACGCCGTCGAGGACTGGACCGGCCAGCGGGCCGTCGCGACCGTGCGCGTCGGCATCGCGGCGCGCCCCGGTGACAGCAACCGCGTGGTCGCCCGGGACGACACGATCACCGTCCGCCCGGGGCAGACCGTCGAGGTGCGGGTCCTGGAGAACGACACCGACGTGCTGGGCGGCGAGCTGTCCGTCCGGGACGACCTGGAGGTCGACCCGGGCGTCACCGCGACGCTGTCCGGCAGCCGCGTGGTCGTGCGTGGCGACACCGCGGGCGTGTTCACCATCGGGTACACGGCCGTGAACGAGCGCGGGGCGTCCGGCAGCGCCGCCCTCTCGGTGACCGTCGACCCGGACGCCCCGGTGCTCGCACCCATCCCGCGGGACGTCGTCGTCCCGCCGGTCGACACGGTCGGCCGGACCAGCGTGGACGTCGACGTGCTGGGCGTCGCCCAGAACCCGAGCGGGCCCATCGGCGACCTGCGGGTGTCCGTCCCCGGCAGCGCGGCGTCCGTGGCGACGGTGCGCGCCGACGGCACCATCACCGTCACGCTGGCCGAGACCGCGCAGACCATCCCGTACCGGCTCACCAACACCACCGCCGAGGACGTCAGCGCGTACGCGTTCATCTCGGTGCCCGCGCTCGGCTTCTTCCCGCCGACCGCCCGGCCCCGCGCGCCCGAGCTCCGGGTCGCGGGCGGCGAGACGCTGACCATCCCGCTCGGCGAGCAGGTGCAGGTCGCGCCCGGCCGCACGGCGCAGGTCGCCGACGCCACCGCGGTGACGGCCACCCGGTCCGACGGCTCCTCGCTCGTCGCCGACTCCACCACGGTGCAGTTCCGGCCCGCCCCGGGCTACGTCGGCCCCGCGTCGATCACCGTGCCCGTGACCGACCGCACCGGCCCGGGGGACACCTCCGCGCGGACCTCCGTGATCACGCTGCCCATCACGGTGTACACGCTCGACGACTACCCGCCGACCTTCGTGCCGTCCACGCTCGAGATCGGGCCGGGCGAGGCGCCGACCACCGTCGACCTGCAGGCCTTCACCCAGGGCGTCGAGGGCGCGTCCGGGCAGGACACCTTCACCTACCGGCTGACCGGCGACGTGCCCGCGGGGTTCACCGCCTCCCTCCAGGGCAGCCGGCTGTCCGTCGCCTCCGACGTCGGCACCCCCAAGGGCACCCGCGGCACGCTCGCGCTCGAGCTCGGCTACGGCCGCGCCGGCAAGATGGCCGTCCAGGTCGAGGTGCGGACCGTGGCGAGCACCCGCCGGGTCGCGACGCTGCAGAACATCTCCATCGGCGACGCCGTCCAGGGCCAGGAGCGCGTGGTCGACGTCCTCGCCGGCGCGTCCAACCCGTTCCCCGACCAGCCGCTCCGGGTGGTCAGCGCCACCGTCGAGACGCCCGGGACGGGTACCGCCTCGGTCGCCGGCTCGGACGTCGTGGTGCGCCCGACCGCGGACCTGGTCGGGCAGATGGTCGTCCGGGTGCGGGTCCGGGACGCCACCGACGACAGCGCCCGCGAGGTCGCCTCCAGCATCACGCTCCGCGTCCGCGGCAAGCCGGCGACGCCGGACGCGCCGCGGGTCGGCGAGGTCCGCGACGGCACCGTGGTGCTGTCCTGGACCGCACCGGACGGCCGCGGCGAGCCGATCAAGGGCTACCGGGTGACGCCGAGCGCAGGCGGCCCGTCGACGGCCTGCGCCAGCACCACGTGCACGATCACCGGGCTGACGAACAACGTCGAGTACACGTTCACGGTCGCGGCGGAGAACGCCGTCGGCTGGTCCGACCCGAGCCCGGCGTCCGCCGTGGCGCGGCCGGACGCCGTGCCGTCCACGCCGAACGCCCCGCGGTGGACCGCGTTCGGCGACGGCGAGCTCACCGCCCAGTGGGACGTGCCGGCCACGACCGGGTCGCCGGTGACCTCGTACACGCTGATGATCTCGCCCGCGCCGCCGGGCGGGTCCGCCTCTGTGACCACCAGCGGGACGTCGTACACGTTCCGGGGGCTCGCGAACGGCACGGCGTACTCCGTGCAGGTGCGGGCGCACAACCGCGCCCCGGAGCCGAGCGCGTGGAGCGCGCCGTCGGCGACGGAGACGCCCTCGGCCCCGCCGGGCACCCCGGCGGTCCGCGCGCAGTCCGTCGCGTCCCCGGAGGGCCGGCAGATCGACGTCGCCTGGGACCCGCCGGCGTCCAACGGCGCGCCGGTGCTGCGCTACTACCTGACCATCTCCGGCGGGCCCGGCGAGGGCACGTTCCCGCTGGGCGCCGACCGGCTCGGCTACTCGCTGACCGGCGCCCAGAACGGGGCGGAGTACACCTTCCAGGTGGTCGCGGAGAATCGGGCCGGTCGCTCGCAGGCGGGTTCCGCCCGCGCGGTGGCGTTCGGCGTTCCCGCGACGGCGGCTGCGCCGCGGTTCGTCGGGGCGTCGTCCGACGCCGAGGCCGGGCAGGGCTGGGTCGACGTCGAGTGGGACCGGGTGGACGGCAACGGCGCGCCGGTCACGGACTACCAGGTCGGGACGTCGGCGGGGTCGGTGCAGCGCACCGGCGAGCGGTCGGCCCGGATCAACGGGCTCGGCGCCGGTGCCCGGGTCTCCGTCACGGTGCAGGCCTGCAACCAGCGCGGGTGCGGCGCGGTGGGCCCCGCGGCCACCACCACGGCCGACCAGGTCCGCACCCGGCCCACGGCCCCGACCGGGTTGTCCGTCGTCGCGTCGGCGAGCGGCGGCGGCAGCGGCCGGCCCGACACGGCGCAGCTCGCGTGGAGCCCGCCGGGCGACACGGGCGGCAACGCGATCGAGCGGTACGAGTTCACGCTCACCGGCTGGCGGCCGTGGGAGACGATCACCCGGCCCGACCCGGGCGGGTCGACGACGGTCACCGTCGGGCTCGACGGCGACCGGGGCGTGTCGAACCCGTCCGACCTGACCCTGCGCGTGCGCGCCCGCACGGCCGCCGGGTGGGGTCCGTGGGCGGAGGTCACGCAGCGCGTGTCCTGGACCGAGCCGGGTCCGGAGACGCCGCCGGAGCCCGGCGAGACGGACCCCCAACCCGGGGGCGGCGGCTCCTCCGGATAGGCCACCGCCTGCCGATCGGGTGATCGGCCCCGCGCGAGACGACAGCACCACACCAGCACCGACAGGAGACACCCCCAGATGACCCCCGAGCAGTCCGCCTGGTTCGCCGAGACGTTCGCCGGCCTGGTGGGCAACGTGTCCCGCGCGGTGCTGGGCGCCGACCGCCCGGTGCGGCTCGTGCTGACCGCGATGATCGCCGAGGGCCACGTGCTGCTGGAGGACGCCCCGGGCACCGGCAAGACCTCGCTGGCCAAGGCGATCGCGGCGTCCGTCCAGGGCACCCACCAGCGCATCCAGTTCACGCCGGACCTGCTGCCCAGCGACGTCACCGGCGTCACGATCTGGGACCAGGGGGCGCGCACGTTCCAGTTCCACCCGGGCCCGGTGTTCACCTCCGTGCTGCTGGCCGACGAGATCAACCGCGCCTCGCCCAAGACGCAGTCGGCGCTGCTCGAGGTGATGGAGGAGGGGCACGTCACCGTCGACCGGGACACCCACCCGGTGGGCCGGCCGTTCGTCGTGATCGCGACGCAGAACCCGATCGAGCAGGCGGGCACCTACCGGCTGCCCGAGGCGCAGCTGGACCGGTTCCTGGTCCGCACCTCGCTCGGCTACCCGGACCGCACCGCGACGGTGGAGATCCTGTCCGGCGCCCGGGACCGCACCCGCGAGCTGGACGCCGTGGTCACCACCGCCGGCGTGGTCGAGATGGCCGAGCTCGCGCAGACCGTGCACGTGGACGGCTCGGTGCTCGACTACGTCGCGCGCCTGATCGAGGGCACCCGCGAGGACCCGCAGACCTCGCTCGGCGCGAGCGTCCGCGGCGGTCTCGCGCTGGTGCGCGTCGCGCGGGTCCGGGCCGCGGCCGCGGGCCGCGCGTACGTCGTCCCCGACGACGTGAAGGAGCTCGCGGTGCCCGTGCTGGCGCACCGCCTGGTGCTCGACCCCGAGGCCGACTTCCTCGGGGCGACGACCACCCAGGTGGTCGAGCGCGTGCTGTCCGCGACCCCGCCGCCGGTGGCGCGCGCGTGAGGTCGGCCGACGTGGGGGTGCACCCGGGAGGTGCGGCGTGAGGCGCTCGCGCACCCGGCTGTCCGGCGTGGGCTGGGGGGCGGGGCTGCTCGGCGCCGCCGCGCTGGCCGCCGGCGTGCTGCTGGGCTGGACCGAGCTCGCCGCGCTCGGCGCCGTGGGCGCCGCCGCGCTGCTGGTCGCGGTCGCGATGACCTGGGGCCGGCTGCCGCACGCGGTGCGGCTCGACCTCGCCGACCGTCGGGTGCGCGTGGGGGAGCGGGCGTTCGGCGGCGTCGTCGTGTCCGCCCCGGCCGGGCGCCGGACGCGGGCCGTGCGGCTGGAGCTCCAGGTCGGCGAGGGCCGCGCGGAGCTCGACGTGCCGTCCCTCGCGCCGGGCACGGAGCACGAGGAGCTGTTCGCCGTGCCCACCGACCGGCGCGCGGTCGTCACCGTGGGCCCGGTGCGCGCGGTGCGCGGCGACCCGCTCGGCCTCGCCACGCGGCACGCGGTGACGACGGGCTCGGAGGAGCTGTACGTGCACCCGCGCGTCGTCATGCTCACCGGCGCCGACGCGGGCCTGCTCCGCGACCTGGAGGGCGGGTCCACCCGCGACCTGTCCGACATGGACCTGGCGTTCCACGCGCTGCGCGACTACGTGGTCGGCGACGACCGGCGGTCGATCCACTGGCGGACCACTGCCCGACGGGGCCAGCTCACCGTGAAGCAGTACGAGGACACCCGGCGCACCCAGACGGCCGTCGCGCTCGCGACGGACCCGCGGGACTACCGGCACGCGGAGGACGACGCGGAGCTCGAGCTCGCGGTCAGCGTGGTCGCCTCGCTGGGCGTGCACGTGCTGGCCGAGGAGCACCCGCTCGCCGTGCTCGCGGGCCCCGGCCGGGTGCGGACCACCGCCCGGCGGCCGCTGCTCGACGACTGCTCCGGCATCACCTGCGGCCCGGACGGCACGGGCTCGCGCCTGCTCGGCCGGCGGGTCGCCCGCGAGGCGCCCGACGTGACGCTCGCGTTCCTGGTCACGGGCTCCGTCGTGCCCGCCGCCGACCTGCGCGCCGCCGCGCGGCACGTGCCCGAGGGCACCCGCACGCTCGTCGTGAGCTGCGTGCCCGGCGCCGAGGTCGAGGTGCGCACGCAGCGCACCCTCAGCCTGGTGCGGCTCGGCGCGCTCGACGACCTGCCCCGCGCCCTGCGACTGGCGGCCGCGGCATGACGACGACGACCGAGACGCACACCGGACCCGGCACCGCCGGGACCGCACCCGCCGTCGCGCCCGGCACGCCCGCCCCCGGCGTCCCGACGCCGCCCGGCCCGCCCCCGTCGGGGCGCCCGC
>NZ_SZYE01000170.1 GCF_005239125.1 Cellulomonas hominis | reverse complement strand
CCGCGTGAGCGCCGCGCGGGCGTGGGCCGACGACGAGGTCGGGCGCGGCCCGCTGTCCCGCGGGGCCGCGGCCGTCTACCGGGTGCTCGTGCTCGAGGCGCTGCTGGTCCTCACGACGCTGCCCACCGCGGTGCTCGTCGTCCTGCTCGACCGCTCCGCCGGCAACCTGCCGGTGTTCGCCGCGGCGCTGCTGCCGGTCGGCCCCGCCGTGGTCGCGGGGCTCGCCGCGGCCCGCGCCTGGGAGGTCGACCCGGACCTGTCGCCCGCGCGCGGGTTCTGGCGCGCGTACCGGCGGGACGCCCTCGGCACCCTCGCGTGGTGGGCGCCCCTGCTGGCCGTCCTCGCCGTGCTGGCGGTGAACGCCGCGCACGCCGAGGTCGTGCCCGGGGGAGCCGCGCTGCGTCCGGCCGGCCTGGTGCTCGCGGCGCTGCTCGTCGTCGTCGGGGGGCACCTCGCCGTGCTGCAGGCGCGGTTCGCGTTTCGGCTGCGGGACGCCGTGCGGATCGCCCTGGCGGAGGTGGTGCCGCAGTGGCGGTTCAGCCTCGGCGTCCTGAGCCTGCTCCTGGTCGGCGCCGCGGTCACCGTGCTGGCGTTCGACGTGGTCACCGTCCTGCTCGCCTGGGCCGGCGTGCTGCTGCTGCACGTGATGGCCCGCCCGCTCGTCGCCGACGTCACCGAGAGGTTCACCGTCCATGTCTGACGCCCCGCCGCTGCGCACGCCCGCGCCCGCAGCCACCCCGGCGCGGCTGCCGCGCACCCCGTCGCTCGCCTACGGCGGCGACTACAACCCCGAGCAGTGGGGCAAGGACGTCTGGGACGCCGACCACGCGGCGTTCGACGCCGCCCGGATCACCACCGTGACCCTCGGGGTGTTCAGTTGGTCGCTCACCCAGCCCGCCGAGGACACGTTCGACTTCACCGTCCTCGACGAGATCGTGCAGCGGGCCGCCGACGAGGGCCGGCAGGTCTGCCTGGCGACCGGCACCGGCGCGCTGTCCCCGTGGATCGCCCGCGCGTACCCGGAGGTGACGCGCGTCGACTTCGAGGGGCGCAAGCACCGGTACGGGCAGCGGCACAACGCGTGCTGGTCGTCCCCGGCGTTCCGGCGGCTGGCCGCGGGCATCGCGGGCCGGGTCGCCGAGCGGTACGCCGACCACCCCGCCGTGATCGCCTGGCACATCGGCAACGAGTACGGCGGCGACGGCGGGGCCTGCTACTGCGACCTGTGCGCCGCGGAGTTCCGGCTCTGGCTGCGCGCCCGGTACGGCACGCTCGACGCGCTGAACGAGGCGTGGAACGCGACGTTCTGGTCGCACCGGTTCACCGACTGGGACGAGATCGAGCCGCCCAGCGCCCTCACCGAGCACTGGAGGGGCCGTGGGTACACCGCGTTCCAGGGCATCACGCTCGACTACTACCGGTTCAGCACCGACAACGCGATCCGCCAGTTCTGCGAGGAGAAGGCCGCGATCCGCGCGCACTCCGACCTGCCGGTGACCACCAACTTCATGGGGTTCTTCCAGCCGCTCGACTACCACCGGTGGGCCCCGCACCTCGACTTCGCGTCCTGGGACAACTACCCGCCGCGCTGCGACGAGCCCTGGCGCACCGCCCTGACCCACGACCTGATGCGCGGGCTCAAGGAGGGCGCCCCGTTCTGGCTGATGGAGCAGACCCCGACGGTCACCGCGTCGCGGGACGTCAACCCGGTCCGCCGCCCGGGGATCATGCGGCTCTGGTCCTGGCAGGCCGTCGCGCACGGCGCCGACTCGGTGCTGTTCTTCCAGATGCGGGCCTCCCGCGGCGCCTGCGAGATGACCCACGGCGCGGTGCTCGACCACTCCGGCCGGCTCGACACCCGGGCGTTCCGCGAGGTGGCGGGGCTGGGCGCGGAGCTGGAGCGGCTGGGGGACACGCTGCTCGGCGCCCGGACGCCCGCGCGCACGGCGCTGCTCGTCGACTGGGACTCGTGGTGGGCGGTCGAGATGGCCGACGGGCCCAACCGCCTCGTGAAGTACCTGCCGACGCTGCTGGAGTGGGGCCGGGCGTTCTGGGACGCGGGCGCGCAGGTGGACGTCGTGCCGGTGACCGCCGACCTGTCCCGGTACGACGTGGTGGCCGCGCCCCTGCTGCACCTGGTCAAGGGCGACCTGGCCGGGCGGCTCGCGGAGGTGGCTGCGCGCGGCGGGACCGTGCTGACCGGGTACCTGTCCGGGCGGGTCGACGAGGACGACCGGCGGTTCCTCGCCGACGTCCCCGGGCCGCTGGCCGGGCTCGCGGGGGTGCGGGTCGCCGAGACCGACGCCGCCGAGCCGGGCGTGGTGAACCCGGTGCGGTTCGCCGGCGGGGACGGTGGGGACGGGCCCGCGGACGGGGACGGCGCTCGCGGCGCGGGGCTGACGGTCGACGGGTCGATGGTGTTCGAGGTGCTCGTCCCCGAGGGCGCCGAGGTCATGGCCCGGTACGGCGCCGACTTCTACGCGGGCGAGCCGGCGGTGACCCGGAACCGGGTGCCGGTGGCGCCGGGTCGTGCGGCCGGGGGCGACGCGGCCGGGGCCGGGGGAGCGCCCGCCGAGGGCCACGTCTGGTACCTCGGCACCGAGCTCGCCCAGGAGGGTCTGGCGCACGTCGTCCGCACCGCGCTGGCCCGGCACGACCTGCTGGGCCCGTACGCCGACGTCCCGGGCCTGGAGCTCGCGACCCGCATCACGACGACCGGCGACCGCGTCGACCTGCTCCTGCACCACGGCACCGAGCCGGTGACGGTCGAGGCGCACGCCGACGGCACCGACCTCCTCACGGACCGCACCTGGGCGGCGGGCGAGCGCGTGACGCTCGCCCCGGCGGCCGTCGTCCCCCTCCGCCTGCACTGACCCCCCGCCCCCTCCCGCCGAGATTGCAGAAGGTGCGGGGTTCAAGGCCCCGGAACCCCGCACCAGCTGCAACCTCGGCGCAGGGACCGCGGGCGGTGACGCGAGCGGGGCGGGACCGCCGAGATTGCAGAAGGTGCGGGGTTCGAGGGCGCGGAACCCCGCGAGGAGTGCAACCTCGGCGAGGGGCTGGCCGCGGGGCGAGGGGGGCGTCAGGCGGCGAGGAAGTGCAGGGCGCGGGTCTGGTCGAGGACCGCCGCGACCAGGGGGTCGTGCGCGCCCAGGCCCGGGGAGAGCCGGTCCAGCACCGCCCGCACGGACGCCGCCAGGTCGCCGTCCGCCAGGCCCGCCACGCGCTCCGGCCGCGCCTCCGCGACCGGGCCGGCCTGCCCGCGCAGGTGCAGCACCCACGCCGCCACGGTCGTCGCGGCGCCGGTCGGCACCCGCCCGGCGGCGCACTCGGCGCGCAGCACCGGCGCCACCCGCACCGGCAGCTTCTCGGAGCCGTCCGCGGCGATCTGCGCGAGCAGGTGCTCGATCCTCGGGTTCCCGAACCGCTCCAGCAGCGCGCGCCGGTACGCCCCGACCTCGTCCGCGGGCAGGTCCAGGTGCCGTGCCGCCTCGTCCCACCAGGCCTCGACCCGGCCGCGCAGCCGGCGGTCGGCGATCGCCTCGGCCACGGTCCGGTAGCCGAGCGCGGTGCCCGCGTAGGCGAGCAGCGAGTGGGCGCCGTTGAGCAGCCAGAGCTTGCGCTGCTCGAACGGCCGCACGTCCTCGACGAGCTGCGCGCCCGCGTCGTCCCAGGCGGGCCGCCCGGCGGGGAACTCCCCGGCGACGACCCACTCGGAGAACGGCTCGGTCACGACGGGCGCGGCGTCGGCGAGACCGGTCGCGGCGCGCACGGCGTCCCGTCCGGCGTCCGTGGTGGCCGGGGTGATCCGGTCGACCATCGTGGTGCCGAACACGACGTGCGCCCCGATCCACTCGGCGAGCGCCGGGTCCACCAGGTCGGCGAGCTCGAGCACCACCCGGCGCAGCGCCTCCCCGTTGTCCGGCAGGTTGTCGCACGGCAGCAGGGTGATCGGGCCCGCCCCGGTCGCCCGGCGCAGCCGCAGGCCCGCCACCACCCGGCCCGGCACCGTGCGCACCGGCCCGTGCCGGTCGGCGCGCAGCGCGGCCACGTCGGCGCGCACGTCGCCGCGGTCGGTGTCCAGCCCGCCGTCGGGGGCCCGGACGTAGCCGGCCTCGGTGACGGTGAACGTCGCGACCGCGACGGCGCGGTCCGCCCAGTAGCCCAGCCAGGCGTCGTGCTCGTCCCCGCCGTGCGTGGCCGAGACGCTCGACACGACGCGGAACCGCTCGCCGTCGGGGGCCCGGGTGACCAGCGTGTACAGCCCGTCCTGCGGGGCCAGCGACTCGGCGAGCGCCCGGGACCGGCCGGCGAAGGCGGCGATGCCCCAGCCGGCGGCGTCGGGGGCGTTGTCGGTGTACCAGGCCTGGTGGGCGCGGAAGAAGCCGCCGAGCCCCAGGTGCACGACGCGGACGGGCGCGGCGGGACGGCCGTGCCCGGCGGCGCGGGACAGCCGCAGGCCGGCGGGGGTGGTCAGGCGGTGCTCGGGGAGGGTGATCACAACCGGAACGCCTCTCTCGGGATGGTGGTGACGAGGTCGACGGCGGTCTCGTGCGCCTCGTCCAGGGTGAGCCGGTGGTCGGTGACCAGCCGGGCCAGGTACGCGGCGTCCGCGCGCCGGCTCGCGTCGTGCCGGGCGGGGATGGACAGGTAGGCCCGGGTGTCGTCGACGAACCCGGAGGTCTTCGCGAACCCGGCGGTCTCGGTCACGGCCGCGCGGTACCGCTCCATCGCGTCGGGGGCGTCGAGGAACCACCACGGCGCCCCGACGTAGAGCGACGGGTAGAACCCGGCCAGCGGCGCGAGCTCGCGGGAGAACGTCGTCTCGTCGATGGTGAACACCACGAGCCGGAACCGCGGGTGCGTGCCGAACGCGTGCAGCACCGGGCGCAACGCCTCGGTGAACTCGACGGCCACGGGGATGTCCGCGCCGATGTCGGTCCCCAGGCGCTCGCGGGAGGGGGCGTGGTGGTCCCGGCGGACGCCCGGGTGCAGCGTCATCACCAGGCCGTCCTCGCTGGACATCCGCGCCATCTCGAACAGCAGCCCGCGGCGCAGGGCCTCGGCCTCCGCCGGCGTCGCGGTCCCGGCCCGGGCGCGGGCGTACAGCCGCTCGCCGTCGGCCGGGTCGAGCGGCGCCATCGTCGCGTCCCGGTGGCCGTGGTCGGACGAGACCGCGCCGTGCGCCGCGAAGTGCGCGCGCCGGCGCTCCATCGCCTCCACCCAGCCCGCGAGGCTGCCGGTGTCCGTGCCGGCGACCTCGCCCAGCGCGTCGACGCGGGCGACCCAGCCGGGGGCCGCCGCCTCCAGGTAGCGGTCGGGGCGGAACGTCGGGACGACCCGACCGTGCCAGGTCGGGTCGGCGCGCAGCGCGGCGTGGTGGGCGAGGTCGTCGCACGGGTCGTCGGTCGTCGCGAGGACGTCGAGCCGGAACCGGTCGTACAGCGCGCGCGGCCGGAACCCGGGCTCGGCCACGCGCTCGCCGATCGCGTCGTACAGGTCGTCGGCGCTCGCCTCGGACGGCACCAGGTCGACGCCGAGCACCTCGACCAGCACCTGCTCCAGCCAGAGCTTCACGGGCGTGCCGCGGAACGCCGGCCAGTGCCGGCACAGCAGCCGGAACGCGGCCCGGGACTGCGCGGGCGTCGGCTCGGCCACCCCGACGCCGAGGTCCTGCAGCGGGACGCCGCGCGCGTGCAGCACGCGGGTCAGGTAGTGGTCCGGGGTGATGAGCAGCGCGGTCGGGTCGGGGAACGGCGTGTCCTCGGCCAGCCACCGGGCGGGGACGTGGCCGTGCGGGGACACGATCGGCAGGTCCCGGACCGCCCCGTAGAGCTCGCGGGCGACCGACCGCGTCGCCGGGTCGGCGGGCAGCAGCCGGTCGGGGTGCGGCGCGAGCCGGGGTGGGGCGACGGGGGTCGACAGCGCTGTCATGCGGCCATGGTTCGAGGCACCGCCGCCCGGCTGCAAGCGGTTGCCATGAGTTGCCCCGGCGCCGGTGCGCGCCGGTTCGTGCCGGCCCCGGGCCGCTCGGCCGCGTCAGCCCGCGCGCGCCGCCACGACCCCCGACGACTCCCGGACCACCAGCCGCGCGGGCACCACGACCGGCTCCCCGCGGGACCGCGCGCCGTTCACCAGCGCCAGCAGGTTCCGCAGCCCTGTCGCGCCCATCGCCTGCAGCGGCGTCGACACCGTGGTCAGCGCGGGGGAGACGATCTGGCCGATCAGCACGTCGTCGAACCCGACCACGCTCACGTCCTCCGGCACCCGAAGCCCGGCCTGCTGCAGCCCGCGGATCACTCCGACCGCCATGAGCGCGTTGAACACCAGCACCCCGGACGCGCGCGCCCCGCCGAGCGCGAGCGCCGCCTCGAACCCGCCCGCGAACGTCGGCTCGAACGGCCCGATCCGCCGGGCGCTGATGTCCAGCTCGTGGCACGCGTCGCTGAACGCCCGCCACCGCGCGCCGTTCGGCCAGGACGCGTCGGGCCCGGCCACGTACACCAGGTCGCGGTGCCCGGCCTCGCCCAGGTGCTCGACGGCGCGCCGGGCCCCGCGCCGTTCGTCCGCCACGACGCACGGCACGTCGGCGAGCCCGCGGTTCATCACCACGACCGGGCGCTGCTTCGCGATGCTCCGGATCGCGGAGTCCGGCATGCGCGACGAGGTGAGCAGCACCCCCTCGACCATCGGCAGGATGCGCTCGGCGGTCTCCCGCTCCGTCGCCGCGTCCTCGCGGGTGTCCTCGACCAGCACCCCGTACCCGGCGGCCGACGCCGCGACCTGGGCGCCGCGCAGCAGCTCGGCGTAGATCGGGTTGGCCAGGTCGGACACCAGGACCGCGATCATCCGGCTGCGGGCGGTCGACAGCGCCTGCGCGACCGGGTTCGCCCGGTAGCCGATCGCCGCGGCCGCCGCGCGCACCCGCTCCGCCGTCTGGGAGTTGACCCGGCCCGGCCGGGCGAAGGTCCGGGACACCGTCGAGGCCGCGACCCCCGCGGCCTGCGCGACGTCGTAGATCGTCGGCGCGCGGGTCGCCCGCGGCTCGCTGCCGCCCTCGGCCTCCACCATGCCGCGATCGTAGGGGGCGGCCTACGCCGCCGGGACGAGCGCCCGGACCGCCTGCTCGACCCCGCGCAGCTCCGCCAGTCCCTTCAGCCGGCCGATCAGCGAGTACCCCGGGTACGTCTCCCGGAACTGGTCGTCGAGCATCCGCTGGCCGTGGTCCGGGCGCATCGGCAGCCGTGGCCCGCCGTCGCGCTCGCGCCGCCGCTCCTCCGTGACCAGCGCCGCGATCACGGCCACCATGTCCGCGTCGCCGGCGATGTGCGGGGCCTCGTAGAAGCTCCGGCCGCCGTCCTGCAGCCGTACCGAGCGCAGGTGCGCGAAGTAGATCCGTTCCGCGAACCGCCGGGTCATCGCCACCACGTCGTTGTCCGCGCGCGACCCGTACGAGCCGATGCACATCGTCAGCCCGTTCGCGGGGGAGGGGGCCGCGTCGAGCAGGTGCTGGGCGTCCTCCGCGGTCGACACCACCCGCGGCAGCCCGAACAGCGGGCGCGGCGGGTCGTCGGGGTGGATCGCCAGCCGCAGGCCCACCTCCTCCGCGACCGGCACGACCTCCCGCAGGAACGACGACAGGTTCGCGCGGAGCGCGTCGGCGTCCACGTCGTCGTACGTCGCCAGGGCGCCGCGGAACTCGTCGAGCGTGTACCGCTCCTCCGACCCGGGAAGCCCGAGCAGGATCGTGTCGACCAGCCGCTCCCGGGCCTCGTCGTCCATCGCGTCCAGCACGGCGCGCGCCCGGGCGGTCTGCTCCGCGTCGTACTCCGCGGCCGCGCCGGGGCGGCGGAGCAGGAACAGGTCGAACGCGGCGAGCTGGTCCGCGTCGAACCGGAGCGCCCACGTCCCGTCCTCGAGCGGGTACCCGAGGTCCGTGCGGGACCAGTCCAGGACGGGCATGAAGTTGTAGCAGACCAGGTCGATCCCGCAGGCCGCGAGGTTGCGGATCGTCTGCTGGTACGCGGCGACCGCGCGGTCGCGCAGCGGGCCGCCGCGCTTGACGTCCTCGTGCACCGGGACGCTCTCGACGACGGACCACACCAGGCCCGCGGCCTCGATCTGCTCGCGCCGGGCCTCGATCGCCTCCACCGGCCAGACCTCGCCGTTCGGGATGTCGTGCAGCGCGGTGACCACGCCCGTCGCGCCGGTCTGGCGGACCTGCGCCAGCGTGATCGGGTCGCGGTCGCCGAACCAGCGCCAGGTGTGCTCCATCGCCGTCCCTCCCGGGGTCGGGGCGGCGTCGGTGCCGCCCGCGTGGTCAGCAGCGTCGCCGGGGCGGGTGGCGGGGGACAACCGGTTGCCAGAAGTTGCTCGCGCGCGTGGCGCGGGGCCCGGACCTGCGGGGCGGCCCTCGCGCGCAGGGCGCCGTTCCCGCGCCCCCACGCCCGAGTCCCCCTAGAGTGACGCCGTGACCGACCCGCAGGACCCCCTCGCGCAGGCCCCGCTGCTGCGCGTCGTCCACGAGTGCCACCCCGACGTCGACGTCGTCGTCCTCCCTCCGGAGGCGCCGGCGCCCGAGCCCGCCGACGCGCCGGTCCCCGTGACGGACGCCGCGCTGGACGCCGAGCGGTCCCGGGTGGAGAGCGCCCTCGCCGGGCTGCTCGACGCCGCGGGCGCCCCCGACGCCGCCCCGG
>NZ_SZYE01000016.1 GCF_005239125.1 Cellulomonas hominis | reverse complement strand
GGCGGGCGCTGCGGCCGGTCGAGCGCCACCCAGATGGCGGCCGCGAACAGCGCCGTCAGCGCCGGCACCACGCCCGCGAGCGCCAGGCGCAGCGCGCGCACCAGCCCCTCGACCTCGGCGACCGGCACCGTGGCGACGACCACGCTGCCGTCCGGGCCGCCGGCGGGCGCGGCGACCGCCACGCGCGCCGCCGGGTCGTAGGCCGACGCGCCGGTCCCGCCGACCACGGCCCGGCCGGGCGCGTCCGCCGCGCGCGCCCGCAGGTCCGCCAGGGCCTCGCCGCCCAGCACGGGCAGCGTCCGGCTGGCGGTCGGCGACGTGGCCACGACCCGGCCGTCGCCGTCGAGCACCTGGACGATCTCCCCCGGCTCGGCCACCGGCAGCGCGTCGGGGACCTGGTCGCCGGCCACCAGCGCGGCCACCGTCTCGGCCCGCGCCCGCACCACGTCGTCGAGCGCGGCCACCCGCCCGCGGGACAGCACCGTGCTCAGGACCACGGCCCCGACCACCAGCGCCGCGCACAGCAGCCCCGCGGTGAGCACGGTCAGCCGCGCGCGCAGCGACCACCGGGCGCGCCGCGGCGGCGGTGCGCTCACCCCGCGACCCGGTAGCCCGCGCCCCGCACCGTGGCGATCGCGTCGCGGCCGAGCTTGCGCCGCAGGTAACCGACGTACACCTCGACCACGTTGCCGTCCTCGCCCGGGCCGTCCCAGACGTGGTCGCGCAGCTCGACCTTGCCGACGACCCGGTCCGCGTGCCGCATCAGGTACTCGAGCAGCGCCAGCTCGCGGGCCGTCAGCTCGACGGGCGCGCCGGCCCGGGTCACCGCGCGCGCGGCCGGGTCGAGCACCAGGTCGCCGACGACCAGCACCGCGGGCCGCACCTGCGACGGCCGGCGCAGCAGCGCGCGGATCCGGGCGACCAGCACGACGAAGGAGAACGGCTTGGTCAGGTAGTCGTCCGCGCCGACGTCCAGGCCGTCCGCGACGTCGTGCTCGCCGTCCTTCGCGCTCAGCAGCAGCACCGGCGTGGTGACGCCGGCGGCGCGCAGGTCGGTGACCACGTCGTAGCCGTTGCGCCGCGGCAGCATGACGTCGAGCACGATCGCGTCGAAGTCCCGGTCGGTGGCCAGGCGCAGGCCCTCGGCGCCGTCGTACGCCACGTCGACCGCGAACCCCTCGGCCGTCAGCCCGCGGCGCAGGGCGTCCACCAGCCCGCGCTCGTCGTCCACCACCAGCACCCGCACCCCCGCAGCATCGCACTGCGCGCGGCGCGGGGCGGCCCGCGCGCGGGGCCGGCGTTCTCAGCGCCGCCTCAGCGCCGGTGGCGCACAGTGGACGCATGGCCGACACCGAGCGCCCCCGCCGCACCCTCTCCCCCCGCGCCCGCTGGGCCGTGCCCGGGGTCGTCGCCGTGGCGGTGGCCGCCGCGGTCGGCGTCCCGGCGCTCGCCTCGCCGGGCGACGCCGACCTCCCCCAGGTCAGCGCGCAGGACCTGCTGAGCCGGGTCGCCGAGGCCGGGCCGACGCCGGTGCAGGGCACCGTCGTCTACACCGCGCGCCTGGGGCTGCCCGAGCTGCCCGCGGAGATGACCGGCGCCGACCCGCTCAACCTGCTCGGCGGCTCGTCCACGCTGCGGCTGTGGTCCGACGGCGCCGAGCGGTCCCGCGTCTCGCTGCTCGGGGCGACCTCGGAGTACTCGGTCGTGCACGACGGCGCGCAGGCGTGGACCTACTCGTCGACCGACGACGCCGTCACGCACTACACGCTCGACCCCGCGGACGTCGCCCGGTACCAGGCGCTCGCCGACCGGGCCACCGCCCCGGGCGCCGACCTGCCGACCCCCGAGGCCGCGGCGGCCCAGGTGCTGGCGCTCGCCGAGCGGGACGCGGACGTCACGGTCGACAGCCCCACCACGGTCGCCGGGCGCGACGCCTACCAGCTCGTGGTCAGCCCCACGGACGACGGCACCCTGGTCTCCCGGGTCGTGGTCGCGGTGGACGCCGCCACCGCGCAGCCCCTGCGGGTGCAGACCTGGTCGACGGCCGACGACGCGGCCCCCTCGCTCGAGGTCGGGTTCACCGACGTGGCGTTCACCGCTCCCGACGACTCCGTGCTGGCGTTCTCCGCGCCGGCCGGGGCCACCACCGACGAGGTCGTCGTGCCGCTGCCCGACACGCCGGACCTGCCGGACGGCGCCCAGCCCGGCGCGCCCGCGCTGCCGGACGGCGTCGCGGTCGCCGGCTCCGGGTGGTCGACGGTCGTCACGCTGAGCGACGTCGACGTCGCGGGTCTGGTCGGCGGCGACGCCGCGTCCCTCGCCACCGTGCCCGGTGCGGAGCGGGTCCTCGGCTCGGAGGAGGCGCAGGACCTGGTGCATCAGTTCGTGCCCAGCGACGCCGAGGGCAACCCCGGTCGCCCCTCGCTCGACACCACCGCCCTCTACGACCAGCTCACCACCGCGGTCCCCGAGGGCCGGCTGCTCAGCTCGACCCTGCTGTCGGTGCTGATCACGGACGACGGCCGGGTGCTGGTCGGCGCCGTGCCGGCGGACGCACTCCGCGCCGCGGCATGAGCGAGGCGCACCACGACGGCGACCTGGCCGTCCGGACCGCCGGCCTGACGAAGCGGTTCCGGTCCGGCCAGGTCGCCGTCGACGGCCTGGACCTGGCCGTGCCCCGCGGCGCGGTGTACGGGTTCCTGGGCCCGAACGGCTCCGGCAAGACGACCACCATCCGGATGCTGCTCGGCCTCGCCCGGCCGACCGCCGGGCGCGCGTGGCTGCTCGGGTCCGCGATGCCCGAGGACGCCGCGCGGGTGCTGCCCCGGGTCGGCGCCCTCGTCGAGGGACCGGCCTTCCACCCGTACCTCACCGGCCGGGCGAACCTCGCGCGGCTCGACGCCGGGGACGCCACCGCGGACCCGCGCACCAGCCGCCGGCGCGCGGACGCGGCGCTGGACCGGGTGGGTCTGGGCGCGGCGGCGACCAAGCCGTACCGGCAGTACTCGCTGGGCATGAAGCAGCGGCTCGGCCTGGCGGCCGCGCTGCTGCAGCCGCGCGACCTGCTCGTGCTGGACGAGCCGACGAACGGTCTCGACCCGCAGGGCACCCGCGAGGTGCGGCACCTCGTCCGCGAGCTCGCCGACGGCGGCGCGACCGTCCTGGTGTCCTCCCAACTGCTGGCCGAGATCGAGCAGGTGTGCAGCCACGTCGGGATCATGAGCCGCGGGCGGCTGCTGCTGCAGGGCGAGCGCGCGGCGCTGACCGACCGCGAGGGCGCGCGCCTCGCCGTGACGACCCGGTCCGGGCAGGCCGACGCGGCGGCCGAGGTGCTCCGCGGGCTCGGGCTCGCCGAGGTGGCGCGCGACGGGCGGGCGCTGCCGGGCGGTGCGGGCACGGCCCGGCTCACCGCGGCGCTCGGGCCGACGCCGCCGGAGAAGGTCTCGGCCGCGCTGGTGCACGCCGGCGTCGACCTGGTGGGCCTGGCCGTCGACCGGCCGAGCCTGGAGCAGGTGTTCGTCGAGCTGACCGGGGAGGGCTTCGATGTCGCGCGCTGAGCTGCTGGACGGTCCCGGCGGCTCTCCCGCGGCGGCGCCGCTCGCCGCGCCCGCCCCCGTCGCGTTCGCCCGGCTGCTGCGGTCCGAGCTGCGCCTGGTGCTCGGTCGCCGGCGGAACCTCGTGCTGCTCGCCGGGCTCGCCCTCGTGCCGGTGGTGATCGGGACGGTGCTGCTGGTCACCCGGGACAGCGCGCTGTCCGGCCAGGGCCCGGCGTTCCTGGCGCAGGTGACCGGCAACGGCCTGTTCCTGGTCGTCGCCGCGCTGTTCCTGTGCCTGCCGTTCCTGCTGCCGCTGTGCATCGGCATCGCGTCCGGCGACGCGGTCGCGGGCGAGGCGTCCGCCGGCACCCTGCGCTACCTGCTCGTCGTCCCCGTGCCCCGTGGCCGGCTGCTCGCGGTCAAGGCGCTCGCCGCGCTGACCTTCGCGGCGGCGGCGGTGCTCGCGGTCGCCGTGACCGGGCTGCTCGTCGGTGCCGCGTTCTTCGGCGTGCACGACGTGGTGCTGCTGTCCGGGAGCACCGTGCCCGTCGGCGAGGGCGTGCTGCGTGTCGCCGGGATCGTCGCCTACGTCGGGCTGTCGCTGACCGGGCTGGTCGCCGTCGGGCTGTTCTTCTCGACGCTCACCGAGGTGCCGGTCGGTGCGATGGCCGCGACCGTCGTCGTCGCCGTCGTGTCGACCGTCCTCGACTCGCTGCCGCAGCTCTCGGCGATCCACCCGGGGCTGCTCACGCACCACTGGTTCGACTTCGCCGAGTTCCTGCGGGTGCAGGTCGACTGGGGCGTGGTCGGGTCCGGGCTGGCGGTGCAGGCGGCGTGGGTCGCGGTGTTCGGGGCGCTCGCGTGGGCCCGGTTCACCACGGCGGACGTGACGTCCTAGGCCGGGCCGCTCAGGCCAGCAGGCCGATCAGCGTCGCGACCACCGCGAGCAGCGGGAACGTGCCCTGCGACACGGCCGCCCGCGCCTTGTCCGGCGAGGAGAGCACCAGCACCAGCGCCGCGGCGAGCATCGACCCGGTGCCCGCGAGCACCAGCGCGGCCCCGACCGAGGTCGCCCCGGTCGCCGTGGCGATGACGCCGGCCGCCGCGACCACCGCGAGGAACAGGTTGTAGAAGCCCTGGTTGAACGCGAGCTCCCGCGTGGCCTCGGCCTCCTCCGGCGTCGTGCCGAACACCGCACGGGTCCGGGGCGAGGTCCAGGACACGGACTCGAGCGTGAAGATGTAGACGTGCACCAGGGCCGCGAGGGCGGAGAGGACGAGTCCGGCGGCGATCATGCGGGCCAGTCTGCCCTGCCCGCGGCCGCACCGGGTCGTGATCGCGGGATCAGAGGTGCCCGCCCGAGCGGGCGCACCCTTTCAGCTGCGGAGCGCGTCGCTCGGCTGGATCCGCCGGGCACGGACGGATGCGGCGACGCCGCCGACGACGCCGACGGCGATCCCTCCCGCGACGGCGAGGGGGACGTTGCCGAGATCGAGGACGGGCGTCCACCGTCTGGCGATCGTGATCACCAGCAGGGCGACGACGCCCGTCGCCGCCCCCACGACCCCACCCAACGCGCCGACGAGCGCGGCCTCGCTCATGACGAGACCGCTGATCTGGTGGGCCCGGGCCCCGATGGCACGCCGCATGCCGAACTCCCGGGAGCGCTCGAGCACGGACATCGTCATCGCGCTGGTCAGGGAGACCACCGATGCGAGGACCGCGACGCCGGTCAGCACGAGGAGGACGGTGCGGACGTCGCCCTCCACCTGCCCCCGCAGGGTCGCGGGGTCCGGCGGGATGCTCACGGTGAACGTCTCCGGGGCCTGGGGCCGGAGGAGGAGCGGAGCCTGGCTCGCGACCTGCCCCGCCGCGCCGGCGGCGGTGAGGAGGTAGACCTCGTCGGCGTTCGGCGTGCGCAGGGTCGCCGCGACGTCCACCGTCGTGATGACCGCCTGCCCGACGTCGGTGACGCGGGCGCCGCCCTCGACGATCCCGCGCACCACGAACGGGCGTCCCTCCAGCAGCACCTGGGGCCGCGCGCTCAGCGGGCCGAGGCCGACCTCCGTGCTCACGACGCGCCCGAGCAGGACCTCGTCCTCGCCGAGCGCGACCGGCACGTCGCCGGCCCACCGCACGTCCAGCTCGGCGGCAGGCACGATGTCCCGGGTCGCCCCCATCAGGAACGCGTCGGCCACCGGGGAGCGACCACCGGGGAGCGCGACCCAGACCGGGTCGTGGCGCGTGAGCAGCGCCCCGGCGTCCACGCCCGGCACCGACCCGAGCGTCGCGACCGCCTCCGGCGACACCCCACCCGTCGTGCCGTCGACCACCACGGGGGCGCCGGCCTCCGGGTCCGGCACGGCGCGTGCGAGGGTGACGGCACGGTTGAGCTGGGCGTCGAACCGGTCGGACACCTGGGCCTGGGCGGACTCGGACAGACCGATCGTCGTGAGCGCCAGCGCGACACCGACGGCGACCGAGGCGGCGAGCGTCGCCGTGCGCCCCCACCGGGACGTGACCGAGGCGGCCGCGTCGCGGACGATCGCGAACGGGGAGGGCCGTGGACGCCGCGGAGGTGCGTCGGCGGCGGCCGGTGCAGCGGCGCGCTCCTCGCCCTCGCCCGCATCCCGAGCGATCTCGGGAGGACCGGCGACGATCCGGCCGTCCCGTACCAGCAGGCGACGCGGCGCCCCGGCCGCGATCTCGGCCGAGTGCGTGACGAGGATGACCGTGGCGCCGGCGTCGTTCAGCTCGTGCAGCAGGGCGAGGACGGTCCCGCTGGTCTCCGTGTCCAGGTTCCCGGTCGGCTCGTCGGCCACGATGACTGCCGAGCCGACGGAGAGCGCCCGTGCGATCGCGACCCGCTGGCGCTGGCCGCCGGACAGCTCGTTCGCGCGGCGGTGCGCCGTGTCCGCGAGGCCGACGCGGTCCAGCGCGACGAGGGCGCGGCGCCGGCGCTCGTCCGCGGGCAGGCCCGCGTAGAACATGCCGAGCTCGACGTTGTCCAGCACGGTGCGGCGGTCCATCAGGTGGAAGCCCTGGAAGACGAACCCGAAAGCCTCGCCCCGCACGCGGGCCCGTTCGCGCTCGTCCAGCTCGGCGGTGTCGCGGCCGTCGATCAGGTACTGCCCGCCCGAGGGGGTGTCGAGCAGCGCGAGCACGTTCAGCAACGTCGACTTCCCGCTGCCCGACGGGCCCTCGATCACGACGAACTCGCCCGCGCCGATGACGAGGTCGACGCCGCGCAACGCGTGCACGGGCTGCGCGCCGGGGTAGGTCTTCGTGACGCCGACCAGGCTGAGCCTGGTCACTCCACCTTCACCTCGTCCCCCTCGGACAGCCCGCCCGTCGCGGCCGGCTCGACGGCGCTGGTCCCACCCAGCCGGCCGAGCTCGTGCACCGCGATCTCCTCGAAGGACCCGTCCGCGGCGCGGCGCTGGACGACGGACGAGCCGTCCGCGCGCGGGACGACCGCGCGCGACGGGACCCGGAGAGCCTGATCGGCGACGGCCGTCACGGTGATGACGGTCAGCACGTTCGCGTCCAGCCACGCCTCGTCGATCGCCTCGGTGACGACCGGGACCGCGACCTCGGCCGACGCGGCGTCCCCGGCCCCGGCGGCGGCGGGGATCGGCCCCAGCGTGCCCTCCAGCGTGGTCCCGTCCGCACCGGTGAGGACGACCGGCATCCCCTCGGCGAGCACGGGCAGGACCGTCACGGCGATCTTCGCCCGGGCGACGACCCGCCCCTGACCGACGGTGAGGACGGCGTTCTCGGCGGTCAGCACCGTGCCCACCGCAGGCAGCTCACCGGCGACGACCGGGAGGGCCGCGAGCACGACGAGCTCACTACGGGGGACCACGACCACCCGCGGGGCGGCCGCCGACGCCGCTGCGCCGTCACCCGACGCCGGCTCGACGGAGCCACCCGCCGGGACCGCACCGGACGCGGGATCGTCCGTCGCCGCGGGTGCGCCACCCTGTGGCTCGGGCGTCGTCGCGGGCGCCTCGCGCGTCACGACCTCATGACCGATCGCCCGGTAGAGCTGACGCACAGCCCCTGCGGTCTGCGGGCCGAACTGCCCGACGCCACCGGTCCGGTACCCGCAGCTCATCAGGAACCGTTGCAGCTGCTCGACGTCCGGCCCCGTGTCCCCCTCGGCCATGTCCCGGTAGTACGGGAACGCACCCGTCGTCGCGATCACCGGACGGCCGTTCACCTCGAGGGCGACGCCGCCTGCGCTGATCTCCGACCCGGGGGGCACACCGGTGGCGGTGACGACGCTCTGCTCGGCGCCGGCCAGCGCCACCTCGACGGTGCTCGCCGACTCGCGGGTGATCTCGGAGCGGGCCGTGACCTGCTCCGTGAGCTCGCCGACGGTCACCGTGGCCACGACGTCGGACGGCTCGGGTGGGGCTGCGCGGGCCGCGACCTGCGCCGGGGACTGCAGCTTCTCGGCGGCGAGCCACCCGCCGACGAGCCCACCGACGAGCGTGCCGAGCACCACGAGTGCGGTGACGATGCGTCGAGCCCGCATCAACCCGACCCGGCCTCACGCAGGACCCTGTCGGCCTTCTCCTCGTACGCCGCCTTCTCATCGAGCAGACGGGTCAGGGTGTCCTCGTTCTCGCGGACGACGGAGACCTGGCGATCCCACTCCGCGTCGTACAGCGCCTGGGCGTATCCCGTGCTCTCCTGGCACTCGGCGTCGAAGGTCGCGATGCGGATCTCCTCGGCCTTCTGCTCAGCCGTCTGCTCGGGGGCCGCACCGTCGAAGGTCGCGTTGTACGGGACTCCGGTATACGCCTCCGTCATCGCCGGCGTGGGCGTCCCGCCCCCGTCGGCGTTCGGGCCGTCCGGAAGGTCGGAGAACCCGAGCGGCTGCATGCACTGCACCCACCGCTCAGCCGCGTCGAGGACCTCCGGGGCGTTCTTGGCTCCGCTCCAGGCGGAGAACGACAGGCTCGTGACGACGTTGTTGATCCGCTGCGCGGGGAACTGCTCCCGAGCACGTCCCAGGCAGTCCTCGTACCGGTCCGTCTGCTCCGCCGACCAGTGCACCGACTCCGCCGCATCCGCCCGCAGCACGTCGGCGTTCGGGTCGGGCGCCCCGCCGTATCCCCACTGCCTCGCCACCTCGACGTTGAACAGGTTCCGCCCGCTCACCGACACGGTCTCGGACCGCTTCGTCACGTCGACGGGCGGACGCCGGTACGCGAACCCGCGCTCCTGCATGCACGGCTCGATGAAGACGTCGACCGCCGTGTCGAGCTGCTCCGCCACCATGTAGGCGTCGAGCGGCATCACCCACATCAGGCGGTTCTTCTCGACGAGAACGCTCGGCTCGTGCGCCGCATCGGGGCCGCTCGCGGAGCACCCCGTCAGGCCGGCCGCGACGAGCACGGCGACGGCGGGATGGACCAGTGGTCGTGGCACGCTCATTCAGCACTCCTATCAGGCGCCGCGGGGCGCCGAACGGCACCCCGCGGCGCGGTGACAAATTACCGGCAGGCCGCTCCGAACGACACGAACTTGGCCGAGCTGAGCTTGTCGTTGAAACCCCCGGGGGCATTTCCTGACGAGTCGCTGAGGTTGCCGTCCCCCGTACCCTTGGCGAGCGTGAAGGAAGGGCCCGCGTACAGGGTGTCCAGGTAGAACGAGGCGGAGGAAACCGTCCCGCGGTTCGAGACCGACGACGCGCTGTCGTTCGCGTTGATCGTCGTGCCCGCGTAGGTGGACAGCCGGAAGTCGTGGTGGCACGAGTGGAACTTCACGTGCGCGGTCCCGGAATGACCCGTCACGTAGTTCGCATCACGCCAGATGCAGGCGTACGTGGACGGGCAGTCGCCCGCGGCCGCCGAGGCGGCACCTGCGAGGCCGACCGACCCCACCAGCGCGATGAACACTGCGGCAGCCACCCGCAGCACCTTCCTCAGAAGTGGACGTGCGTGAGTCATGAATCTCTTCCTTCGCCGTCGTCCGTCGATCCCCGGACTGGATGCCCCCACGATCCGGACGCTAGCAGCGCGCATTTGCTGAGCGCAGGCCGTTGCGAGAAGTAGGCCGAAGTCGTCCCGACCTCGAGGTGCGACGTCGATCTGAGACCGGGCTCGTTTCTGCGCAATTGCACCACGTGTCCCGATTCGAGGCATCTGTGACCGAATCCACCTGCTCGGAGCGTCGCGCGCGTGACGATCTGTCCCCACTTGCGCCCTTTTCGGCGCACCTGCGCCACGCGTCCAGCGAGTCCGGAATGCGGCGGTCTGTCCCGACTCGAGCGACCGGCTCACGACCCGGCCGACCGTCGCAGGGACGCGGTTGTGATCTGCGCCACACCCGCGTAACGTACAACCACATGGTTGTACGTCAGCTCGACCCCGACGAGGTGGACCGGGTGTTCGCCGCGCTGGCCGACGCGACCCGGCGCGACATCGTCACGCGGGTGCTGCGCCGGGAGGCGTCGGTGACCGCCCTCGCGCGTTCCTACGAGATGAGCTTCGCCGCCGTGCAGAAGCACGTGGCGGTGCTCGAGCGCGCGCACCTCGTGACCAAGCAGCGGCACGGCCGCGAGCAGGTCGTCCACGCCGACGTCGCGACCATCCGGGCAGCCGCACGGCTGCTCGACCGGTACGAGGAGATCTGGCGCGGCCGCATCGACCGCATCGCGGAGATCCTCGCCGACGGATGACAAGGGGACGACTCATGCCAGTGGACACCATCAAGGACACCGACGCGCTGACGCTCACCGTGGTGACCGAGCTCGACGCCCCGCCCGAGCGGGTCTGGCGGCTGTGGTCCGAGGGCGAGCAGCTCTCCCGGTGGTGGGGACCCCCGGAGTGGCCGGCGACGTTCCCCGCCCACGACCTCACGCCCGGCGCCGAGTCGCGGTACTACATGACCGGCCCGGACGGGACGCGGGCGCACGGCTGGTGGCGCGTGCTCGCGGTCGACCCGCCGCGCACGATCGAGATCCAGGACGGGTTCTCCGACGCCGACGGCAACCCGGACGACGCCATGCCGGCCGCCGTGATGCGCACCGAGCTCACGCCCGTCGACGGCGGGACGCGCATGACCATCACCACGCGGTTCCCGGACGCCGAGGCCATGGCCCAGGTGATCGCGATGGGCATGGAGGAGGGCATGCGCGAGGCGGTCGGGCAGATCCCGGCGCTGCTCGCGGAGGGCTGAGCCCGCGGGTCGGCCGCGGCCGGGCACCGGACCCGGCGACGCCGTGTGTCGCCGGGTCCTCGGTCCCACAAGTCATGGGACGACTGGGGGACACTGGGGTCCGTGAGCACCCGGCCGCGACCGACCCGCACCACGCCTCCCGGACGGCGCGAGCCGTGAGGGTCCGCACCCGCCCCGAGCACCCCGCGACCGGCGCGGCGCTCGCCGTCGTCGGCGGGTTCCTCGACGCCTACACCTTCGTCGCGCACGGCGGCGTGTTCGCCAACGCCCAGACCGGCAACGTGGTGTTCGTCGCCATCCACGCGGCGCGGGGCCAGTGGGCGCAGGCCGCCGGGTACCTGCCGATCATCGGCGCGTTCGTGCTCGGCCTGGTCGTCGCCGAGTGGCTGGCCGCGCACCGCCGGCTACCCGGCCTGGAGGACCCGACGCGCATCGTGCTGCTCGCCGAGATCGGCACACTGGTCGCCGTCGCCGCACTCCCGACGTCCGTGCCCGCCCTTGCGACGACCACGGCGGTGGCGTTCGTCGCCGCGCTGCAGGTCACCACGTTCCGGCTGGTCCGGGACACCAGCTACAGCACGACGATGACGACCGGGAACCTACGCACCCTCGTGACCGCCGCGTACGAGTGGCTGAGCGGCTACGACCGCACGCAGCGGAGGGTCGCCCTGCGGCTGTCCGCGATCGTGCTCGCGTTCGCCGCCGGCGCCGGGATCGGCGCGCTGGCGAGCGGTCCCGACGCGCTCGGCACCCGAGCGACGCTCGTCGCGGCCGGGGTGCTCGCGGTGGTGCTGGCGGCGATCGAGACGCACACCCGGCGCACGAGCACGGCTGCCGGACGGGCGTCCGCGCCGGCGGCTCCGTCGGCGCGCGACGCCGTGCCCGCGGGGGTCGGCGCCGACGGGGACTGACCTCCCCGGGGCCCCGGGACCCTGGTGGATGCGCTCCCGTGGCGCTACCGTCCGTCGGGACATCGAGGAGGATGCCCGTGCACCGCAGCCGGATCTCGACCCTGCTCATCGACGCACCGCACGCCGAGGCCGCCGCCTCCGCCCGGTTCTGGTCCGCCGCCACCGGCGTGGCCTCGTGGTCGGTGCCCGACGAGGAGCAGTTCACGCACCTGGAGGACCCGATCCCCGGGCTCGTGGCGGCCGTGCAGTCGATCGGCGGGCCCGCCCGCTACCACCTCGACATGGAGACGGACGACGTCGCGGCCGAGACGGCGCGGCTGCTCGACCTCGGGGCGGTCGAGGTCGGCGGCTGGCTCGACTGCCGGACCCTCCGGGTGCCCGGCGGCCACCTGCTGTGCGTGATCCCGGTGCACAGCAACCCCGCGGACTTCGCCGAGGAGGCGCACGTCTGGCCCTGACGACCCCGGTCCGCGGGCGCGCCGTCAGGCGGCCGGGCCCTCCGGGTCGGCGGGGGCGCCGGCGTCCGGCCGCGCGGCCGGGTCGTCGCCCGCGAGCACCCGGTACACCGAGCGGCGCGCCTCGGCGAGGATCTCGCCCGCGCGCACCCGCTGCGCCTCGGTGCCGCCGCGCCCGACGGCCCGGACGGCCTCGAGCAGCGGGCCGACCTCGGCGCGCAGGTCCACGCCCTGCTCGGCGTCGCCGGTCGCGAACGGGTCGGGCCAGGACGCCGAGTCCCGCTCGACCAGGGCACGCCCCTCCTCCGTCAGGGTCGCGAGCTTGCGGCCGGCGGACGCGGTGAGCGTCACGACGCCCTCGTCCTCCAGGAGGTTCAGCGTGGGGTAGACGGCGCCGGGGCTCGGGCGCCACCGGCCGTCGCTGCGCTCGGCGATGGCCTCCATCAGCTGGTAGCCGTGCATCGGCTGCTCGGCGAGCAGCAGCAGGATGGCGTTGCGGACGTCCCCGCGCGGTCGCCGGCCGCGCCGCCCCCCGAACCCGCCGGGGCCGAACCCACCCGGTCCGCCGGGCCCGAACCCACCGGGCCCGCCCGGGCCGAACCCGCCGCCGGGGCCCAACCCCGCTCCCGGTCCGAACCCGCGCGGCCCGCGGCCGCCGAACCCGTGCCCGTGCCCGTGCCCGCGGTGCCCCTCGTGCGACCCCTGCGGGCCGTGACCGGACCGCTCGCCGCGGCCCTCGCTCTCGAACTCATCATGTGTGTCGTTGTATCGCATGACGCTAACGATATATCGCTACTGCCCGATTGTGAACCCCGCTCCGCCCTGCCTCCGCCGACTCTGCGAGACCGGCCTGCCGGTTCGCGTCGGCGCGCAGTCCGGAGATGGAGACTCGGCGAGCGCCCGGCGCGCGGAGGTGCGCGCGGAGGCAGGGCGGGCGACGCTGGAGCGCGGCGGCGGCGCGGCGCGGCGCGGCGCGGCGGCGCGCGGGAGCGCGGGAGCGCGGGCGCGGGAGCGGGGGTGCGGCGTGGGGTGGTTCGGGGCGGAGGGGTACACGATCGCCCGGGAGGTGGCGCAGCGCGGGGTGGCCGCGGTGTACGTCCTCGCGTTCGTGAACGTGCTGCGCCAGTTCCGCCCGCTGCTCGGCGAGCACGGTCTGCTCCCCGTGCCCGCGTTCACCGAGCGGGTCCCGTTCCGCGCCGCCCCGAGCCTGTTCGCCCGGTGGTACTCCGACCGGCTGCTCGTGGTCGTCGGCTGGGCGGGGCTCGGCGTCGCGGTGGCGCTGGTCGCCGGGCTGCCGCAGCAGGGGCCGCCGTGGCTGCCGCTGCTCGCGTTCGGGGTGCTCTGGGTGCTGTACCTGTCGGTCGTGAACGTCGGGCAGACGTTCTACGGGTTCGGCTGGGAGTCGCTGCTGCTGGAGGCGGGGTTCCTCGTGGCGTTCCTGGGCTCGGACGACGTCGCCCCGCCGTGGACCGTCCTCGCGCTGCTCTGGTGGCTGGTGCTCCGCCTGGAGCTGGGCGCGGGCCTGATCAAGTGGCGCGGCGACCCGGCGTGGCGCGACCTGACGGCGCTGTACTACCACCACGAGACGCAGCCGATGCCCGGCCCCGCGAGCCGGCTGTTCCACCTGCTCCCCCGCCCGCTGCACCGGGTCGAGGTGGCCGCGAATCACGTCGCACAGCTCGTCGTGCCGTTCGGGCTGCTGGTCCCCGGCCCGGTGGCGGGCACCGCGGCGGGCGTCATGATCGTCACGCAGCTCTGGCTGGTGCTGTCCGGCAACTTCGCGTGGCTGAACTGGCTGACGATCGTGCTGGCGGCGTCCGCGGTCGACGACCGCTCGTGGGCGGCGGTGCTCGGGCTCGTCGGGATCGAGGTCCGCGCGGGCGCGCCCGCCGCCGCCGCGCCCCTGTGGTTCGTCGTCGTGGTGCTCGCGGTCACCGCGCTGTGCGTGGTGCTGTCCTTCTGGCCGGCGCGGAACCTGGTGTCCCGGAACCAGCGGATGAACGCCTCGTTCAACCCGTTCCACCTGGTCAACGCCTACGGGGCGTTCGGCACGATCACCCGGCGGCGCACCGAGGTGGTCGTGGAGGGCACCCGGGACGACGACCCCGCTGACGCCACGTGGCTCGAGTACGGGTTCCGCGGCAAGCCCGGCGACGTGCGGCGGCTGCCGCGGCAGTTCGCGCCGTACCACCTGCGGCTCGACTGGCTGATGTGGTTCCTGGCGCTCGGCTCGGCGGCGCAGCTGCGCTGGTTCGTGCCGTTCCTGGCGCGGCTGCTGGAGGCCGACCGCCCGACGCTGCGGCTGCTGGCCCGCGACCCGTTCGACGGGGAGCGCCCGCGATGGGTCCGGGCACGGCTGTACGGCTACCGCTTCGCCACCCCGGCCGAGCACCGGGCCACCGGGGCCCGGTGGGTGCGCCGGGACGAGGGGCTGCTGGTCGACGCGGTGAGCCTGGAGCAGCTGGCCCGCCGCCGCTGAGCGCCCCCGCGCGCGCGGCGCGAGCCAAGCCGGCACGGGCACGCCCGGGCCGGGCGCACCCGGCGCGTCAGCCGCGCCGCGGCGCCAGGTCCTCCTGCAGCACCAGCGCCGCGGCGCCCACGGCGGCGGCGTCCGCGACGTGCGCCGCGAGCGCGACCCGCACCCCGTGCCGGTCGGCCGCGTGCAGCTCCGCCCGCAGCCGCCGCTCGACCACCTGCGCGTACAGCGACCCGGCGGTGCTGAACGCCGGGCCGGCGAGCACCACGGAGTCCACGTCCAGCAGGTTCGCGGCGGTCACCGCCGCGTCCGCCAGGTACTCCGCGGAGTCCTCGACGAGCTCGAGCGCGAGGGGGTCGCCCTGCACCGCGGCCGTGGCCACCGCCCCGAAGTCCGTGATGGGGTCGCCGTCCGGGCTGAGCCGCACGGTCGTCGCCCGCCCCGCGGCGACCGCCTCGCGCGCCCGCCGGGCGACGGCGTGCGGGGCGGCGAGCTCCTCGAGGGTCGGGCCGGGGTCGTGCGCGCTGCGGTGCAGGTGCATCCGGCCGAGCGGGCCGGCGTTGCCGCTGGCGCCGCGGTGCACGGTGCCCCCGACCACCACGCCGGCGCCGATGCCGGCGCCCATGTAGAGCGTGCAGTGCGCGACGGAACCGGCGGTGCGCCCGGCCCAGTACTCCCCGACGGCCGCGGCGGTGGCGTCGTTGTCCAGCACCACGGGCACGCCGACGGCCTCGGCGAGCGCGGCGCGCACGGGGAAGCCCTGCCACCGGTGCAGCGACCGGGAGACCGTGATCGCGCCCGCGTCGAGGTCCAGGGTGCCCGGGACCGCGAGGCCCACGCCCGCCACGCGGTCCCGGCCGATCCCGGCGGCGCGCAGCAGCACGTCGATCTCCCCCGCGATGCCGATGACGACGGCGTCCGGGTCCTCCTCGCGCGCGCCGCGCACCCGCGTGCGGGCGACGACCGCGCCCCGCGCGTCGATGAGCACGACGACCAGCCAGTCCGCGCCGAGCTGCACGCCGACGGCGCACCGCGCCAGCGGGTCCAGCGTGAGCATCACCCGCGGCTTCCCGCCGGTCCACTCCCGGGCGCCGTTCTCGCGCAGCAGCCCCTGGTCGAGCAGCGCCCGCACCGCGTGCGAGATCGCCGCCTGGGTCAGCCCGGTGAGCTCGGCGAGCTCGACGCGGCTGATCGGCCCGCGGGTGCGGACCAGGTCGAGCACCCGGGAGCGCGTGGTCGACGGCGCGCGGCCGCCCCGCCGCCCGGCGCCCTGCCCGACCTCGACGCCGTCCATGCCGCTCAGCATGGCACGGCGCCGCACCCCCGCCGTGCCGGGCGTGCGATGCTGCGGCCATGACGACGCCGACGCCGCCCGACCGGCGGCCGGGCAGCGGCGTCCGGGTCGGGCTGGCGCTGCTGCCGGCCGACGACGACGGCGCGCTCGAGCCCTTCTACACGGACCTGCTGGCGGGCATGGAGGAGGAGCTGGACAGGCACGGGGCGAGCGTGTTCGTGCACGTCGTGCCGGACCTCGACGCCGAGCTCGTGGCGTACCGCCGGTGGGCGCGGGACGGGCTGGTGGACGCGGTCGTGATCTCGGACCTGGTGGCCGACGACCCCCGCGAGCAGGCGTGCCGGGACCTCGGGCTGCCGTCCGTGCTGCTCGGCGGCGAGCCCGGCGACGGCCGGTGGGTGGTCGACTACGACAACGACGGCGCCATGCGGACCGCGGTCGCGTTCCTCGCCGACCTCGGCCACCGCCGGGTCGGCTGGGTGTCCGGGCCCGGGCGCTACCGGCACACGCGGGTGCGCGGCGCCGCGTTCCGGGACGCCGCGGCCGCCGCCGGGGTGGTCGGGCTGCACCGGGAGGGCGACTACGGGGCGGCGAGCGGCGCGCTGCGCACCGCCGAGCTGCTCGCGCTGCCCGAGCCGCCGACGGCGATCGTGTACGACAACGACCTCATGCCGCTGGCCGGGCTGCGCGAGGCGGCGCGGCTCGGCGTGCGCGTGCCGCAGGACCTGTCGGTGCTGGCCTGGGACGACTCGGCGAACGTCCGCATCTCGCACCCGCCGCTGTCCGTCGTCAGCCGCGACGTGCACGAGCTGGGCGCCCTGACCGCCGAGGTGCTGCTGCGGGCGGTGGCCGGCGGGCCGCCGGCCACCACCCGCACCCCCGGGGTGCGGGTGGTGCCGCGCGGCTCGACGGCCCCGCCGCCCGCCTGACCGACCAGCTCAGACCGCGGTCGCGTGCAGCACGAGCGCCTGCGCGGGCCACAGCGCGGGGAGCTGCAGCCCGGCCTCGGCGAGCACCCGCCCCGGCAGCGTGACCTCGCCCGCGGCCAGCCACGGCGGCGTCACCCACCCCCACCGGGCGGCCCCGATCTCGTCCCGGACCCGCACCCGGTACCGGGCGTCGGGGCGCAGCCCGTGCAGCCGGACGGGCTCCGGGCGGGCGTCCTCCAGCGCGGCGACGGTCGCGACCGTCCACACCCCGGCGGAGCCGTCCGGGGCGACGGCCCCGACGACCCGCAGGGCGGGGTCCCGGACGTCCGCGTGCACCGCGGTGCCGGTGTGGATCAGCGGCCGGAGCTCCCGGTACAGGCCCGCGAACCGCGTCAGCACCTCGACCTCCTCGTCCGAGCAGGACAGCACGTCCCACTCGAACCCCGCCGAGCCCATCAGGCTCGTCGCGAGCCGGTACGACAGGTCGAGGGTGCGGCCCGAGCTGTGCGACGTCGGCGGGCCGACGTGCGCGCCGACGAGCTCGGGCGGCAGCAGCAGCCCGGTCCACCGCTGGATGTCCTGCCGCTCGACGGCGTCGTTGGAGTCGGACGCCCACACCCGGTCGGTGACCTCCAGGACCCCGAGGTCGCTGCGCGCGCCGCCGGACGAGCAGGACTCGATCTCCAGCCCCGGGTGCCGCGCCCTCAGCTCGGCCATCAGCCCGAGCACGGCCCGGGTCTGCGCGTCGACGCCCGGCCGGCCCGCGTGCCGGGCGTCCACCAGGTCGCGGTTGTGGTCCCACTTGATGAAGTCGATCCCGAGCTCGGCGACCAGGGCGGACACCTGCCCGAGCACGTGCGCCCGCGCCTCCGGCCGCGCGAGGTCGAGCACGTACTGGGTCCGGAACGACAGCCCCTCGGGGTCCGGGACGCGGTCGGGGTCGTGCAGCAGCCAGTCCGGGTGCGCCCGGGCGAGGTCCGAGTCGAGGCTGACCATCTCCGGCTCGAACCAGAGCCCGAACTGCATGCCGAGCGCGTGCACCCGCTCGGCGAGCGGCCCGAGCCCGTCCGGCCACACGGCGCGGTCGACCACCCAGTCGCCCAGCCCCCGGGTGTCGTCGCGGCGCGCGAGGAACCAGCCGTCGTCGAGCACGAACCGCTCGACCCCGATCCGCGCGGCCCGCTCGGCGAGCCGGAGCACGGTCGCGGGGTCGTGGTCGAAGTACACCGCCTCCCAGGTGTTGAGCACGAGCGGCCGGGGCGTGCGCGGGTGCTGGGGCCGGGAGCGCAGGAAGGTGTGGAACCGCGCGGTCACGCCGTCGAGCCCGGCACCCGACCACGCGAACCACGCGGTCGGCGCCGCCCAGGACTCCCCGGGCCCGAGCACGACCTCGCCCGCGCGCAGCAGCTCGCCGGCGCCCAGCAGCGTCGGCTGGTCCGGCAGCCGGTCCGTGCGGTAGGTGGCGTCCGCGGGCCACGCCAGGTGCACCGCCCAGACCTCGCCGTCCCGGTCCCGCGGGGCGGCGGCGGACAGGGCGAGCAGCCACGGGTGGTCGTGGCCCGGCCGGCCGCGGCGGGTCTGCCGGGCGAGCGAACCGCGGGGCAGCGGACCGGTGGCCGGCACCTTCTCCCGGGTCCACCGGCCGGCGAACGTCGTGAGCACGTCCGCCCGGGTCGGCACCGGCAGCGCCGCCTCGAGGGCGTGCACCTCCACGGGGGCGGCCGCGGCGGGCGCCACCTCCAGGCGGTGCGCGACGCCGAGCAGCCCGCCGGGCTCCAGGTGCAGCCGCGAGCGCAGCACCAGCCCCGCGGCCGCGTCGCGGGCGACCACCTCGACCGCGTGGCCGTCCGGGGCCACCTCCGGCGGCCCGGCCGACCACCGCGGGCTCAGCGGGACGCCGTCGCGCACGAGCTGCAGCCCCGGCCGGCCCGGCCAGCCGTCGGTCTCCTGCGGCAGCAGAGACGGGTGCCCGGCCGCGTCGAGGGTGCCCGGCGGGGTCTGCCGGTCGGCGGCGACCCGCAGCGCGACGAGGTCCGCCGCGGTCAGCGGCCCCAGGTCGGCGCCCCAGTGCTGCACCTGCGGCAGGCCGTCGCGGGGGTGCGCCAGGACGACGGCCACGCCGTCGCGGCGCAGCACGGTCCACGTCGGGGCGTCGGGCGCGGGGGTCGGGGTCGTGGCGGTCACAGGCTCTCCTTCGAGTCGGACGATCGGGTCGGGACGGGCTAGGCGGGTACGGGTGCGCCGGTCGCCGACGGCGCGGGCGCCGCGGCCGCGGGGTTCGAGCCGGGCCGCCCCAGCGGCGACCGGAGCACCACCAGCGCCCCGCCCACCGCCGCGGACACCCGGACGTCCCGGGACAGCCGCACCCGCACGGGCCGCAGCAGCCGCGCGAGCGCACCCGCGTCGACCACCTCCTGCACCCCGGCGACGTACAGCGGCCCCGCGACGCCGAAGGCCGGGCCGGCCAGCACGACCGTATCGAGGTCGAACAGGTTCATCAGCGTCACGGCCGCGGTGCCGAGGTGCCGCGCGGAGTCCGCCAGCAGCGCCGCGGACGCCCCGTCGCCGGCCACGGCGGCGCGCGCGACCCGCTGGAAGTCGGCCAGCACCGCGTCCTCGCCGCCGGCCAGCCCGAGCCGGCCCGCGAGCGCAGGGTCGCGCAGCGCGGCGGCGACCACCGCGCCCGGGCCCGCGAGCGCCTCGACGCACCCGCGGCTGCCGCAGGCGCAGGCGGGCCCCGTGGGGTCGACCGGCACGTGCCCGATCTCGACCGGGTTCGCCGTGCCGCCGCGGTACACCTCGGACCCGGCGATCACCCCGCCGCCGACGCCCGTCGCCATGTAGAGCACGCCGAAGGTGTCGACGTCGAGGGCGCCGACCCACTGCTCCCCCACGGCCGCCGCGGTCGCGTCGTTCTCGAGCAGCACCGGCAGCCCCAGCAGCCGCGCGAGCGTCCCGGTGAGCGGGTAGTCGCGCCACTGCGGCGTCGGCTGGCCGGTGAGCACGGCGCCCGCGGCCCGGTCCTGGGGCCCGTGCGTCACCAGGCCGACGCCGAGGACCCGGTCGCGGGGGATGCCGGCGCCGGCGAGCAGCAGGTCGATGTGCCGGGCGAGCACCGGCAGGGTGTCGTCGGGGGCGCCGCGGCCCACGCCGCGCACGCCCGTCGAGGCGACCCGCCGCCCCGCGAAGTCGGTGACCACGACGCTGCTGGCGCACCGGTCGAGCTGGACGCCGACAGCGAACCACGCGCCGGCGTCCAGCTCCAGCAGGCGGCGCGGCGACCCGACGCCGCCGGTGACGCGGCCGACCTCGTGCACCAGGCCCTCGGCCATGAGGTCCCGCACGACGTGCGTGATGGTCGCCGCGGTGAGGCCCGACCGGTCGGCGAGCTCGACCCTGCTGACCGTGCCGTGCGTGCGGATCAGGTCGAGGACGAGCGCCCCGGTCGCGGCACGGGAGGGTGCGCGCATCTCCCGACCATATCTTGACATGCTTAATTTAAGCACGTAACGATATGCCTGCGTTTCCCCGGGCCGCGACGACGCGGCCACGACCAGACCGTCGGCCGCGACGGATGGAAAGGACCAGCGATGTTCCTCAGGTCAGCACGCACGCACCGGCGCCGCGCCCGCGCCGTGCCCCTCGTCGCGGGCGCCGCGACCCTCGCCCTGCTCGCCGCGTGCAGCGGCGGCGACAGCGGCGGGTCCGGCAGCACGGGCGCGTCCGGCGACGGCACCACGCTCGTCGCCTACACGGGCCAGTCCGGCGACTACCAGGTCAACTTCAACCCGTTCTCGCCGTCCCGGATCGGCGGCCTGGGCGCGATCTACGAGCAGCTGTTCTTCATCAACAAGGCCGCCGAGTCCGACCCCGTCCCGCTGCTCGGCACCGAGTACAGCTGGAACGACGACGGCACCCAGCTGGAGGTCACCCTCCGCGACGACGTCACCTGGACCGACGGCGAGCCGTTCACCGCGGACGACGTGGTGTTCACCTACGACCTGCTCGCGAGCACCCCCGCGATCAACAACGTCGGCTACGCCGGCACGGCGACCGCGACCGACGACACCCACGTGACGTTCACGTTCGACGCCCCCGCGTTCGTGCAGGGGCCCGACGTGCTGTCCGGCGTCCCGATCGTGCCCGAGCACCTGTGGGCGGACGTCGACCCGACGGCCGACGTGATCGAGGACCCGGTCGGCACCGGGGCCTACACGCTCGGCGACTTCAAGCCGCAGGCGTTCACGTACACCGCGAACCCGGACTACTGGGGCGGCGAGCCGGCCGTGAAGACGATCCGGTTCCTGTCGCTGTCCGGCAACACCGCGGGCGCCGACGGCATCGCGAACGGCACCATCGACTGGCAGACCGGCCCGGTGCCGGACATCCAGAACGTCGCCGAGAACTTCCCCGGCTACGACACCCTGACCGCCGCGCAGAACCAGATGGTGCTCGCCACCTGCTCCAGCGTGGAGCTCGGCTGCTCCGGCCCGCAGACCGACCCGGCCGTGCGGCACGCGCTGTACCTCGCGATGGACCGCACCCAGCTCAACCAGCTCGCGTTCGAGGAGACCGCGTCGGAGATCTCGCCGACGTTCGCGCTCACCTCCACGCAGGAGGCCACGATCTCGGCCGACGTCGAGGAGCCGGTCGCCCCCGAGAAGGCCGACCCCGAGGGCGCCGCCGCGGTGCTCGAGGCCGCCGGCTGGGCCAAGGGCGCGGACGGGATCTACGCGAAGGACGGCGAGCGGCTCACCGTGACGGTCGAGGTCGTCACCGGCTGGACCGACTACATCACCGCGGTGCAGACCATCGCCCAGCAGGCGAAGGCCGCGGGCATCGACGTGCAGACGGCGCAGTCGTCCTGGAACGAGTGGACCGAGCGGCGCACGCAGGGCAACTTCCAGCTCGCGATCGACTCGCTGTGGCAGGGCCCGGCGCCCGACCCGTACTACCTGTACACGTACTTCTTCTCGTCGGCGACGGGCGCCCCGGTCGGCGAGGCGGCGGGCAACAACTACGCCCGGTACGCGAACCCGGACGTGGACGCCGCGCTCGACGCGCTCAAGACGATGCCGCTCGACGACGCCGAGGCGCGCCAGCCGCACTTCGACACGATCCAGGCCGCCGTCGTCGAGGACATGCCCTACATCCCGATCCTCACCGGCGGCACCACGAGCGAGTGGAACGTCGGCGGGTTCACCGGCTGGCCGACCGAGGACGACATGTACGCCTTCCCGGCGGTGTGGTCCGCGTTCGACGCCGCGGAGATCTTCAAGCGCCTGGAGCCGGCGGCCGGCTGAGGCGAACCGGGCCGGGCGGCCCGTGCGGTCCGCCGCACCTGCCGCCCGGCCCGGGCCCCGCCCCGGACCTCCCCCGCCGTCGGAAGGGTCGCGACGTGAACTACGTCCTGCGCAAGCTCGGCTTCTACGCGGTCGCCCTGTGGGCCGCCGTCACCCTCAACTTCCTCATCCCCCGCCTCCTGCCCGGCAACCCCGTCGACATCCTGCTGGCCAAGCTGCAGCAGCGCGGCGGGACCGTCACCCCGGAGACGCGCGAGGCGTACGCCGCCCTGCTGGGCGGCGACTCCACCGACTCGCTGCTGCAGCAGTACGGCACGTACCTGTCCAACCTGCTGCACGGCGACCTCGGCGTCTCGGTCACCTACTTCCCCACCCCGGTCAGCGAGGTCATCGGGACCTCGATGCCGTGGACCGTCGTGCTGGTGGGCATCGCCACGGTGCTCGCCGCGACCATCGGCGTGCTGCTCGGCGCGTTCGTCGGCTGGCGGCCCGGCACCTGGCTGGACTCGGCCGTGCCGCTGACCACGCTGCTCGCGGCCGTGCCGTACTTCTGGCTCGCGCTCGTGCTGGTCTACCTGCTGTCCCGGGTGCTCGGCTGGTTCCCGTCGCAGGGCGGCTACGACGTCGTGCTGGACCCCGGCTGGTCGCCGGAGTTCATCGGGTCGGCGATCGAGTACGGCTTCGTGCCCGCGCTGACCATCGTGGTCGCCTCCATCGGCGGCTGGCTGCTCGGGATGCGCAACATGATGGTGTCCACGCTGTCCGAGGACTACGTGCTCACCGCGCGCGCCAAGGGCCTCCCGCACGGGCAGGTCATGCGGAACTACGCCGCGCGCAACGCCGTGCTGCCGTCCGTCGCCGGGTTCGCGATCTCCCTCGGCTTCGTCGTCTCCGGGTCCGTCGTCACCGAGCAGGTGTTCTCCTACCCCGGCATCGGGTCCCGGCTGCTCGCCGCGGTCACCAACAACGACTACGCCCTCATGCAGGGCGTGTTCCTGTTCATCACCCTGGCCGTGCTCGGCGCGAACCTCGTCGTCGACCTGCTGTACGGCCTCATCGACCCGCGCACCCGCGCGAAGGGCTGAGGGGAGCCGGCGATGACGAACATCGGACCGGACGTGCAGGTGGCCGTCGAGGGGCCCGGCGGGCCCGTCGAGACCACCCCGACCACCACCACGCCCGAGCCCCGCCCCGCGGGGACCCGGGCCCGCCCCGCGTGGCGGATGCTGCTGCCGACCATGACCCCGTGGCTCGCCACGGGCCTCGTGCTGATCGCCGGAGTCGTGCTGCTCGGCGTGGTCGGGCCGCACCTGGTCGGCGACCCCGACGCGATCAGCGACGTCGGCCTGGCCCCGCCGTCGGCGGAGCACTGGCTCGGCACCACGCAGACCGGCCAGGACGTGCTCGCCCAGCTGGCCTACGCGACCCGCGGCTCGCTGCAGATCGGCCTCATGGTCGGCGTGCTCGCCACGCTGCTGTCGGCGTTCTTCGGGATCTACGGCGCCTACCTGGGCGGCGCGGCGGACGAGGGGTTCTCCCTGCTGTCCAACGTGTTCCTGGTGATCCCGGGCCTGCCGTTGGTCATCGTGATCTCGGGCTTCGTGCCCCGGGAGAGCCGCGGGCTGTGGACGATCGCGGTGGTGCTCGCCCTGACGTCGTGGGCGGCGTCCGCCCGGGTGCTGCGCGCGCAGACGTTGTCGGTGCGGTCGCGCGACTACGTGGCCGCGTCCCGGCTGTCGGGCGAGAAGCCGTGGCGGGTCATCGGCGTGGAGATCCTGCCGAACCTGCTCCCGGTGCTCGCCTCGCAGTTCGTGTACGCGGTGATCGCGGCGATCCTCGGCGAGGCCGGCCTGTCGTTCCTCGGCCTCGGCGCATCGAACGCCTCGACCCTCGGCACGATGCTGTTCTACGCGCAGAACGGCTTCGCGCTGCCGCTCGGCGCCTGGTGGTGGTTCGTCCCACCGGGGCTCGTGATCGCCCTGTTCGGCATGGGCCTGTCCCTGGTCAACTTCTCGATCGACGAGATCATCAACCCCCGGCTCAAGAACGCCCGCACCGCCCGCCGTCGCGCGAAGGCGGCCGCCCGCGTCGCCAGGAAGGCCGCCTGATGACCACGCTCACCGACCGGGTCCCGCACGCCGCGGCGCCCGCGCGCCGCCCGGTGCTCACCGTCACCGACCTGACCGTCGTCTACGACGTCGAGCAGCCCGTCACCGCGGTCAAGGACGCGAGCCTGGAGCTGGGCCGCGGGGAGATCCTCGGCCTCGCCGGGGAGTCCGGCTGCGGCAAGACCACGCTGGCGTACGCGATCAACCGGCTGCACCAGCCGCCGGCCCGGATCGCGTCCGGCTCCGTGGTGTTCCACGACCGGGACGGCGGCGACATCGACCTGCTCGCGCTCGGCGACGAGCCGCTGCGCCGGTTCCGCTGGTCCCAGCTGTCGATGGTGTTCCAGGGCGCGATGAACTCGCTCAACCCCGTCCGCACGATCGGCGCGCAGCTCGACGACACCCTGCGGGCGCACGCCCGGATGTCCCGGGCGCGGCGCCGGGAGCGGTCGGCCGAGGTGCTGACCCGGGTCGGCGTCGACCCCGCTCGGCTGCGGTCCTACCCGCACGAGCTGTCCGGCGGCATGCGGCAGCGCGTGATGATCGCCATGGCGATGCTGCTCGAGCCGCAGATCATGATCATGGACGAGCCCACCACCGCCCTGGACGTGGTGGTGCAGCGCGAGATCCTGCGGGAGATCGTCCGACTGCGGGACGAGCTCGACTTCGCGGTCGTGTTCATCACGCACGACCTGCCGCTGCTGCTGGAGATCAGCGACCGGATCGCGGTGATGCTGGCCGGCGAGATCGTCGAGCTGGAGACCGCCGCGCAGCTGCACCGCTCCCCCGCGCACCCCTACACCCGCCGCCTGCTCGGGTCGTTCCCGAGCCTGTCCGGCGAGCGCGGCGCGTTCATCCGCGACGGCGTCGACCCCGAGGAGGCCTGATGACCAGCGTCCACGTCACCAACCTGACCAAGGACTACGCCCTGCGCTCCGGCCTGCGCCGCAGCACGCTGCGCGCGGTCGACCGGGTGTCGTTCGACCTGGTGCCCCGGCGCACCGTCGCCCTGGTCGGCGAGTCGGGCTCCGGGAAGTCGACGATCGCGAAGCTGCTCACCCGGATGGAGAAGCCGTCCTCCGGGCGGATCGACGTGCAGCTGGACGACCGGACGCCCGTGATGGGCTCCGTCTACCAGCGGCACGTGCAGATGGTGTTCCAGGACCCGTTCGCGTCCCTGAACCCGTTCCACTCGGTCGAGCACCACGTGGCCCGGCCGCTGCGGATCCACCGCCGCACCCACGACGCGGCGTCCACCCACGCCCGGGTGCTGGAGATGCTGGAGCGGGTCAACCTGCACCCCGCGGAGGACATGGCCGCGCGCCGCCCGCACGAGCTGTCCGGCGGCCAGCGGCAGCGCGTCGCGATCGCCCGGGCGCTCGCCCCGGGCGCGCAGGTGCTGATCGCCGACGAGCCGGTGTCGATGCTCGACGTGTCGATCCGGCTCGGCGTGCTCAACCTGCTCGGCCGGCTGCAGCGCGAGGACAACCTCGCGGTCCTCTACATCACGCACGACCTGGCGACCGCGCGGCACTTCTCCGACGAGATCCTGGTGCTCTACCGGGGCCGCGTCGTGGAGCGCGGGCCGGCGGACGCCGTGATCCTCGACCCGCACCACGACTACACGAAGCTGCTCGCGATGGCCGCGCCCGACCCGGACCGGGTCGGCAGGGTCGGGCGCGAGGGCGACACCGCCGTGGCGCGCGACGGGATCGACAACTCCGTCTGCTACGACCACACGCTGGGCGCGTGGGTGCCGATCGACGAGGCGGAGGCGGCGGCCGCGCGCGCCGCGACCGCGGGCGGGGTGCGGGCCGGTGCCTGAGTTCGTCAGCGCGGTCGTTCCGCCGCCGCCCGCCGCCGCGCCGGCTCCGGTCCACCTGGTCGACGGCCTCGCCTACGGCGGGGACTACAACCCCGAGCAGTGGCCCCGCGAGGTCTGGGACGAGGACGTCGCCCTGATGCGCGAGGCCGGCGTGAACCTCGTGACCCTCGGGGTGTTCTCCTGGGGCCTGGTCGAGACCGCCGACGGCGCGTTCGACTGGGGCTGGTTCGACGACGCGGTCGCGCTGCTGCACGCCCACGGCATCGCGATCGACCTCGCCACGCCGACCGCCGCCCCGCCGTCCTGGCTGCACACCGCGCACCCCGAGGTGCTGCCGTACGACGCCGACCTGTACCAGCAACCGCCGGGCGGCCGGCTGGCCTGGTGCCCCAGCAGCCCGGTGTTCCGCCGGTACGCGCTGCGGTACGTCGAGGCGCTGGCGCGACGGTACGGCCGGCACCCCGCGGTGCGGCTGTGGCACGTGAGCAACGAGCTCGGCGGCGGCAACGCCCGCTGCTACTGCGACGTGTCGGCCGCGGCGTTCCGCGACTGGCTGCGCGCCCGGTACGGGTCCGTCGACGCCGTGAACGCGGCGTGGGGCACCGCGCAGTGGGGGCACCGGTTCGGCGCCTGGGACGAGATCCTGCCGCCGCGCGGGAAGCACGGCGCCCCCAACCCGGGGCTGTACCTGGACTACGAGCGGTACTCCTCGGACGCCCTGCTCGCGCACTACCTCGCCGAGAAGGCGGTGCTGCAGCGGCACTCCGACGCGCCCGTCACGACGAACATGATGGTCGGGGCCGGCGCCCAGGTGGTCGACTACGCGTCCTGGGCGCCGCACACCGACCTCGTGGCGAACGACCACTACACGCTGGTCGACGACCCCGACCGCGAGCACGACCTCGCGTTCGCCGGCGACCGGATGCGCGGCATGTCCGGTGGGCGGCCCTGGCTGCTCATGGAGCACTCCACCGGGGCGCCGTCCTGGCAGCAGCGCAACCGCGCGAAGGACCCCGGCGAGATCGCCCGCAACGCCCTCGGCCACGTCGCCCGCGGCTCCGACGGCGCGCTGTTCTTCCAGTGGCGCGCCTCGACCGCCGGCGCGGAGCAGTTCCACTCGGCGATGCTGCCGCACTCCGGGACCCGGTCCCGGATCTGGCGGGAGGTCGTCGCGCTGGGACGCGACCTGCGGGCCCTGGCGGAGGTGCAGGGCACCGTGGTCGCGCCCGCCCGGGCGGCGCTGGTCGTCGACGACGTCGCCGGCTGGGCCCTGCAGCACGGGCTGACCCCGCACCGGGCACTGCGGTACGGGCGCGAGCTGCGCACCTGGCACCGGGCGCTGTGGGAGCGGCAGGTGCTGTGCGACGTCGTGCCGCCCGGGACCGACCTGGCCGGCTACGACCTGGTGCTGGTGCCGACGCTGCAGGTGCTGTCCGACGCGGAGGCGGAGCGGCTGCGCGCCGTGCCGGAGCGCGGCGGGACGCTGCTGGTCACCTACCTGTCCGGCGTCTGCGAGCCGACCGGCCGGGTCCGGCCCGGGCTGGGGGCGCTGCAGGACGTGCTCGGCGCGTGGACCGACGAGTTCTACCCGCTCCAGGCGGGCGAGCGCGTCCGGCTGGACGACGGCGCCGACGTCGCGGACTGGACCGAGCGGGTCGAGCTCGACGGCGCGGAGGCGGTCGTCCGGTACGCCACGTCCTCGCTGGCGGGCGGGCCGGCCGTGACCCGGCGGGGCACTGCCGCCGGCGGGGCCGCCTGGTACGTCGGGGCGGCCCTGCCCCGCGAGACCGTCGACCGCGTCGCGGCGCGGCTCGTCGAGGAGGCCGGGGTGCCCCGCACCGCCGAGGCCGACCCCGGCGTCGAGGCGGTCCGCCGCGTCGGCGACGGGTCCTCCTACCTGTTCCTGCTGAACCACACCGACGCGGACCGCAAGGCCACCGCGTCCGGGACCGACCTGCTCACCGGCGCGGAGGTCGGGCCCGTCACCACCGTGCCGGCGGGCGGCGTGCGCGTCGTCCGCGAGCGCTGACGTCCCGCCTGCGACATCCCTGCGCCACCCTGAGCCACCCCTGCGACACCCGGGAGCACCCGTGCAGCACCACACCCTCGCCGACGGCTGGACCGTCACCGCCACCGCCGGACCCGTGCCCGACGCCGTCCTCGCCGCGGGCCCGCTCGCCGCGGAGGTGCCCGGCTCGGTGCACACCGACCTGCTCGACGCCGGCCTGATCCCCGACCCGTACCTGGACGCGCACGAGGAGTCGGTGCGCTGGTTCCACGGCACCGACTGGCGGTACGAGCGGGCGCTCACGCTGGAGCCGGCCGCTGCGGGCGAGCGGGTCGACCTCGTGCTGGACGGCGTGGACACCGTCGGCACCGTGGCGCTCGGCGGGCGGGTGCTCGGGACGAGCGCGAACATGCACCGGTCGTCCCGGTACGACGTGCGGGACCTGGCGGACGGGGCCGCGCGCGCCCTGACCGTCGACCTGCGGTCCGCCACCGCGTACGCCGACGAGGTGCGGGACGTCCTCGGCGACCGGCCGTCGGCGTACAGCCCGGTGCCGTACAACTTCGTCCGCAAGATGGCCTGCTCGTTCGGCTGGGACTGGGGCCCGGACCTGCGCACCGCGGGGCTGTGGAAGCCGGTGCGGGTCGAGCGCTGGTCGGTGGCCCGGCTGGCGCGGGTCCGGCCGCTGGTCACCCTCGACCCGGACGGCACCGGGCGGGTCGCGGTGCACGTGGACGTCGAGCGCTCGGGGCTCGCGCCGGCGGGACCGCTGACGCTGCGGGCCGCGGTCCTGGGGGCCTCGGCGTCGGTGACCGTCCCGGCGGGGGCGTCGTCGGCCGCGGTCGCGCTCGCGGTGCCGGACGCGCCGGTCTGGTGGCCCGCCGGGTACGGGGAGCAGCCGCTCGCGGACCTGGACGTCACGCTGGCGGCGGACGACGGGGACGACCGCGCCCCGCTGGACACCTGGCACCGGCGCGTCGGCTTCCGGTCCGTCGCGCTCGACACCGCCGACGACGAGCACGGCGCCCGGTTCACGCTGGTGGTCAACGGCCGCCCGGTCGCCGTGCGGGGCGCGAACTGGATCCCCGACGACCACCTGCTCACCCGGATCACCCGCGAGCGCCTGGCCCGGCGCCTCGACCAGGCGGCCGGTGCGCACCTGAACCTGCTCCGGGTGTGGGGCGGCGGGATCTACGAGTCCGACGACTTCTACGCGCTGTGCGACGAGCGCGGCCTGCTGGTGTGGCAGGACTTCCTGCTCGCCTGCGCCGCCTACCCGGAGGAGGAGCCGCTGCGCTCCGAGATCGAGGCGGAGGCCCGGGAGAACGTCGTGCGCCTGATGCCGCACCCGTCCCTGGTCCTGTGGAACGGCGGCAACGAGAACGTCTGGGGCCACGAGGACTGGGGCTGGAAGGCGCGGCTCGGCGACGCGACCTGGGGCCGGTGGTACGCGGAGGAGCTCTTCCCGGCCGTGCTGGCGGAGCTCGACCCGACCCGCCCGTACGCCACCAACAGCCCCTTCACGCCGCGCCGCGACCCGGCCGACGTGCACCCCAACGACCCGGACCGCGGCACGCACCACCAGTGGGAGGTGTGGAACCGCGTCGACTACACGGCGTACCGCTCGGAGATCCCGCGGTTCTGCTCGGAGTTCGGCTTCCAGGGACCGCCCGCGTGGCGGACCCTCGTCGAGTCCGTGCACGCGGTCGACGGCGGGCCGCTCGCCGACGCGCCCGTGCCGCAGGAGGACCCCGTGTTCCTCGTGCACCAGAAGGCCGAGGACGGCAACGGCAAGCTCGACCGCGGCCTGGCGCCGCACCTCGGCGTGCCCCGGGACTTCGCCGACTGGCACTGGGCGACCCAGCTCAACCAGGCCCGCGCGGTCCGGTACGCCGTCGAGCACTACCGCGCCTGGTGGCCCCGCACCGCGGGCTGGGTCGTCTGGCAGCTCAACGACTGCTGGCCGGTCACGTCCTGGGCGGCCGTCGACTCCGCCGAGCGCCCGAAGCCGCTCTGGTACGCGCTGCGCGCGGCCGGGCAGCCGCGGGCCCTGTTCCTCGCCGAGCGCGACGGCGGCCTGGTGCTCGTCGCCACCAACGACACCGACGAGCCCTGGGCCGGCACCGCGCACGTGCGCCGCGAGACGCTCGGCGGCGTGACGGCCGCGGCCGCCGGCCTCGCCGTGACGGTCGAGCCGCGGTCCGTGGCGGTCGTCCCCGTCCCGGCCGACCTCGCGACCCCGGTCGACGCGGGGGGCGAGGTGCTCGCCGCGTCCCTGGCGGCACCCGACGGCGACCGGCGGGCGACGCGCGCGTTCGTCGAGGACGTCGACCTGCGGCTCGACCCCGCGGCCGTGCGGGCCACCGCCGCGCGCGAGCCGGGCGGGTACCGGGTCGAGGTCGTCGCCCGGTCCTACGCGGCCGACGTCACCCTGCACGCCGACCGGCTGGCGCCGGACGCGCGGGTCGACGACGCGCTGGTCACCCTGCTCGCCGGCGAGCGGGCGACGTTCCACGTGACGACCGACGCCGTGCTGGACCTCGCCGACCTGACCGCGGCGCCCGTGCTGCGGTCGGCGAACGACCTGCGGGGGGTGGCGCTCGCGGGCGTGGTCCTCGCGGACGGCGCGCCCGTGGGCGCGGGGGTGGGCGCGGGCGGCGCGGACCTCGGGTCGGCCCGGTGACCGCGGCGCGCCGGTTCCCGGACGGCTTCGTCTGGGGCGCCGCGACGGCCGCCTACCAGGTGGAGGGCGCCGTGGGGGCGGACGGCCGCGGCCCGTCGATCTGGGACACGTTCTCCCGCCGCCCCGGCGCCGTGCTCGGCGGGCACACCGGCGACCTCGGCACCGACCACTACCGGCGGTTCGCGGACGACGTCGCCCTCATGGCCGACCTCGGGCTGGGCGCCTACCGGTTCTCCGTCGCCTGGCCGCGCGTCCAGCCGACCGGGCGCGGGCCCGCCAACCCCGCCGGCCTGGACTTCTACCGCCGGCTGACCGACACCCTGCTGGCGCACGGCGTCGACCCGGTCGTCACGCTCTACCACTGGGACCTGCCGCAGCCGCTGGAGGACGCCGGCGGTTGGCCGCACCGGGACACCGCGTGGCGGTTCGCCGACTACGCGGCCCTGGTGGCGGACGCGCTCGGCGACCGGGTGGCGCTGTGGACCACGCTCAACGAGCCGTGGTGCACCGCCTACCTCGGCCACGCCTCCGGGGAGCACGCCCCCGGCGTGCAGGACCCCGCCCGGGCGCTCGCCGCCGTGCACACGCTCAACCTCGCGCACGGGCTGGGCGCCCGCGCGGTGCGGGCCGCGGCGGGCGACGCGGCGCAGGTCTCCGTGGCGCTGAACCTCCAGGTCAACCGGGCCGCCTCCGCGGCGCCCGAGGACCGGGCCGCCAAGGCGCGGCTCGACCGGGTGGCGAACGAGGTGTTCCTCGGGCCGCTGCTCGACGGCGCCTACCCGGAGGAGGTCGTCGCCGAGACGGCGCACCTGACCGACTGGTCGTTCGTGCGCGACGGCGACCTGGACCTGGTGCGGACCCGGCTGGACGCGCTCGGGGTGAACTACTACACGACGGCGACGGTCGGGGCGGACGCGTCCGCGACGAACGGGGGCGCGCCCGCCGAGGCCGACGTGCAGGCGGCCTCGCCGTCCGGGGCCGAGCGGCCGCCGGCCAACCTCGTCGAGGGCGTCCGCTGGCTCCACCAGCCGGGCCCGCGGACCGCGATGGGCTGGGTCGTCGACCCCTCCGGGCTCACCGAGCTGCTGGTCGGCCTGCACCGCCGCCGGCCGGGCCTGCCGCTGCACGTGACCGAGAACGGCGCGGCGTACCCCGACGTCGTCGCGCCGGACGGCCGCGTGCACGACGCCGACCGGGTGGCCTACCTGCACGCGCACGTGGCCGCGGTCGGCGCCGCGCTGGACGCCGGGGCCGACGTCCGCGGGTACTTCGCGTGGTCGCTGCTCGACAACTTCGAGTGGGCGTACGGGTACGAGCGCCGGTTCGGGATCGTGCACGTCGACTACGCGACGATGGCCCGCACCGTGAAGGACTCGGGGCACTGGTACCGGCGGCTCGCGACGACCGGCGTGCTGCCGCCGGTGGACGGGGCCGCGGTGGCGAGGCCCGCGGGGGCCGGGGCGGGGGCGGGCGCCGGGGCGGGTGCCGGGGCGGGCTGACCCGCTCCCCCCTCTTGCCGGGCCGGGGCGGCGCGAGCATCCTCGTGCCGTCCCACCCGGCCGCCCCCTGGACGTCCGGCCGTCCGCGCCCTCAGGAGGCACCGTGCTCACGCTCGAGCTGATCGTCGTCGTGCTGCTCGCGATCCTGGCCGGGACCGCGCTCGGCCGCCGGTGGCGGGTCGCACCGCCCCTGGTGCTGCTCGTGCTCGGGCTCGCGCTCGGCTTCCTGCCCGCGTTCCGCGGGCTCACCGTCCCGCCGGAGATGGTGCTGCTCGTCGTGCTGCCGGCGCTGCTGTACTGGGAGAGCCTGACGACGTCGCTGCGCGAGATCCGCGCCAACCTGCGCGTCATCGTGCTGGTGAGCGTGCTGCTGGTGGTGCTCACGGCGGGCGCGGTGGCCGTGGTCCTGCACGCGCTCGGGATGGACTGGGGGCCGGCCTGGATCCTCGGCGGCGTGCTCGCGCCCACCGACGCCACCGCCGTCGCCGGGGTGGCCCGCGGCATGCCGCGCCGGACCCTCACCACCCTGCGCGCGGAGAGCCTGGTCAACGACGGCACCGCGCTGGTCATCTACGCGATCGCGGTGCACGCCGTCGTCGAGCCGGTCACCGGCGGCTACCTCGCGGGGCGGTTCGCGATCTCCTACCTGGGTGGCGCGGCCGCGGGGGTCGCGGTGTGGTGGCTCGCGGTGCAGCTCCGGGAGCGGATGCAGGAGGCCATCCAGCAGAGCGTGGTCAGCGTGCTGACCCCGTTCGCCGCGTTCCTGCTGGCCGAGCTCGTGCACGCGTCCGGCGTGCTGGCCGTCGTGGTCGCGGGGCTGCTGCTGAGCCAGAGCGGCCCGCGCCTCATCCCGGCGGCGGCGCGGGTGCAGTCGCAGTCGTTCTGGGCGGTGGTCAGCCACGTGCTGAACGGCGCGCTGTTCGTGCTGGTCGGCATGCAGCTCGTCACGGCCGCCGACGGCCTGTCCTCGGCCGGGCTCGTCGAGGCCCTGGGGTGGACCGCCGCGGCGTTCGGCGCCGTGATCGGCACCCGGCTGCTGTGGTTCCACACCACGCCGTACCTGATCCGCGCGGTCGACCGCCGCGCCGTGCAGCGCGCCCGGCGGGTCTCCTGGCGGCACCGGATGCCCGGGGCGTGGGCCGGGTTCCGCGGCGCGGTGTCGCTCGCGGCGGCGCTCGGCGTGCCCGAGACCACCGCCGACGGGGCGCCGTTCCCCGGCCGCGACGTGATCGTCTTCGTCACCGGCGGCGTCATCCTCGCGACCCTGCTGGTGCAGGGCCTCACGCTGCCCGCCGTCGTGCGCTGGGCGCGGCTGCCCGCCGACGACGGCGTCGAGACCGAGCGGCACCACGCGGAGAAGGCCGCCACGCGCGCGGCCCTGGAGGCGCTGCCCGACGAGGCCGCGCGGCTCGGGCTGAACGGCAAGGTCGTCGCGAAGCTCGAGGCCGAGTACCGGATGCACGCCGAGGCGCTGGCCGAGGCGGATGCCGAGCACCCCGACGACGGCCGCCCGCGCGAGGCCGACTTCGACGCACTGCGGCTGGCCGTCCTCGCGCACAAGCGGGCCGCGGTCGTGCGGCTGCGCGACGAGCGGACGATCGACGACATCGTGCTGCGGGAGGTCCAGGCGCAGCTCGACGCCGAGGAGGTCCGCCTGACCCGTGGAGCCCTCTCCCCCGAGTGACCGCGCGCCCGCCGGGCGGCGCCGCCGAGTGTCCAGAACTCCCCGGACAGACCGGAACGAACCGCCCCGGCTTCGGGACTCTCGGCGTGCGCGCGCCGGGCGGTCGGCGGCAGGATGACCACCGTGCTGCTCGCCGACGTCGCCGCCACCAGCGCGGGCCTGGCCGCGACCCGCTCGCGCCTCGCCAAGCGCGCGCTGCTCGTCGACCTGCTCCGGCGCACCGGCCCGGACGAGGTGCCGGTCGTCGCGCGGTACCTCGCGGGCGAGCTCCGGCAGCGCCGCACCGGCCTGGGCTGGCGGTCCCTGCGCGACCTGCCGCCGCCCGCGGCGGAGCCGACCCTCGACGTGCTCGCGGTGGACGCGGTGTTCGAGCGGATGGCCGGTCTGTCCGGGCCGGGGTCCGCGGGAGCGCGGTCGGCGCTCGCGGCCGACCTGTTCGGGGCCGCCACGGCCGACGAGCAGCGGTTCCTCGCGGGCCTGGTCGCCGGCGAGGTCCGGCAGGGCGCCCTCGACGCGCTGCTGCTGGACGCCGTCGCCGAGGCGGCCGGCGTGCCGGTCGCGACGGTCCGGCGCGCGGCGATGCTGGCCGGCGGGAGCGAGCCCGTCGCCGAGGCGGCGCTCGCGGCGCCCACCCCCGAGGCGGCCCGCGCCGCGCTGGACGGCTTCGGGCTGACCGTCGGCCGCCCCGTCCGGCCGATGCTCGCCGCGTCGGCGCCGGACGTCCCTGCGGCGGTCGCCGGCTTCGACGGCCGAGCGGTGGTCGTGGACGCGAAGCTCGACGGCATCCGCATCCAGGTGCACCGGGACGGCGACGACGTGCGCGTCTACACCCGCAGCCTCGACGACATCACGGCGCGGGTCCCGGAGGTCGTCGAGGTCGCCCGGGCGCTCCCGGTCCGCGCCGTCGTCCTCGACGGCGAGGCGCTCGCGCTCGGCCCCGACGGCCGACCGCGACCGTTCCAGGAGACCGCGGCGCGCAGCGCCACCCGGGACGCCGAGCTCGCCGCGACCACCGCCCTGCGGCCGTACTTCTTCGACGTGCTGCACCGCGACGGCACCGACCTGCTCGACGCCCCGCTGACCGAACGGCTGGCGGTGCTGGACGCGATCGCCCCGGAGCACGCCGTCGAGCGCGTGGTCACCGCCGACCCGGAGGTCGCGCAGGAGGCGTTCGCCGGCTGGGTCGCCGCCGGGCAGGAGGGCGTGATCGTCAAGGACGCCGCGGCGCCCTACGAGGCGGGCCGGCGCGGCGGCGCCTGGGTCAAGGTCAAGCCGCGGCACACCCTCGACCTCGTGGTGCTGGCCGTCGAGCGCGGCTCCGGGCGCCGCGTCGGGTCGCTGTCGAACATCCACCTGGGCGCCCGGGACGGCGACGGCGGCTTCGTCATGCTCGGCAAGACGTTCAAGGGCATGACCGACGAGATGCTCGCCTGGCAGACGCAGCGGTTCCGCGAGCTCGAGGTCGCCGACGACGGCTGGACGGTGACGCTGCGGCCGGAGCAGGTGGTGGAGATCGCGTTCGCCGGGGTGCAACGGTCGACCCGGTACCCGGGCGGGCTGGCGCTGCGGTTCGCGCGGGTGCTGCGGTACCGCGAGGACAAGGCGGCCGAGGAGGCGGACACGATCGACACGGTGCGGGCGCTGGCCGCGGCGGGCGGCTCCGCGGGCTGAGGCGCGGGTCCGCAGCGGCGGGGTCCGTGCGGACCCGCCGGGGTCACCCGGCACCCGGGACCGAGGTCCCTTCCGCATCCCCTCGCCCCTGGGCCGCACTCGGCGCGGACGGGTGATCCACCCGCAGGTCAGGCGCTCGCGGGGGCGCCCGCGCGGGAGGATGGACCCGTGGACCACCACCCCCGGTCCACGGGCCGCGAGGACGCGACCGCCTCCCTCGCGGCGACCCAGCCGGTGGCGTGACCCGCCACCCCGATCGTGCAGGAGGTTCCCGTGCACCCCGACCTGTTCCTCGTCGTGTACCGCCAGCAGGAGCGCGAGCTGGAGCACCGGCTCGAGCACCGGCGCTCGCAGGCCGCCCGGGGCGACGACCCCGTCCGCCGGGCGCGGCACCGCGGCCCGCTCGCCGCCCTCG
>NZ_SZYE01000169.1 GCF_005239125.1 Cellulomonas hominis | reverse complement strand
CCGGCGCCCCGCTGCTGCGCGGCGCCGGCCAGAAGCCCGCCGACCAGGACCGCGCGGTCTCCGCGCGCCTCGCCACCACGGCGCTGCTGTTCCAGGCGCCCGAGGCCCCGCGCCGCCGGCGTCGTGCGCAGGCGCCGTCCGGCTCGCCCGAGGCGATCTCCGCGGCCGCGCAGGCCGACCTCGAGGCGGCGCAGGCCGCCGAGGCCGAGGCCGCCGCCCAGGCGGAGGTCCCGCAGGACGCGCCCGCCGAGGAGCAGGCCGCCCCGTCGCGCCGCCGCGGCCGTCGTGGGCGCTCGCGCAACGAGCGCGCCGAGTCCGCCGAGGTCGTCGAGGAGGGTGCCGACGCCGCCGAGGCCGAGGACGCCGCCGCGGTGGAGGCGGCTGCCGCCGCCGAGGCCGACGAGGACGCCGAGGAGGCCGCCGCCGAGCGCGCCGACGACGAGGGCGACGAGGGTGCCCCGCGCCGCCGCCGGCGCCGGGGTGGCCGCGGCCGCCGCTCGCGCGGTGGCTCCGACGGCGACCAGGGCGAGGACGACGCCGACCAGCCCGAGGATGGCGAGGAGCCGGCCGAGGACGCGGAGGACCGCGAGGACGAGGCCGACGAGCAGGCCGACGGGGACGAGCAGGGCGGCAGCAGCCGCCGTCGTCGCCGCCGTCGCCGCTCGGGCCGCGGGGGCGGGGACGCCGAGGGCGAGCCGCAGCAGCAGCCGTCGCGCCGGTCGTCGTCGCGCGGCGGGGACGAGGTCACCGCGCTGCGCGGGTCGACCCGCCTGGAGGCCAAGCGCCAGCGCCGCCGCGAGGGCCGCGACGCGGGCCGCCGCCGCCAGATCATCACCGAGGCCGAGTTCCTGGCCCGCCGCGAGTCGGTCGAGCGCTCGATGGTCGTGCGCGAGGCCGGCGGCAAGACGCAGATCGCCGTGCTCGAGGACGGCGTGCTGGTCGAGCACTACGTGTCCCGCCAGGCGCAGGTGTCGATGGCCGGGAACGTCTACCTGGGGCGCGTGCAGAACGTGCTGCCGAGCATGGAGGCCGCGTTCGTCGACGTCGGCAAGGGCCGCAACGCCGTGCTCTACGCCGGCGAGGTCAACTGGGACGCCGCGGGCCTGGACGGCGGGCAGCCGCGCCGCATCGAGCAGGCGCTGAAGTCCGGCGACCCGGTGCTGGTCCAGGTCACCAAGGACCCGATCGGCCACAAGGGCGCCCGCCTGACGTCCCAGATCACGCTCGCCGGCCGGTACCTCGTGTACGTGCCCGGCGGCGGGATGACCGGCATCAGCCGGAAGCTGCCCGAGCCCGAGCGCGCGCGCCTGAAGAAGATCCTGCGCGAGGTCGTCCCCGACTCCGCCGGCGTGATCGTGCGCACGGCCGCCGAGGGGGCGAGCGAGGAGGAGCTGCGCGCCGACATCGCCCGCCTGCAGTCGCAGTGGGAGGCCATCGAGAAGAAGGCGAAGACCGCCAACGCGCCGGCGCTGCTCCAGGGCGAGCCGGACCTCGCGATCCGCGTGGTGCGTGACATCTTCAACGACGACTTCTCCTCCCTCGTCGTCCAGGGCGACGAGGCGTGGTCGACCATCTCCGGCTACATCGGCGAGCTGGCGCCCGACCTGGCCGAGAAGGTGTCGAAGTACACCGGCACCGGCGACGTGTTCGCGGACCACCGCGTGGACGAGCAGCTCGCCAAGGGCATGGACCGCAAGGTCTGGCTGCCGTCGGGCGGCTCGCTGGTCATCGACCGCACCGAGGCCATGACGGTCGTCGACGTCAACACCGGCAAGTTCACCGGCGCGGGCGGCACGCTGGAGGAGACGGTCACCCGGAACAACCTGGAGGCCGCGGAGGAGATCGTCCGCCAGCTCCGGCTCCGGGACATCGGCGGCATCATCGTCATCGACTTCATCGACATGGTGCTCGAGTCGAACCGCGACCTGGTGCTGCGCCGGCTCGTCGAGTGCCTGGGCCGGGACCGCACCAAGCACCAGGTGGCCGAGGTCACGTCGCTCGGCCTGGTCCAGATGACCCGCAAGCGGGTCGGCCAGGGCCTGGTCGAGGCGTTCTCCGAGACCTGCGAGCACTGCAACGGCCGCGGGTTCATCGTGCACGCGGAGCCGGTGGAGAAGCACAACCACAAGCCGGAGGCGGGCGCGCCCCAGCAGCCGGCCGAGGGCGGCGGCGAGGCCAAGAAGCCGCGGCGCAAGCGCGGCGGCAAGGAGCAGGCGCCCGCGCCGGCCGCGGCGCCCGCCGTGCCGGTGCTGCCCGAGGCGCGCGACGCGGTGAAGGCCACGCTCGCGACCATCGCGGCGGCTGCGGCGCACGCCCACGCCCACGACGACGAGGAGCACGCGGAGCCCCAGGCGGGGGAGCAGGCGGCGCCCGCGGCCTCCGACGAGGTCGCCCCGGAGGCCGCGGAGGCCGCCGGTGCGAAGCCCGCGCTCGACGTGCTCGCCGCGCTCGGCGACCTCGCCGCGCGCGCCCCGGAGCAGCCCGCCGGGGCCCGGGCCGCCGGCGAGCCGCACCTCGAGCTGACCCCGGTCGACCCGGGCCTGTTCGAGATCCCCGAGTCGGAGTCCGACCCCGAGGACGACGCGTCCTGACCGGTTCGTCGGTCCCCCGCCCACGGGTGGGGGACCGACGGCGCGGTTTGACCCTCTCCGAGGGTCTGCGTATCCTTGAACGTCGGTGCGCTCTGATGGTGAGCCGGGGTGATCCCGGGTCGCTGCGCAGAGGCACCGTTCGTGCGTGACGCCCCAGCGGCGCCGACCTCCCGAGCTCCGCGGCCACCGCGGTGGCGCGCCGGGACCGGCAGCAGGGCGGGGCGCCCCTGAACCTGAAGTTCGACGAGCAGAGATGAGCAGCAACGTGGTGTACGCGATCGTGAAGGCCGGCGGCCGCCAGGAGAAGGTCGCCGTCGGCGACGTCGTCGTCGTCGACCGGCTCGCTGCCGCCGCCGGTGAGACCGTCGAGCTGCCCGCGCTCCTCCTCGTCGACGGCACCGCCGTGACGTCGGACGCCGCGGCGCTCGCCAAGATCAAGGTCACCGCGGAGGTCGTCCGGGCCGAGAAGGGCCCGAAGATCGACATCCTGCGGTACAAGAACAAGACGGGCTACCGCCGTCGCCAGGGTCACCGCCAGCAGCTGACCCGCCTCAAGGTCACCGGCATCAAGTGACCTCGCAGGGCCGCCGCCAGGCGACCCCGTGACCCCGTCCCCGTAGACAGCACCGCACGAAAGCAGGCCTGAGATGGCACACAAGAAGGGCGCGAGCTCCTCGCGCAACGGTCGTGACTCCAACGCCCAGCGTCTCGGCGTCAAGCGCTTCGGCGGCCAGGTCGTCAACGCGGGCGAGATCATCGTCCGCCAGCGCGGCACCCACTTCCACCCCGGTGTGAACGTGGGCCGTGGCGGCGACGACACGCTGTTCGCCCTCACCGCCGGTGCCGTGCAGTTCGGCACCCGTCGTGGCCGCAAGGTCATCGACATCGTGACGGCGGCCTGACACCGCCGCACCCCAGCACGCTGGCCGGAGGGGCGCACCGCACGACGCGGTGCGCCCCTTCGTCCGTCCAGGAAGGAACCACCCGCACATGGCCGCGTTCGTCGACCGAGTCGTCCTCCACGCCAGCGGCGGTGACGGCGGCCACGGCTGCGCGTCCATCCACCGCGAGAAGTTCAAGCCGCTCGCCGGCCCCGACGGGGGCAACGGCGGCAACGGCGGCAGCGTGATCCTCGTCGTCGACCCGCAGGTCACGACGCTGCTCGACTACCACCACGCGCCGCACCGGCACGCGCCGTCCGGCACCCAGGGCATGGGCGACCACCGGCAGGGCTCGACCGGCCAGGACCTCGTCCTGCCCGTCCCGGACGGCACCGTCGTGAAGTCGACCGACGGCGAGGTGCTCGCCGACCTGGTGGGCGCCGGCGCCACCTTCGTGGTGGCCGAGGGCGGCCACGGCGGGCTCGGCAATGCCGCGCTGTCCTCCCCGCGCCGCAAGGCCCCGGGCTTCGCCCTGCTCGGCGAGCCGGGCGACGCCCGCGACGTCGTCCTCGAGCTCAAGACGATCGCCGACGTCGCGCTCGTCGGCTTCCCGAGCGCCGGCAAGTCGTCGCTGGTCGCCGCGATGTCCGCCGCCCGGCCGAAGATCGCCGACTACCCGTTCACCACCCTGGTGCCGAACCTGGGCGTCGTGCAGGCCGGCGACGCCCGGTACACCGTGGCGGACGTCCCGGGCCTGATCCCGGGCGCGAGCGAGGGCAAGGGCCTGGGCCTGGAGTTCCTGCGGCACGTCGAGCGGTGCGCCGTCCTGGTGCACGTCCTCGACTGCGCGACGCTCGAGCCCGACCGCGACCCGCTGACCGACCTCGACGTGATCGAGGCCGAGCTCGCCGCCTACGCCGGCGACATCGGCATCGAGGGCGGGCGGGTCCCGCTGACCGAGCGGCCGCGCATGGTCGTGCTCAACAAGATCGACGTCCCGGAGGCCCGCGAGCTCGCGGACCTGGTGCGCCCGGACCTGGAGGCCCGCGGCCTGCAGGTGTTCGAGATCTCGACCGCGAGCCACGAGGGCCTGCGCCCGCTGACGTTCGCGCTGGCCGAGGTCGTCGAGCGGGCCCGCCGCGAGGCCCCGGCCCCCGAGGCGACCCGCGTCGTGCTGCGGCCCCGCGCTGTCGACGAGGCGGGCTTCACGGTCGCCCGCCGCCAGGACGGGGACCACGAGTACTTCCAGGTCCGCGGCACCAAGCCCGAGCGCTGGGTCCGGCAGACCGACTTCGCGAACGACGAGGCCGTGGGCTACCTGGCCGACCGGCTGGCGCGGCTCGGCGTCGAGGAGAAGCTGCTGAAGGCGGGCGCCGTCGCGGGCGCCGAGGTCGTCATCGGCGACGGGCCGAGCGCGGTCGTCTTCGACTGGGAGCCCACGCTGATGACCGGGTCCGAGCTGCTCGGCGGGCCCCGCGGGTCCGACGCCCGCCTGGAGGACCAGAGCCGGCCGACCCGCGGGCAGAAGCGCCAGGAGTACAAGGAGCGGATGGACGCGAAGGCCGAGGCGCGCGCGGAGCTGTGGACCGAGCGCGAGGCCGGCCTCTGGCGCGAGGACTGACGCCGGGGCTCCCGGCCGTCCGGTCCGCGAACGTCCGACGGGCCGGGGCGCCGCGCGGGGGAGAATGCCTCCCGTGAGTGCCGCCGCGTTGTCCGACCGCCGCCTGCTGCCCGAGGTCCGCCGCGTGGTGGTCAAGGTCGGCTCCTCCTCGCTGACCGACGGCACCGGCAAGCTCGACCCGGCCCGGCTGCGGGCGCTCGTCGACGTGCTCGCCGCGCGGGTGAACGGCGGCCACCAGGTCGTCCTGGTCTCGTCCGGCGCCATCGCGACCGGCATGGACCCCCTCGGCCTCGCGCAGCGCCCCCGGGACCTCGCCACCCAGCAGGCCGCCGCGTCCGTCGGGCAGGGGCTGCTGGTCGCGCACTACACCCGGGCGTTCCACGACCACGGGCTTCGGGTCGGGCAGGTGCTGCTCACCGCGGACGACACGATGCGCCGCACCCAGTACCGGAACGCGCAGCGCGCGCTCGAGCGGCTGCTGGACCTCGGCATCGTGCCGATCGTCAACGAGAACGACACGGTCGCCACGGACGAGATCCGGTTCGGCGACAACGACCGGCTGGCCGCACTGGTGTCCCACCTGGTGCACGCCGACGCGATGGCGCTGCTGACCGACGTCGACGGGCTCTACACCGGCCCGCCGAACCGGGAGGGCTCGCGCCGCATCGCCGAGGTGCGCGGTCCGAAGGATCTGGACGGGATCGACGTGTCGGCGCGCGGGTCGCGGGTCGGCACCGGCGGCATGGTCACCAAGCTGGAGTCCGTGGCGATCGCGACCGGGTCCGGCGTGCCCGTCGTGCTGACCTCCGCCGCGCAGGTCGCCCCCGCCCTGGCCGGGGAGGACGTCGGCACCTGGTTCGCCGCCACCGGCAAGCGCGCCTCGACCCGGCTCATGTGGCTGGCGTACGCCGCGCGGACCCACGGCCGGCTGGTGCTGGACGACGGCGCGGTGCGGGCCGTCGTGGAGCGGGGCAAGTCCCTGCTGCCGGCCGGGGTGACCGCGGTCGAGGGCGAGTTCGAGGCCGGGGACCCGGTCGAGATCGTCGGCGCCGACGGCACGGTGGTGGCCCGCGGGCTGGTCGCGTACTCGTCGCAAGAGGCGCCCGAGCTGCTCGGCCGGAGCACCTCCGAGCTCCGGGACGCCCTGGGGGAGGGGTACGACCGCGAGCTCGTGCACCGGGACGACCTCGTGCTGGTGCGTCGCCGGCGCTGAGACCCGCCGGCCGGGCGGCACCGCCCGGGCCGCGCACTGAGACGCCCGCCGGACGCCCGCCCGTCCGGGACTAGGCTGGCGCGATGACCACCTCGATCGACGCCCCGGCCACGGACGGGGCCCAGCCCGCCACCGTGCCCGCCGTGCCGTCGGCCGACGACGTCACCGCCCAGGTGCTCGCCGTGGCCCGCCGCGCCCAGCACGCGTCGCGCGCCCTGGCGGTCGCGACCCGCGGCACCAAGGACGCGGCCCTGCACGCGCTCGCCGACGCCCTCGTCGCGCACGCGGACGCGATCGTCGCCGCGAACGCCGAGGACCTGGAGCGCGGCCGCGCCGACGGGATCTCCGACGGCCTGCTCGACCGGCTGGCGCTCACCCCCGCGCGGATCGACGCGATCGCCGGCGCGCTGCGCGAGGTCGCGGCGCTGCCCGACCCGGTCGGCGAGGTCGTCCGCGGCTCGACCCTGCCCAACGGCCTGCGGATGCGCCAGGTGCGCGTCCCGATGGGCGTCGTCGGGATGATCTACGAGGCACGCCCGAACGTCACCGTCGACGCCGTGGGGCTCACCCTGAAGTCCGGCAACGCGGTCGTGCTGCGCGGCGGGTCCGCGGCGGCCCGGAGCAACGCGATGATCGTCGAGGTGCTGCGCGCCGCGCTCGAGGCGCAGGGCCTGCCCGCGGACCTCGTCCAGTCGGTCGACGCCTGGGGCCGCGCCGGCGGCGTGGCGCTCATGCACGCGCGCGGGCTGGTCGACGTGCTCGTGCCGCGCGGCGGCGCCGGGCTCATCCAGACCGTCGTCCGGGAGGCCACCGTGCCCGTCATCGAGACGGGCGTCGGGAACGTGCACGTGTACGTCGACGCCACCGCCGACCCGGCCATGGCCCTGCCGATCCTGCTGAACGCGAAGACCCAGCGCGTCGGGGTGTGCAACGCCGCGGAGACGCTGCTCGTGCACCGCGACGCCGCCGGCGAGTTCCTGCCGTCGGCGCTCGCCGCCCTCGCGGAGGCCGGCGTGACGGTGCACGGCGACGCCGCCACGGCCGCCGCGGCGCCCGCCGGGGTCGAGGTCGTGCCCGCCACCGACGAGGACTGGGCCACCGAGTACCTGTCGCTCGACCTCGCGGTCCGCGTCGTCGACGACCTGGACGCCGCGCTCGAGCACATCCGCACCTGGAGCTCCGGGCACACCGAGGCGATCGTCACCCGCGACCTCGCCGCCTCCGAGCGGTTCGTCGCCGAGGTCGACTCCGCGGCCGTCATGGTGAACGCCTCGACGCGGTTCACCGACGGCGGCCAGCTCGGGCTCGGCGCCGAGATCGGCATCTCCACCCAGAAGCTGCACGCCCGCGGCCCGATGGGGCTGGGCGAGCTCACCACCACCAAGTGGGTGGTGCACGGCGACGGGCACGTGCGGCCCTGACCGGCGTCCGGCGGGCGAGCCGCCGGACGTGCGACACTTGACCCTCACTTCGACCCGTCCGGGAGGACCACGTGAACGCTGCGCTGCGCGTCGCCGAGACCGCCGCCGAGCACACGACCGAGCTGCCGTTCTCGCCCGTGGTGTTCGGCATCACCGCGTTCGGCGTGCTGCTGGCCCTGCTGCTGGTGACGTTCGCGTTCCGGAGCGTCGGCACCCGCCACGACTGAGCCACCGCCAGGGGACCCGCATCCGATGACGCAGCGACGAGCCCGGCTGGGCGTGATGGGCGGCACGTTCGACCCCATCCACCACGGCCACCTCGTCGCCGCCAGCGAGGTCGCCGCGCAGTTCGACCTCGACGAGGTCGTGTTCGTGCCGACCGGCGCCCCGTCGTTCAAGCAGGACGTCGAGGTCACGCCCGCCGAGCACCGCTACCTCATGACGGTCATCGCGACGGCGTCGAACCCGCGGTTCACCGTCAGCCGCGTCGACATCGACCGGCCCGGGCTGACCTACACCGTCGACACCCTGCGGGACCTCGCGCACGAGCGCCCCGACGCCGACCTGTACTTCATCACCGGCGCCGACGCCATCGAGCAGATCCTCACGTGGAAGGACTCGCCGGAGCTCTTCCAGCGTGCGCAGTTCGTGGCCGTGACCCGGCCCGGGCACACGCTGACGATCGACGGCCTGCCCGCCGACCGCGTCAGCCAGTGGGAGATCCCGGCGCTCGCCATCTCGTCCACCGACGTGCGCGCCCGCGCGCGCGGCGGCAAGCCCGTCTGGTACCTGGTGCCGGACGGCGTCGTCCAGTACATCGCGAAGCACGGTCTGTACCGAGGAAGCCAGTCATGATCCACGAGATCGCGTGCTGCGCCCCCGGTCCCGAGGAGGCCCCGAGATGAGCTCGTCCGGCAGCCCGCTGACCCGACGGGAGCTGCGGGAGCGCGAGGCCGCGCGGCTCGCGGAGCAGGAGCGCGCCGCCGCACCGCCCGCGACCCCGCCCGAGGCGGCCCGGGCGACCCCCGCGCGCGGCGTGTAGCGGGCACCGGGT
>NZ_SZYE01000168.1 GCF_005239125.1 Cellulomonas hominis | reverse complement strand
GCCCCCGGCGCCCAGCGCCGCGCGCGCGTCGACCAGCCCGTCGGCGACCAACCCGGCCACCCGGGCACGCCCGGCCGGGCTCAGCGCCTCGACGGGCAGCCCCTCGTCCAGCCGCACGCCGAGCATCACCCGCTCCAGCCGCGCCGAGGCGTCCTCGACGGTCTCGCGCCCCGCGGCCGGGCTCTCCCCCGCCGCGAGCCGCGCCGCGTAGGCGCGCGGGTGCTTCACGTTCCACCACCGCACGCCGCCCACGTGGCTGTGCGCGCCCGGGCCCACGCCCCACCAGTCGTCGTTGCGCCAGTACGCGAGGTTGTGCCGGCAGGCGTCCGCGGGGGTGCGCGCCCAGTTGCTCACCTCGTACCAGTGCAGGCCCGCCTCGGTGAGCAGGTCGTCGGCGAGCTCGTACTTCGCCGCCTGGTCGTCCTCGTCCGGCAGCGCGAGGTCGCCGCGACGCACCTGGACGGCCATCTTCGTGCCCTGCTCGACGACCAGCGCGTACGCCGACACGTGGTCGACGCCGGTGGCCAGCGCCGTCTCCAGCGAGGTGCGCCAGTCGGCGAGCGACTCCCCCGGCGTGCCGTAGATCAGGTCGAGCGACACGGCCAGGCCGGCGTCCCGCGCCCAGCGCACGACGTCCGGGATCCGGCGCGGGTCGTGCGTGCGCTCCAGGGTCGCGAGCACGTGCGGCACGGCCGACTGCATGCCGAACGACACGCGCGTGAACCCGCCGCGGGCCAGCTCGGCCAGCGACTCCGGCGTCACCGAGTCGGGGTTCGCCTCCGTCGTGACCTCGGCGTCGTCCGCCAGTCCCCACGCGCCGCGCACGCCGTCGAGCATCCGGACCAGGTCGCCGGCCGGCAGCACCGTGGGCGTGCCGCCGCCGACGAACACGGTCGACGCCGGCCGCTCGGGCAGGCCAGCGGCGCGCGTGACCCGGGCGCCGAGCGCGATCTCCGCCAGCGCCGTGTCCGCGTAGGCCACCTGGGACGCGCCGCCGCCCAGCTCGGTCGCCGTGTACGTGTTGAAGTCGCAGTACCCGCAGCGGACCGTGCAGAACGGCACGTGCAGGTACACGCCGAACCCGCGGCGGTCGGCGCCGTCGCGCACCGAGGCCGGGAGGGCGCCGTCCGCGGGTGCGGCGTCGCCCTCCGGGAGCGCCGGGCTCACTTCTTCTTCGCGTCCTTGGCGTCCTTCGCGCCGCCCGCGTCGGACGACAGCGCGGCGATGAAGGCCTCCTGCGGCACGTCGACCCGGCCGATGGTCTTCATGCGCTTCTTGCCCTCCTTCTGCTTCTCCAGCAGCTTCCGCTTGCGGGTGATGTCACCGCCGTAGCACTTGGCGAGGACGTCCTTGCGGATCGCGCGGATGGTCTCGCGGGCGATGACCCGCGAGCCGACGGCCGCCTGGATCGGCACCTCGAACTGCTGGCGCGGGATGAGGTCCTTGAGCTTGGACGCCATCATCACGCCGTAGGAGTACGCCTTGTCCTTGTGCACGATCGAGCTGAACGCGTCGACCTGCTCGCCCTGCAGCAGGATGTCGACCTTCACCAGGTCCGCGACCTGCTCGCCGACGGGCTCGTAGTCGAGGCTCGCGTAGCCGCGGGTCCGGGACTTCAGCTGGTCGAAGAAGTCGAACACGATCTCCGCGAGCGGCAGCGTGTAGCGCATCTCGACGCGGTCCTCGGACAGGTAGTCCATGCCCAGCAGGTCGCCGCGCTTGCCCTGGCAGAGCTCCATGATCGCGCCGATGAACTCGCTCGGGGCGAGGATCGTCGACTTCACGATCGGCTCGCGCACCTCGCGGATCTTGCCGCCGGGGAACTCGCTCGGGTTGGTGACGGTGACGACCGTGCGGTCCTCCATCGTCACCTCGTAGACCACGTTGGGCGCGGTCGAGATGAGGTCGAGGTTGAACTCGCGCTCCAGCCGCTCCCGGATGATCTCGAGGTGCAGCAGGCCGAGGAACCCGACGCGGAACCCGAAGCCCAGCGCGACCGACGTCTCGGGCTCGTAGTTCAGGGCCGCGTCGTTCAGCTTCAGCTTGTCGAGCGCATCGCGCAGCACCGGGTAGTCGGAGCCGTCGATCGGGTACAGGCCGGAGAACACCATCGGCTTCGGGTCGGAGTACCCGCCGATCGCGTCCGTCGCCGGCTTGTTCGCGTTGGTGACCGTGTCGCCGACCTTCGACTGGCGCACGTCCTTCACGCCGGTGATCAGGTAGCCGACCTCGCCGACGCCCAGGCCCTTCGTCGGGACGGGCTCGGGCGAGATGACGCCGATCTCCAGCAGCTCGTGCGTGGCCTTGGTCGACATCATCGCGATCCGCTCGCGCGGGTTGAGGTTGCCGTCCTTGACGCGCACGTAGGTCACGACGCCGCGGTACGTGTCGTAGACCGAGTCGAAGATCATCGCGCGGGCCGGGGCGTCCGGGTCCCCGGTCGGGGCCGGGACCAGCTCGACGATCCGGTCCAGCAGCGCCTCGACGCCCTCGCCCGTCTTGCCGGACACCTTGAGGCAGTCCGCCGGGTCGCCGCCGATGAGGCTCGCGAGCTCCTCGGCGTACTTCTCCGGCTGCGCGGCGGGCAGGTCGATCTTGTTCAGCACCGGGATGATCTGGAGGTCGTTCTCCATCGCCAGGTACAGGTTGGCGAGCGTCTGCGCCTCGATGCCCTGCGCGGCGTCCACCAGCAGCACGGCCCCCTCGCAGGCGGCGAGCGACCGGGACACCTCGTAGGTGAAGTCGACGTGGCCCGGGGTGTCGATCATGTTGAGCGCGTAGGGGGTGTCACCCATCGCCCAGGGCATGCGCACGGCCTGGGACTTGATGGTGATCCCGCGCTCGCGCTCGATGTCCATGCGGTCGAGGTACTGCGCGCGCATGGCGCGCGAGTCGACGACGCCGGTCAGCTGCAGCATGCGGTCGGCGAGCGTCGACTTGCCGTGGTCGATGTGCGCGATGATGCAGAAGTTGCGCAGCAGCTCGGGCGGGGTCGCCGCGGGGGTGATGCGCCGGGACTGCTCGGCGCTCGGGATCGGGGACACGTGCTCCCTCGGTTTCGCAGGGTCGGACTGCCACCATGGTCCCATGCCCGCGCCCGAGACCCGAGCTGTCGCCGTCCCGCGCCCCGCCGGGACCACCGCCCCGGCCGCCGGGACCGCCCTGCTCGACGCGCTCGCCGCCGCCCAGGACGCCTTCGCCGCGCTGCTCGCCACGGCGGACCCGCACGCCCCCGTGCCGGCCTGCGCCCCGTGGACCGTGACCGACCTCGCCCTGCACCTCGGCGGGGTGCACCGCTGGGCCGCGGCGATGGCGCGGCGCCTGGACGACGACGGCGCCGACCCGGTTGCGCCGCGGGAGCCCGCGGCGCTGCGGGCGTTCTACCGGCAGCAGGCGGACGCGCTGCAGGACACCCTCCGGTCGCTCGGCCCGGACGCGCCCGCCTCCACCCTGGTCGGACCCGGGCCGGCCGCGTTCTGGCACCGGCGGCAGCTGCACGAGACCCTGGTCCACCTGCACGACCTCGCCGGGGCCGCCGGGGCGCCGCACCCCGTCGACGACCCCGCGCTGTGGGCCGACACGGTCGACGAGGTGGTGACGGTGATGACGCCGCGGCAGGTGCGGCTCGGGCGGATGGCCCCGCTGGACGCGCCCGTGGGGCTGGTCGCGGCCGACGCGGGGCGGAGGTGGACGCTGGGCGGCGCAGGCGGTCCGGGCGGCGCGGCGGCACGCGTGACGGTCGCGGGCCCGGCCCGCGCGCTCGCGCTCCTGCTGTGGCGCCGGACGGCACCCGACGACCCGGCGCTGACGGTCACGGGCGACGCCAGGGCGCTGACGGCGGCCCTCGCCCGTCCCCTCACCCCCTGACGGTTCGCCGCCGCGACCCGCCGCGTCGTCCGGAGGCCGCCGTCCTGGTAGGCTTGTCAGTCGCGTGTCCGCCCGGGTCGGCGGGCACAAGTCCGGTTCCTCTCCGCGGGTGTCCCCACGCCCCAGTCCCGGCGCCGGACGCGCCCTCTACGACCTTGTTCCTCTCGCTCCGGCGAACACACGAAGAGAGTCCACACCGTGGCCAACATCAAGTCCCAGATGAAGCGCATCCGCACCAACGAGAAGGCGCGCCTGCGTAACAAGGCTGTCAAGTCCGAGCTGAAGACGTTCGTGCGCCGCGTGCGCGAGGCCGTCGCCGGTGGCGACAAGGACGCCGCGAGCACCGCGCTGGTCGCTGCTTCGAAGAAGCTCGACAAGGCCGTCTCGAAGGGCGTCATCCACGCCAACCAGGCCGCCAACAAGAAGTCGGCGCTGGCGAAGTCGGTCAACGCGCTCTGACGCGACCGCACGCCTCCGACGAAGGGCGCCACCCTCTCCACGGGGTGGCGCCCTTCGTCGTCCCACCCACGCCCGGCCCACGCCCGACCCGCACCCCGCCCGCGCCCAAGCCCCCGGCCACGACCGGCCCGGCGAGGTTGCGGCACATGCTGCCTTCGCGCGCCTGATGGCGACGTCTGCTGCATCCTCGGCGGAGCGGCGGCACGCCGGGACGCACGGCGCCGGGCGCGGGGCGCCCCCGAAACACGCCGAGGGCGTCACCCCCCCTGCGGGGTGACGCCCTCTGTGCGGGTCAGGCCGAGGCCTGCCCGTGGGGAACGCGGTCGCTCAGTCCTGAGCCACCGCGCTCCACGCCTCCCACAGCACCGCGGGCACGGCCGGCCGGAAGCCCGCCTCCCGCAGTGCGCGGTCGAACGCCTGTGCCGCCCCGGTCACGTCGCCGTGGCCCAGGAAGCGGTCGCCGAGCTCGCGCCACACCGCCGCGGACTGCCGCGACGCGGACATCATGCCGAGCATGTCGGCCGCCCAGCGGTACGCGCGGGACGCCGCCTCGACCTCGCCGCGGGCGTGCAGCGCGTCGCCGATCGCGAGCTGCGCCGCCGCGCCGTCCAGACGGGGCTGGTCGCCGAGCCGGTCGAGGGCCGCGCGGCCGTAGGACTCGGCCGCGACCGGGTCGCCCTGCATGAGGTGCGCGCGGGACCGCTCGACGTCCAGGCGGGCCATCTCCACCTCGGAGCCCGAGACCTCGAGCTCCGGCGCGGCGCGCTCGAGCTGCTCCAGCGCGGTCCCCGGCTCGGCCGGGTCGCTGCGGAGCAGGAGCCACGCGTAGTTGAGGCGCAGACGCGGGATGTCGCGGCTGACCTCGCCCTCGCCGAGCAGCGCGAGCGCGCGCTCGGTGTAGCGCTTGGCCAGGCCGTAGTCGTGCCGCTGCTCCGCGACGAGCGCCGCGTTCCAGTAGACCGACCCGCGGCCGCGCGGGGTGCCGAGCGACTCCGCCTGGCGGATCAGCTCGGCGGCGCGGTGCGTCGCGTACAGCAGGTCGCCGCGCTCGACGTACGCCCACAGGGTCGTCGAGCCGAGGCGGAGGTGCTCGTCGGTGCCGGTGAGGCCGGCCTCCTCCAGCTCCGCGAGCTGGCGGTCGCCGACCTCGATCGCGCGTCCGAGGTCGCCGGACTCCACGTAGGAGGCGACGAGGGCGGTGGCCGCGGCGGCGGCGTCGAGGTGGTGCTGCTCGGCCCGCGCCTGCGTGAGCAGGGGCTCCAGGACGCCGACGGCCGACTCGAGGTCGCCGAGCATCTCGTGCGCCTGCGCCAGGGCCAGCAGTGCCTCGACCCGCACCTGCCGGGTGACCGGCTCGAGGTCCAGCGCGAGGATCCGGTCGCGGGCCGACGTGGCCTCCCCCGACACCAGGTCGAGGCGGGCGTAGTCCAGCGCGAGCTTGGCGCGCGCCTCGGCCGGCCCCTCGTCGCCGTGCTTGAGGTACTCGACCGTCGACCCGAGCCGCTCGGCGATGACGCCGAGCGCCGCGTCGGTCGGCTCGCGCCGGCCGGACTCGATCAGCGAGATGTAGCTCGGCGAGAGCGCGTCTCCGGCGAGGGCCGTCTGGGAGAGCCCAGCGGCCAACCGCGCCTGGCGGACGCGGTCAGCAATGGTCGTCATGGGTGTCACTGTACCTATGACGCCTCGTGACGGCGAGCCTGTCACCCGTCCGCCACGACTCGGTCCCGGCTCGCCGCACGCGGGTGGCGTCGGCAGAGCGAGCCGGGACGCCCCGAAGGCGTTCAGGCGACGGTCCGGCAGCAGCCCGTCGCGCCGCTCTGGATCGTGAAGCCGCCGGCGGCGTTGGCCGCACCCGAGGCGCCCAGCGTGAGGGTCAGGGCGAGGGCGGCGGTGGCGATGGCCTTGATCGAAGTACGCATGGGGGGTTCTCCTGTCACAGAATGTTGACTGGCTGTCACGACGATCATGACTGATGCGATGCGCTTCGCACCACCTCCTGAGCAGTTCTGACGCGGTTCCGCCCAATCGGGTGAATCAGACGTCACTTTGCCGCGTCATCGCGCGATATCACCCCATGTGAGAGCGCCGAACCCGTGTCATGCGGCGCTGACTGTGGTGTCATGGATGACATGACCAGGGGACAGGGCGACGTGGAGCGACGGCTCGCGGACGAGATCGACGCCGCGATCCCGGACGTGCTGCGCCGTGAGTGGGACCGGCACGTGGCGAGCGAGCGCGTGGTCGTCGGGAGGCAGGGGATCTTCTCCCCGCGCCTGCACCCCTTCGGCTACGAGCTCGCGTTCCGGGTGCCCGGCGCCACCTCGGCGGACGCCGGCGCGTGGAGCGAGCTCCAGCACGAGCGCGCCACGAGCGCCGTGCTGCGTGCCACGTTCGGGCGCGCGGACGTCGACGAGGTCGGCCACGGGCGCTGGCTGTTCGCGCGGTGCCCCCGCGCCTTCCTCACCGGCGAGCTGCACCTGCCGAACCGCCCCGACCGCCTCGTGGTGGAGATCACCGGTACCACCCGCATCGACGGCGACGTGCTGCGCGGGGTGCGCCGGCTCCGCGAGCAGGGCTTCCGGATCGCGATGGCCGGCTTCGTCTCCCGCCAGGACCAGCGCACGCTCCTCCCCCAGGCCGACTTCGTGAAGATCGACGCGCGGGACCTCGACCTCGAGGGCGAGCCGGTCGTCGACCTGGCCCGCTCGCACGGCGCGCTGCTCATCGCCGAGTTCGTCGAGACGAGCGCCGAGCTCAAGGCCGGGCGGCGCCTCGGGTTCGACCTGTACCAGGGCAACCTGCTGGAGCGGAGCCTGCTGGTCGACCGGTCGGCGGCGCCGCTGCTGCGGCCGGGCACCAACGCGCTGGGGCAGCACTACATCTGATCGGCCGGGCAGCGCCGCACGCCGGCGTGGCCGGCGCCGTCGCGGGAGCGGTCAGCGCCGGACGACGGCGGCGATCCGCAGCACCGCGCGCTCGACGGCGAACCGCGGGTCGCGGCTCGCCCCCTTGACCTCGGCGTCCGCCTGCGCGACGGCCGTGATCGCGGACGCGAGCGCCTCGGGCGTCCACCGGTTCAGCTCCTTGCGCGACCGGTCGACCTGCCACGGGGCGAGCCCGAGGTCGCGCTCGGCGCCGGGCCCGCGCCCCCGGACCGCCGACACCTTCGCGAGCACCCGGAGCCGGGCCGCCAGGGCCGCGACCAGCGGGACCGGGTCGACGCCCGTGGCGAACGCGTGCCGCAGGAGCGCGACCGCCTCCCCCGCGTTGCCGTCGACCGCGGCGTCGGCGACGCGGAACCCGGTCGCCTCGATCCGGCCGCCGTAGTACCGCTCGACGACCTCGACGCTGATGACGCCGGTCGTGTCGGCGACGAGCTGCGCGCACGCCGCCGCGAGCTCACGCAGGTCGCTGCCGACGGCGTCCACCAGCGACCGGACGGCACGGGCCTCCATCCGCCGGCCGGCGCGCCGCAGCTCCTGCGTGACGAACGACGCCTTGTCGGCGTCACGCTTGACCGTCTCGCACACCACGACGGGGTGACCGGCGGCCCGCACGGCGTCGAGCAGCCGCTTGCCCCGCTGGCCGCCGCCGTGCCGGAGCACCAGGACGACGTCGTCCTGCGGGGCGGCCACGTACGCGGTCGCCTCGAGGATCAGGTCGTCCGTGCCCTTCTCGACGTTCTCGACCACCACGACCCGGTCCTCGGCGAACAACGACGGGCTCGTGACGAGCCGCAGCTCGCCGGCACCGTACGCCGCGGCGTCGAGCCGGCTGACCTCGACCTCGGCGGCACGCTCGCGGGCGAGCCCGACGACCCGGTCGGCGGCGCGCTCCGCGAGCAGCTCCTCGGGCCCGGTGATCAGGACGACGGGGGCGATCCCCACCTCGTCCCACGCGAGGCCGGCGGGGGCGGACGACCCGCGGCCGCCCCGGGCGGGTCGGCGCGCGGCGGAGGTGGGAGCAGGCACGTGCCTAGCGTCCCACGGCCCGCCGACAGCGGAGCACCAGGACGAGCGCCGCGCCGCACGCGCACGCGAGGAGCACCTGGCCGAGCGCGCCACCCGCCCACGCGACCTGGGCGCCCGGCAGCCCGGTGGCCGTGCGGGCGACCCGGGCGATCCACCAGCACGCGGCACCCGCCCCCTGCGCGCACCAGGCGGCCCCCGCCGGCCACCACGGACCGAGCACCGCGGCGAGCAGCCCGCCGACGGTCGCCGGCGCCACCGCCGGGGCGGCGACGGCGTTCGCCAGCACGGCGTACACCGGGACGGCCGGGGTGAGCACGAGCAGCACCGGCGCGCACACCGCCTGCGCGGCGACCGGCACGGCGAGGGCGGTCGCCACGGGGTCCGCGGCCGGGCGGTCGTCGCCGCGGCGCCGATGACCGGCGCG
>NZ_SZYE01000167.1 GCF_005239125.1 Cellulomonas hominis | reverse complement strand
CCGCGCCCGCCGCGTCCGCGACCGCCGCCACGTCCGCCGTCCGGCCGTAGCCGCGGTGCCGCAGGGTGCCGTCCTGCGCCGTCACCTCGCCGGCCCAGCGCAGCGTCTCGACGACCACCACGCCGCCGGGGCCGACGGCGACGTGCTCGACGGTCGCGTCCGTGCTGCCGGGCCGGTGCAGGTCGCGCAGCACGGTCCACCCGGCGGCCTCCGCCTGCGCGAGCGCCCGCCGGGCACCCGCCACGTCGGCGGCGTCGGTCAGCCAGGCGTCGAACCAGTCGTCGGACCGGTCGGCCGCGGGGCGCGCCGAGGGCACGACGGACGCCCTGCGTGCCGCCGTGCGCCACAGCCCGCGGCGGCGCGTGCGCCGCGCGGTCGGCTCGGTGCCGATCCCCTGCTCCACACGGGACCTATCGACACGCAGGGCCGAAATGCTGAGCGGAACGGCGCATCCGGTGGACCGGTGAGGAGCGCGGTCCCCCGCGCCGGCCCGAGTTCGCCGGTTCCGCGCGAGTTCGCCGGTTCCGCAGGGGCCCGATCCGCGCAACCGGCGAACTCGGCGGGCGGGCCCCTGCGGGTGCCGCGGTGGGTCAGGCCAGCGCCCGCCACGCCTCGCGCCGACGGGCCTGCTCGTCCGGGTCCGGGACCGGCAGGCTGGCGAGCAGCCGGCGGGTGTACTCCTCGCGGGGCGAGCCGAGCACCTCCTCGCCGGTGCCCTCCTCGACCAGCCGCCCGCGGTGCAGCACCGCGATCCGGTCGGCGAGCAGGTCCACCACCGCGAGGTCGTGGCTGATGAACAGGCACGCGAACCCGAGCTGCTCCTGCAGCTCGGAGAACAGCTCCAGCACCCGGGCCTGGACCGACACGTCGAGCGCCGACGTGGGCTCGTCGGCGATCAGCAGCTCCGGGTCGAGCGCGAGCGCCCGGGCGAGCGACGCGCGCTGGCGCTGGCCGCCGGACAGCTCGTGCGGGAACCGGTCGCCGTAGGACCGCGGCAGCTGCACGGACTCGAGCAGCTCGTCCACCCGGGACCGCGCGGCCCGGGCGTCCCGGGCCCGTCCGTGCACGACCAGCGGCTCGGCCACGCACTCGGCGATGGTGAGCAGCGGGTTGAACGACGTCGCGGGGTCCTGGAACACGAACCCGATGCGCGGGCGCACGGGCCGCAGCTCGCGCTCGCGCACGCCGTTCATCTCCAGGCCGAGGACCTGGAGCGAGCCGCCGGTGACGCGGGTGAGGCCGGCGATCGCCCGCCCGATCGTGGTCTTGCCGGAGCCGGACTCGCCGACCAGGCCGACGACCTCCCCGGGCCGGATCGCGAGCGAGACCCTGTCGACCGCCCGGAACCCGGGCTGCCGCAGCCGCCCGGGGTAGACGATCTCCAGGTCGCGCGCCTCGACCACCGGCGTCTGCTCGGCCCAGCCCGCGGACCGGGCGGCGGCGCGGGCTCGGGCGTGCGCGCCGCCGCCGCCGATCCGCGGCACGGCGTCGAGCAGCGACCGGGTGTAGGCGTGCTGCGGGGCGCCGAACAGGTCGCGCACAGGCGCCTGCTCGACGATCTTCCCCTGGTACATCACGGCCACGCGGTCGGCGAGGTCGGCCACCACGCCCATGTTGTGCGTGATGAGCACGATGGCCGCGCCGAACTCGTCCCGGCAGCGGCGGAGCAGGTCGAGGATCTCGGCCTGCACGGTCACGTCCAGGGCGGTGGTGGGCTCGTCGGCGATGATCACGCCGGGGTCGAGCACCAGCGCCTGGGCGATGACGATGCGCTGCTTCTGCCCGCCGGAGAACTGGTGCGGGTAGTGGTCGATCCGGTGCTCCGGGTCGGGGATGCCGACCCGGCGCAGGATGTCGACCGCCTTGGCCCGCGCCTCGGCGCGGCTGATCTTCTGGTGGGCGCGCAGGCCCTCGACGATCTGCCAGCCCACCGGGTACACCGGGTTGAGCGCGGTGGACGGCTCCTGGAACACCATGGCGGCGTCCCGGCCGCGGACGCGCCGGAGCGCCGATCCGTCGAGCGCGACGACGTCGCTGCGCACCGCGCCGTCCCGGGAGGACAGCACGACGGCGCCCCGGGTGGTGGCGGTGGACGGGAGCAGGCCGAGCAGCGTCTTGGCGGTCACCGACTTGCCGGAGCCGGACTCGCCGACGACGGCCAGCACCTCCCCGGCGGCGACGGTGAGCGAGACGCCGTCGACCGCGCGGACGTCGCCGGCGTCGGTCGCGAAGGACACCGACAGGTCGGTGATCTCGACGACCGGCTCGGCGGTGGTGCCCTGGTGGGGCGTGGTGTCGATCCGTGCGGTCATCGCGTGCGCTCCGTCCCGGGCTCGAGGCCCTCCACTCCGCCGGGGGCCGTGAGGGCGCCGCCGGGAACGACCGAGGTCGCCGCGAGGTCGCCCTGCACGTCGGCCGACGCGCGGCGGGTGCGCAGCCGCGGGTCCGCCAGGTCGTTGAGCGACTCGCCGACCAGCGTGATGCCCAGGACGGACAGCACGATGGCGACGCCGGGGAACACCGACGTCCACCAGATGCCCGACGTGACGTCGGCGATGGCCCGGTTGAGGTCGTAGCCCCACTCCGCGGCCTGGGTCGGCTCGATGCCGAAGCCGAGGAACCCGAGCCCGGCCAGGGTGAGGACGGCCTCCGACGCGTTGAGCGTGATGATCAGCGGCAGCGTCCGGGTGGCGTTGCGCAGGACGTGCTTGGTCATGATCCGGGTGCTGCTGGCCCCGATCACCCGGGCGGACTCGACGAACGCCTCGGACTTGATCCGGATGGTCTCGGCGCGCACCACCCGCAGGTACTGCGGCGTGAACACGACGGTGATCGACAGCGCGGCGGCGAGGACGCCGCCCCACATGTCGGACTGCCCGCCGCTGATGACGATGGCCAGCACGATGGCGAGCAGCAGGGACGGGAACGCGTACACGGCGTCGGCGATCACGACGAGGACCCGGTCGAGCCAGCCGCCGAAGTAGCCGGACAGCAGCCCGAGCAGCACGCCGATGAACAGCGAGGCCGCGATGGCGATGATCATGACGAGCAGCGCGGTGCGCGAGCCGTAGATCACCCGGGACAGCACGTCGAAGCCGCCGACGGTGGTGCCGAGCCAGTGCTCGGCCGAGGGCGGCTGCTGGGCGCCGAACGGGCCGTCCGCGTCGCGCAGCTGGTTGAAGCCGTACGGCGCGAGCAGGGGCGCGATCAGCGCCGTCAGGACCAGCAGGCCGGTGAGCACCAGGCCGGTGATCAGCATGCCGCGCTGCAGCCCGACGCTCTGCCGGAGCTGGTGCACGACGGGCAGCTGGCGCCAGCCGCGGCGCGCGGTCGGCGCGGACGTGGCGGGGACGGCCCCGGTGGCGGGGGTGGTCGCCATGTCAGTACCTCACCCTCGGGTCGATGAGCGCGGCGAGGACGTCGACCAGGAAGTTGGTCACGGCGACGATCACGGCGAGCAGCACGACGATCCCCTGCACGGCGACGAAGTCGCGCGCCTGCAGGTACTGCGACAGCTGGAAGCCGAGGCCGCGCCACTCGAAGGTCGTCTCGGTGAGCACCGCGCCGACGAGCAGCATCGCGACCTGCATGCCGACGACGGTGATGATCGGGATGAGCGCCGGCTTGTACGCGTGCTTGCGCAGCAGCCGGGACTCGCGGACGCCTCGGGACCGGGCGGCGTCGACGTAGCCGGAGCCGAGCGTGCCGATCACGTTGGTGCGCACGAGGCGCAGGAACACGCCCGCGGTCAGCAGGCCGAGCGCGATCGCGGGGAGGACGGCGTGCTGCAGGACGTCCGCGACGACCTCGCCGTTGCCGGTGCGGATGGCGTCGATCAGGTAGATCCCGGTCGGGTCGTCCAGCTGCCGCATCGCGATCTCGGACCGCGTGGACGCGCGCCCGGACACCGGGAGCCAGTCGAGCTGCACGGCGAACACCAGCTTGAGCAGCAGGCCGGCGAAGAACACGGGCGTGGCGTAGCAGGCGATGGCGAACACGCGCAGCACCGCGTCGTGGAACCGGTCGCGGAAGTACGCGGCGAGCAGGCCGAGCGGGATGCCGACGACGAACGCGACGAGCAGCGCGTAGCACGCCAGCTCGAGGGTCGCGGCGCCGAACGTGGTCAGCACCTCGGTGACGGGCCGGCTGTCGCTGAGGGTGGTGCCGAAGTCGCCCCGCAGGAGGTCGCCGAGGTACTCCCCGTACTGGACGAGGATCGGCCGGTCGTAGCCGGCCTGGTGGATGCGCTCGGCGAGCTGGTCGGCGGGCAGGCGCCCGCCCTGGGCGGCCGTGATCGGGTCGCCGGTCGCGCGCATCAGCACGAACACGACGGTGACCAGGATGAACACGGTCGGGATGATCAGCAGGAACCGCACGAGCAGGTAGCGGCCGAGCCCGCCGCCGGCGCCGCGGGTGCGCGGCTCCTTGCGGCCGGGCGTCGCGTCGCCCCCGGTGGCGGTCGCGTCCGCTGCGCCGGTGGGCTGCAGCGGACCGGTGGTGGAGGTGGAGGTCATCTCTTCTTCCCGGTGACGCCGCAGCGCGGGCCGCTCGGGTGAGCGGCCCGCGCCGGGCGTGGTGTCGGTCGGATCAGCCGAGGGAGAGCGCGCCGTAGCGGAACTTGAACGAGGCGTCGAGGGTGTCCTCGGCGCCGGTCACGTCCGCGCCGACGACGGCGACCTGGGCGCCCTGGAGGTACGGCACCGTGGACAGGTCCGCGGCGACCGCGTCCTGGATCTGCTCGATGAGCGCGGTGCGCTCGCCGGCGTCGGCGGTGACGGCCTGCTGCAGGATCAGGTCGTTCACCTCCTGGTTGTCGTAGTGGTTGCCCAGGAAGTTCTCCGTGAGGAAGAACGGCGTCAGGTAGTTGTCCGCGTCCGAGTAGTCCGGGAACCAGCCGAGCTGGTAGGCCGGGTACACGTCCGAGGTGCGGTCCTTCGCGTACTGCACCCACTCGGTGGTCTGCAGGTCGACCGTGAACAGCCCGGTGGACTCGAGCTGGTCCTTGATCAGCGCGTACTCCTCGCCGGAGGACGGGCCGTAGTGGTCGTTGCTGTACTGCAGCGACAGCTGGACCGGGGTCTCGACGCCGGCGGCCTCGAGGGTCGACGCGGCCTTGTCGGCGTCCGGGCCGCCCTCGCCGTCGCCGTACAGCGGCTTGAGCGACTCGGTGGCGCCGGTGAGGCCCTCGGGGACGTACGAGTACAGCGGCGTGTAGGTGCCCTTGTAGACCTGGTCGGCGATCTCCTCGCGGTCGATCAGGTCGGCCACCGCCTGCCGGACGGCGAGCGCCTTGGCCTCGTCGGCCTCCGGCGTGGTCGTGCCGTACGGCTGGGTGTTGAAGTTGAACGTGATGTAGCGGATCTCGCCGCCGGGGCCGTCCACCACCTTCACGTTGTCGTCGCCGCGCAGGTCCTCGATGTCGGTCGCGGACAGGCTGCGGAACGCCACGTCGACGTCGCCCTGCTGGACGGCGAGCTTCAGGTTGGACGCCTCGGCGTAGTAGGTGACCGAGACCTCCTCGTTCTTCGGCGCGCCGAGCAGGCCCTGGTACTCCGGGTTCGCCTCGTACGACACGAGGTCGTTCTGGCTGTAGCCGGTGATCGTGTACGGGCCGGCGAACGCCTGGCCGTCGACGATCTCGTCGTCCGGGGTCAGCGCGTCGGCCGCGAAGACCTCCTCGTCGACGATCGGGCCGGCGGGGCTCGACAGGATCTGCGGGAACACCTGGTCGTCGGGGGACTTCAGGGTGAACACGACGGTGGTGTCGTCGGGCGCCGCGACGCTGTCCAGGTTGTAGAGCAGCGAGCCGGGGCCGTTGCCGTCGTCCGCGCCCGACTCGAAGATCGCGAGCTGGCGGTCGAACGTGAACTTCACGTCGGAGGACGTGAGGTCGTTCCCGTTCGCGAAGGTCAGGCCGGGCTTCAGGGTGACCGTGTACTCGGTCGGCGAGGTGAACTCGGCCGACTCGGCGATGTCGGGCTCCACGTCCGGGCTGCCGTACGGCGTGTTCATGAGGAACGGGTACACCTGGTTCATCACGGCGAACGAGCCGTTGTCGTAGGAGCCCGCCGGGTCGATCGTCGTGATCTTGTCGGTCGTGCCGATCAGCAGCGAGCCGCCGCCGGACGAGCCGCCGCCGTCCGAGGTGTCGTCGCCGCCGTCGGAGCCGCCGCCGCACGCGGCGAGGACGAGGGCGGTGGCGGCCAGGCCGGCCACGGAGACGATGCCGCGCCGGCGGCCGAGGGGAACCGCAGTCATGCGTGTACCTCTTCCCTGAAGGAGGTCCAGCCGGGGCGCGGCCGCCCGGTGACCCGGCGGCGCGTCCCCGGTCGCGTGGGGGTGTCGCGCGGTCGCGGGCGCTTCCGGGCGCCCGTGACGTGGGTCATAGGAGTAGCACAGGATGTGAGACTTTCGAACATTCCCGTGTTACGCGGACATTTCGGATCTGAAAAGGTCCAGGTCAGGGCGCCGGGACCGTGATGTTACCGATCAGTAGGAATGATTCCCGCCGAGAAATACCGACCTTCTGGTAGGTCGGCGCCCGTCAGGCGGCCGGCGGCGTCGCGCCGGCGGCCGCGCGGGCCGCGGCCGGCAGCGCCTCGACGATGCGCCCGAGTGCCGCGTCGTCGTGCGCCGCGGACACGAACCACGCCTCGAACGCGGACGGCGGCGCGTAGACCCCGTCCCGCAGCAGGCTGTGGAAGAACGCCGGGTACCGCCACGACTCGGTCGCGAGCATCTGGGCGTAGTCCCGCGCGCCCGCGTCCGTGCCGAGCACCGTGCTGAACAGGTTGCTGGCGTTCTGGACGGCGTGCGGCAGCCCGGTGGCGGTCAGCGCCTCGTCCACCGCCGCGCGCAGGGTCGCCGACGCCCGGTCGACCGCCGCGTACACCGCGTCGTCGGCGAGCCGGAGCGTGGCCAGGCCCGCGGCGACGGCCACCGGGTTCCCGGACAGCGTGCCCGCCTGGTAGACCGGGCCGACGGGGGCCAGCGCGTCCATCACCTCGGCGCGGCCGCCGAGCGCGGCGACCGGCATGCCGCCGCCGACGACCTTGCCGAACGTCAGCAGGTCGGGCGACCAGCCCTCGCGCGCGGCCTCCAGGCCCCACCAGCCCGCGGGACCGACGCGGAAGCCCGTGAGCACCTCGTCCTGGATCAGCAGGGCGCCGTGCTCCCGGGTGATCCGGGACAGCGCGGCGTTGAACCCGGGCTCCGGCGGGACGACGCCCATGTTCGCCGGCGCCGCCTCGGTGATCACCGCGGCGATCCGCGTGCCGTGCTCGGCGAACGCGGCCTCGACCGCGGCGACGTCGTTGTACGGGAGCACGATCGTCTCGGCGGCGATGGCCGCGGGCACCCCCGCGGAGCCCGGCAGCGCGAACGTCGCGAGGCCGGAGCCGGCGGCGGCCAGGAGGCCGTCGGAGTGCCCGTGGTAGAGCCCGGCGAACTTCACGACGGTGTCCCGGCCGGTGACGCCGCGGGCCAGCCGGATCGCGGTCATGGTCGCCTCGGTGCCGGTGGACACCAGGCGCAGCCGCTCGACGGCGGGCACCCGGGCGCGCACGGCCTCCGCGAGCTCGACCTCGGCCAGCGTGGGGGCGCCGAAGCTCAGGCCCCGGCCCGCGGCCTCGCGGACGGCCTCGACGACCTCCGGGTGCGCGTGACCGAGGAGCGCGGGACCCCAGGAGCCGACGAGGTCCACGTACTCGCGGCCCTCGACGTCGGTGACGTACGCGCCGCGGGCGGACGCCAGGAACCGGGGCGCCCCGCCCACGGACCCGAACGCGCGCACCGGGGAGTTGACGCCGCCGGGCACGACGCCCCGCGCCCGGTCGAACAGCCCCTCGTTCGTGCTCGACGTGCTCGTGCTCGTCACCTCGGTCACCGCCACTCCTCCCGCAGCCAGTGGGCCAGCTCGACGGCCCAGTACGTCAGCACCTGGTCGGCGCCCGCCCGGCGGATGCCGAGCACGGACTCCGTGATCGCGCGGCGGCGGTCCAGCCAGCCCTGCGCGGCGGCGGCCTCGACCATCGCGTACTCGCCGGACACCTGGTACGCCGCGACCGGCACGGTGCTGACGGCGGCGACGTCGGCCAGCACGTCCAGGAACGCGCCGGCCGGCTTCACCATGACGAGGTCAGCGCCCTCCTCGATGTCGAGGGCGACCTCGCGCAGCGCCTCGCGGCGGTTCGCCGGGTCCATCTGGTAGGTCCGGCGGTCGCCCTCCAGCGTCGACTCCACCGCGTCGCGGAACGGCCCGTAGAGCACGCTCGCGAACTTCGCGGCGTACGCGAGCACCGCGACGTCGTCGCGGCCGGCGGCGTCGAGGACGTCCCGGATCACGCCGACCTGGCCGTCCATCATGCCGCTGGGGGCCACCATGTGGGCGCCCGCCTCGGCCTGGACCAGGGCCATCTCCGCGTACCGCTCGAGCGTCGCGTCGTTGTCCACCCGGCCGTCCGCGGTCAGCACGCCGCAGTGGCCGTGGTCGGTGAACTCGTCGAGGCAGAGGTCCGCCTGGATCACCAGCGCGTCGCCGACCTCGGCCCGCACGTCGGCGATGGCGCGGTTGAGCACGCCGTCGGGGTCGGTCGCGCCGGAGCCGACCGCGTCGCGGGTCAGCGGGACGCCGAACAGGTTGACGGCCGACACGCCGGCCGCGGCGGCCTCGGCGGCCGCCCGGCGCAGCGAGTCGCGGGTGTGCTGGACGACGCCGGGCATCGAGGCGATCGGCGCCGGCTCCTCGAGGCCCTCCTTGACGAACATCGGCAGCACCAGGTCGGCGGGGTGCAGCCGCACCTCGCTGACGGAGCGGCGCAGGGCGGCCGTGCCGCGCACCCGGACCCGACGCCCGCACCCTCCCCCTGCCTCCCGCCGCGGCCGCCGCGGCCGCCCGGCCCGGTCGGGTGCGCCCGC
>NZ_SZYE01000166.1 GCF_005239125.1 Cellulomonas hominis | reverse complement strand
TGCACCGTGCATGGTCACAGTTGCGTAACAGAGACGCCGCCGCCCTGTGCCTCATCGCGCCGTGCACCCTACTGTGACCGTGCACAGCGAGGTGAGGGAGCAGGAGCGGGATGACGGAGTTCGGCTGGCCGACGCAGGGGATCTCCTACGGCGGCGACTACAACCCGGAGCAGTGGCCCCGCCACGTCTGGGACGAGGACGTCGCCCTGATGCGCGAGGCGGGCGTGAACCTCGTCAGCGTCGGCATCTTCTCCTGGGCGCTGCTGGAGCCGCGCGAGGGCGAGTACGACTTCGGCTGGCTGGACGACGTGCTCGACCTGCTGCACGCGAACGGCATCGCGGTCGACCTCGGCACGCCGACCGCCGCGCCGCCGGCCTGGTTCTACGCGACCTACCCGCAGGCGCGCGTCGTCACCCGCGAGGGGACGGCGCTCGGCCCGGGCTCGCGCGGCATGGTCTCGCCGTCCTCGCCCGAGTACCGCGCGGCGGCGGCCCGGATCGCGGGCGCGCTCGCCCGCCGGTACGCGGACCACCCCGCCGTCGTGCTGTGGCACGTGCACAACGAGTACGGCGCGCCGGTCGGCGAGGACTTCTCCCCGGCGTCCGTGGCGGCGTTCCGGGCGTGGCTCCGGGAGCGGTACGGCTCGCTCGACGCGCTGAACGCCGCGTGGGGCACCGCGTTCTGGGGCCAGGTCTACGGCGACTGGGAGCACGTCGGCGCCCCGGGCGCCACCGCCTCGACCCCGAACCCGGCGCAGCGGCTCGACTTCGCGCGGTTCACCGACGAGGCGCTGCGGGCATGCTTCCGCGCGGAGCGGGACGCGATCCGCGAGCACGCCGCCCAGCCGGTGACGACGAACTTCATGGCGCACCAGTCGTACAACACGGACCTGTGGCGCTGGGCGCGCGAGGTCGACGTGGTGTCGGACGACCACTACCTCTGGTCGCCGGACGAGGACGCGCACGTCGGCCTGGCGCTGTCGGCGGACCTGACCCGGTCCGTGGCGCGCGGCAAGCCGTGGATCCTGATGGAGCACTCGACGTCGGCGGTGAACTGGCAGGGCCACAACATCGCCAAGCGCCCCGGGGAGATGCACCGCAACGCGCTGACCCACCTGGGGCGCGGCGCCGACGGCATCCTGTTCTTCCAGTGGCGGGCCTCCCGCTCCGGGGCGGAGAAGTTCCACTCGGCGATGCTGCCGCACGCCGGCACCGGGTCCCGGGTGTTCCGCGAGGTGGTCGACCTGGGCGCGAAGCTCGGCCGGCTCGCCGAGGTCAGGGGCTCGCGGGTGCAGGCGGACGTCGCCGTCCTCTACGACTGGGAGTCGCTCTGGGCCCAGGACCTGGAGTGGCGGCCGTCGGACGAGCTCGGGTTCCGCGAGCGGGTCCGCGCGTACTACGAGCGGCTGTGGCGGGACGGCGTGACCGTCGACTTCGCGCACCCCGAGGACGACCTGTCCGGGTACCGCCTGGTGGTCGCGCCGTCGTCGTACCTGGTGACCCAGGCGGCCGGCAAGAACCTGGCGGACTACGTGGCCCAGGGCGGCACGCTGCTGGTGTCCTGCTTCGCCGGCGTCGTGGACGAGCACGACGCGGTGCACGAGGGCGGCTTCGGCGCACCGCTGCGCGCCGCGCTCGGCCTGATGGTCGAGGAGTTCCTGCCGGTCCGCCCGCAGCACGAGGTCGCGGTCGAGCTCGGCGGCGCGACGGTGCCGACCGCCGCGTGGAGCGAGCACCTGGCGCTGGACGGTGCGGAGGTCCGCGGCACCTACCGCGGCGGGCCCGCCGACGGCCTGCCGGCCATCACCCGGCACGCGCACGGCGCCGGTGCGGGCTGGTACGTGAGCACGCGGCTGGGCGTCGACGCGCTGGCCCCGGTGCTCGCCGAGGTCTACGCGGACGCCGGCGTCGTGCCCCCGGGGCTTCCCGAGGGCCTCGAGGTCGTGGTCCGGCGCGGCGACGCCCACGACTACGTGGTCGCGGTGAACCACCGCGACGAGCCGGTCACCCTCGCGGTGCCGGGCGCAGAGCTGCTCTCCGGCACCGACGCCGGGGAGTCGTACGAGGTCGGTGCGGGGGAGGTGGCGGTGCTGCGCACCGCCCGCCCTCAGGGGGGTGGTCGCTGACCGCACGACCGAGGCTGCGCACCTCCCCGCCGGGTCCCTCCGGCGGACGGGGCGGTGCGGCAGCCGGCATCCGCGGGGACGCACCGTGCGCCCCCGCACCCACCACGGGTCGCGACGACGCGATCGACGCGCACGCGGCGGCCCTCCCGGAAAGGACGACACATGCGCAGGCACTTCGCAGCCGGCGTCGCCGCAGTGGCGACGGTGGCTCTCCTGGCCGCGTGCAGCGGCGACCCCGCCCCCGCCACGACGGCCGACGGCGGCACCGCCGCGGCGGGCTCGGGCGGCGAGCTCGTGATCTGGTCGGACGCCGAGCGCGCCGAGGCGATCAAGAACGCCGCGGCGGACTTCGAGGCGGACAGCGGCGCGACCGTCACGGTCGTGCAGAAGAACTTCGAGGACCTGCGGGCGGACTTCCTCGCGCAGGTCCCGACGGGCGAGGGCCCGGACATCACCGTCGGCGCGCACGACTGGCTGGGCGAGTTCGTCGAGTCCGGCGTGGTCGACACGATCAGCCTCGGCTCGCGCGCCGACGACTTCGAGCAGGTCACGCTCGACGCCTTCACCTACGACGGCCAGCTCTACGCCCTGCCGTACGCGCAGGAGTCGGTCGCGCTGATCCAGAACACCGCGCTGGTCGGCGAGACGGCCCCGCAGACGTTCGACGAGATGATCCGGATGGCCACGGACGCCGGGTTCGGCGACCGGCCGTTCATCCTCTACACGAACGGCGCCGAGGGGGACATGTACACGTCGTACGCGTTCCAGACCTCGTTCGGCGCCCCGGTGTTCGTCCAGGAGGAGGACGGGTCGTACACGTCCGAGGTCGGCATGGGCAGCGACGCCGGCCTGGCCTACGCCCGGTGGATCCACGACAACGGCTCGGCCGGCACCGGCTACTTCACCGACACCGTCGACTACGACATCGGCAACGAGCTGTTCGCGACCGGTCAGAGCCCGTTCATCATCCAGGGCCCGTGGACCATCCCCACGTACCAGGACGCGGGCGTCGAGGTCGCGGTCAACCCGATCCCGTCCGCCGGGGGCGGCACCGCGGCGCCGTTCGTCGGCGTGCAGGGCTTCTACCTGTCGGCGCAGTCGTCGAACGCGCTGCTCGCGAACGACTTCCTCGCCAACTACGTCGCCACCGACGAGGCGCAGCAGGCGCTGTACGACGCGGACCCGCGCATCCCGGCGCTCACCGCGGTCGCCGAGCAGGTCAGCGACGACCCGGTCATCGCCGGGTTCCTCGCCTCGGCGCAGAACGGCGTGCCGATGCCCAACATCCCCGAGATGGGCGCCGTCTGGGACTTCTGGAACGCGGCGCAGATCGCGCTGATCACCGGCCAGGACCCGGACAGCACCTGGACCTCGATGGTCACCAGCGTGGAGCAGGCGATCGGCTGACCCGCGCGGCGCGGGCGGGGCGAGCACCCCGCCCGCGCCACCGGCACCCCACCCCACCCCGCACGAGGAGCAACGATGTCCGTGGGCACGAGCACCGCCGAGCACCCGCCCGGCATCCCGCCCGACCGGTCCGGCGAGCCGGGCGCCCCCGCGCCCCGCGAGTCGCACGCGCGCGACTGGCGCGGCCTCGGCTGGGGCTTCGTCGTGAAGCTCGCGCTGATGGCGGCGGTGAACGCGGGCGGTGTGCTCGCGATCCTCTCGGCCTACCGCGCGGGCGCGTGGGTGGTCCTCGCGGCGCTCGTCGTCCTGCTCGCCGCGGCGGACTGGATCTACTTCGCCCGCCGGGCCCTGCCGCTGAAGTACCTGTTCCCCGGCCTGGTGTTCCTGGCCGTGTTCCAGATGTTCACCCTGCTCTACACCGGCTACGTGGCCTTCACGAACTACGGCACCGGCCACCTCGGCAGCATGCAGCAGGCCGTCGACGCCGCCCTGATCCAGGACGAGCGCCAGGTCGAGGGCTCGCCGGAGTACCCGCTCGCGGTGGTCCGCGACGGCGACGCGCTCGGGTTCGCGGTGAACGACGACGGCACCGTCCGGGTCGGCACCGCCGAGGAGCCGCTGGACGCGGTCGGCGGTGCGCAGGTCGACGACCGCGGGACGCCCGTCGCGGTGCCCGGCTGGGAGGTCGTGCCCCGGGCCCAGCTGTACGCGGACGCCGACCTGCAGGCCGAGGTCGTCGCGCTGCGCGTCCCGGTGTCCGACGACGCCGAGGACGGCTCGCTGCGCACCCGCGAGGGCTCGACGGCCGCGGTGTACACCTCACGGCTGGTCTGGGACCCCGACGCGCAGACCATCACCAACACGGAGACCGGCGCCGTCTACAGCCCGAGCGACCGCGGCCAGTTCGTCACCGAGGACGGCGAGCGGCTGGCGGCCGGCTGGTACGTCGACGTCGGGTTCGACAACTTCGTCCGGGCGTTCACCGACGCGAGCTACGCCGGGCCGCTGCTCAGGGTCGCGGTGTGGACGTTCGCGTTCGCGATCCTCACCGTGCTCACCAGCTTCGGGCTGGGCCTGCTGTTCGCGCTGATCTACAACGACCCGCGGATCCGCGGCCGCAAGGTGCTGCGGACGCTGTTCATCCTGCCGTACGCGTTCCCGGCGTTCATGTCCGCCCTGCTGTGGCGCGGGATGCTCAACTCCGAGTTCGGCGTCATCAACGACTGGTTCTTCTTCGGCGCCGACATCGGCTGGCTGTCGGACCCCTGGCTGGCGAAGGCCGCGATCCTCTGGGTCAACCTCTGGCTGAGCTACCCGTACTGGTTCCTGGTCACGACGGGCGCGCTGCAGGCGCTGCCGGGCGACGTGATGGAGGCGGCCCGGGTCGACGGCGCCGGCCGCTGGCGGCAGTTCCGGTCGATCACGCTGCCCATGCTGCTCGTGTCGACCGCCCCGCTCGCGATCGCGTCGTTCGCCTTCAACTTCAACAACTTCACGATCATCTACATGCTCACCGGCGGCGGCCCGGCCTTCCCGGGGGTCAGCACGCCGATGGGGTCGACGGACATCCTGATCTCCGCGATCTACCAGATCTCCGGGGTGTCGGGCGGCCGCGCCGACTACGGGCTGGCGAGCGCGCTGTCGATCGTGGTGTTCGTCGTGATCGGCGTCGTCTCCGGCCTGGCGTTCCGCCGGACCCGCAAGCTCGAGGAGATCTGAGATGGCTCTCGCGAACCCCGCGCAGCGGACCGCCGCACCCGCCCCCGGCCGCCCGACCCGCGTCCGTCGCGCCCGGTGGTGGGCGGAGACCGGCTGGAAGTACCCCGTCGGCCTCGTCATCGTGTTCTACGCGGTGTTCCCGCTGGTGTACGCGCTGTCCGCGGCGCTCGACCCCGCCGGTTCGCTCGCCGGGTCGAGCACGCTGTTCCGCCGGATCGGCCTGGACAACTTCCTGGCCCTGGGCGACACGCTGTACTGGACCTGGGTGGGCAACACCCTGCTGATCGGCGGCGTCGCGGCGTTCGGCGCCGTGCTGATGGGCGCGGCCGCGGCGTACGCGTTCTCCCGGTTCCGGTTCCAGGGGCGGCGCGCGTCGCTCACGTCGCTGCTGATCATCCAGATGTTCCCGCAGACCGTCGCGTTCGTGGCCGTGTTCCTGCTGCTCATCTCGCTCGGGAACGTGATCCCGGCGCTCGGCGTGAACTCCCGGGTCGCGCTGATCTGCGTCTACCTGGGCGGCGCGCTCGGGGCCAACACGTTCCTGATGTACGGCTTCTTCAACTCCGTGCCGCGCGAGATCGACGAGGCGGCGCGCATCGACGGCGCCACGCACGCCCAGATCTACTGGCGGCTGATCATGCCGCTGGTCACGCCGATCCTCGCGGTGGTGGCGCTGCTGGCGTTCATCTCCGCGTTCGGCGACTTCATCCTGGCGCGCATCGTCCTGACGAGCGAGGAGAACTGGACGCTGGCGGTCGGCATGTACCAGTGGGTGTCCAACCAGCTCACCTCGCGCTGGGGCCTGTTCGCGGCGGGCGCGGTCGTCGGCTCGATCCCGGTGCTGGCGCTGTTCCTCTCGCTGCAGCGGTACATCGTCGGCGGGCTGTCGGCGGGCTCGGTCAAGGGCTGATCGCCGCGGCCCCGGGACCGTCCCGGGGCGCGCGGCCCCGCCGGGCACGGACGCCCGGCGGCAGGGGGACCACGGACGGACCCGCGGGCGCGCGCTCCGGCGCGCCCGCACCACGGCGATCCAGGGAGGACCGGTCGATGAGGACGGGACCACGACGGCGGGGTGCGCGCACGGTGGCGCTGGCCGCGGTGCTGACGATGACGGGGGTGGCGGGCGTGACGGGAGCCGCGGGCGGGGTGGCCAGCGCCGACGAACCGGTGCCGGTCGAGGCGGGCATCACGGTGCCGCGCGTCGACGGCATGGGGGAGGACTGGATCAACGGCGCCGACTTCTCCAGCGTCCTGTCGCTCGAGGAGTCCGGCGTGGTGTTCCGCGACGGGGCGGGTCGGCCGGCGGACGTGTTCGAGGTCCTCGCGGACGCCGGCGTCAACTACGCCCGCATCCGGGTGTGGAACGAGCCGTACACCAGCGCGGACCCCGCCCTCGGCTACGGCGGGGGGAACGTGGACGCCGCGCGCGCCGTCGAGATCGGGCGCCGGGCGACCGCGGCCGGCATGCGCGTGCTCGTCGACTTCCACTACTCCGACTTCTGGGCGCACCCCGGCCAGCAGAGGTCGCCCCGGGCGTGGGCCGGGCTCGACCTCGACCAGCGGGTCGCGGCGCTGAAGAGCTACACGGCGGACACGCTGCGGGCCATGGCCGACGCCGGGGTCGACGTCGGGATGGTGCAGATCGGCAACGAGACGACCGGCGGCGAGATCGCCGGCGTCCAGGGCTGGGACAGCACGGCCCGGCTGTTCCAGGCCGGCTCCGAGGCGGTCCGCGGGACCCTCGGACCCGACGTGAAGGTCGCGGTGCACTTCACCAACCCCGAGCGCGCCGGGCAGTACGCGGCGGCCGCGAAGGCCCTGCACGACCGCGGGGTCGACTACGACGTCTTCCTCAGCTCGTACTACGCGTTCTGGCACGGCAGCCTCGCCAACCTCACCGCGGTGCTCGACCAGGTCGCGACGACCTACGACAAGGAGGTCGCGGTCGCGGAGACGTCGTGGGCGTACACCCTCGAGGACGGCGACGGGTACCCGAACGTCATCCGCACCGCGCCGACCGCCTACTCCGCCTCGGTGCAGGGCCAGGCCCTGGCGATCCGCGACGTGATGCAGGCGGTCGCGGACGTCTCCGGCGGGCGCGGCATCGGCACCTTCTACTGGGAGCCCGCGTGGCTGCCCGTCGGCCCGCCCGAGCAGGTGGACGCGAACTGGGACCTGTGGGAGCGGGACGGGTCCGGGTGGGCCACCACCCACTCCCAGGAGTTCTACGACCCGACGGGGGCCCTCGGCGGCGAGTGGGCCGACGAGTACGGCGGCTCCTCGTGGGACAACCAGGCGCTGTTCGCGTTCGACGGCACCCCGCTGGAGTCGCTGCGGGTCTACGAGTACGCGCGCACCGGGTCGGTCGCCCCGCGCCAGGTGGACGCCGTCGAGCAGCCGCGCCTGACCGTCGTCGCCGGCGACGCCGTGCCGCTGCCCGGCACGCTGCGCGTCTCCTACACCGACGGCACCACCGAGGACGAGGCGGTCACCTGGCGGGACGACCCGTCCTGGCTGCTCGACCCCGGCACGTACACCGTCGCCGGCACGACGGCGGGCGGGCACGCCGCCACCGCGACGGTGACGGTGCTGGCCGACGCCGGGCAGGGCGAGAACCTCGTCGTCAACGGCGGGTTCGAGGACGGCGCGGCGCCGTGGACCGGCACCGGCACCGGCTACACGATCAGCTCGACGAACGACCCGTACGCCGGCGAGCGGTCCACCCACTTCTGGGCCGCCGCCCCGTACGCGTTCACGATCGAGCAGACGGTCACCGGCGTGCCGGCCGGGCAGTACCGCCTGTCGGCGCGCGCCCAGGGCGGCGACGCCGGTCCGGCGGACACGATGCAGATCTCCGCCAGCTCCGGCATCTCCTCGGTCACCGCGGACTTCCGGCTGGACGGGTTCGCGAACTGGCAGCACCCGCAGACGGACGTGCTGACCGTCGCCGCCGACGGCGTCGTCGTGGTCTCCGCCTCGCTCACGCTGTCCGGCGGGGCGTGGGGGTCGCTCGACGCGTTCGAGCTGGTCGCGGTGCCCGGCACCACCGCCGCCGACACCGCCGTGCTGCGCGGCCTCGCGGAGCGCGCGGCCGGGGTCGACCGCGCGCGGTACACGGTCGACTCGGTCGCCGCCCTCGACGCGGCGGCGGGCCGGGCGGCCTTCGTGCTCCGGGCCGCGGCCCCCGGGCAGGCGACCGTCGACGGCGCGGTGGCGGCGCTGACCGCCGCGCTGGACGGGTTGGTCGCGCTCCCCGGCACGACGCCCCCGGGCCCGACCACGCCGCCCACCCCGGGGCCGACGCCGCCGCCCGCGGCGGACGCCCCGGCCGGCAGCGTGTCCGCGACCACCGTCCGGGCCGGCGGCACGGTGACGCTCACGCTCACCGGCCTGCCCGGCGAGCAGGTGGAGGTCGGCGTCGCGTCCGTGTACCAGCGGCTCGCCACCGTCGGGCTGGTGGACGGCGGCGCGACCGTCACCGTCACGATCCCCGCCGACCTCGCGCCGGGCCTGCACCACCTGCAGGTGCGGGACGCCGCGGGGGCGGTGCTGCTCGCGCTGCCGATCACGGTCCTCGCCGCGGACGGCGCGGACGCCGCGTCCGGCGGGCTCGCCGCCACCGGCGCCGCCGGGGCGGGGCTCGCGCTGGCGACGGCCCTGGCGCTCGTCGGCGCCGGCGCGCTGCTGGTGACC
>NZ_SZYE01000165.1 GCF_005239125.1 Cellulomonas hominis | reverse complement strand
CCGGCGCCCCCGCGGCCGCGGCCGACGGCGCCGCCGCCGGCGCGTCGGGGGCGTCGGCCGCCGGCAGCCGCACCGTGAACACCGTCGACCCCGGCGTCCCGTCGACCTCGATCGTCCCGGCGTGCGCCGTGACCACCGCGTGCACGATCGCCAGGCCGAGACCCGTCGACCCCGCCGCCCGGTTGCGGGACGCGTCCCCGCGGGCGAAGCGCTCGAACAGCCGGGAGCGCAGCGGCTCGGCGATGCCGGGGCCGTCGTCGCGGACCCGCAGGAGCACCCGGTCACCCTCCCGGGCGACGGCGACCACCACCGTGGTGCCGGCCGGCGTGTGCACCCGGGCGTTCGACAGCAGGTTGACCAGGACCTGCCGGAGCCGGTGCTCGTCGCCGACCACCAGCGTGCCGGGCGGCCCCCCGTCGTCCGCCGCGTCGCCGGGACCCGCGCGGAGGTCGAGCCGCCACGTGTGGTCCCGCCCGGCCACGTGGGCGTCGGCGACGGCGTCCACGGCGATCGCGGCCAGGTCGACCTCCTCGAGGTCGAGGTCGCGCCCGGCGTCGAGCCGGGCCAGCAGGAGCATGTCCTCGACCAGCGACGTCATGCGGCGCGCCTCCGACTCCACGCGGCCCATCGCGCGGACGACGTCGTCGGGCAGGTCGCCGGGCCGCCGCTGCACCAGCTCGGCGTAGCCGCGGATCGAGGCCAGGGGCGTGCGGAGCTCGTGGGAGGCGTCCGCGACGAACCGCCGCACCTGCGTCTCCGACTCGTGCCGGGCGGTGAGCGCCGACTCGACGTGGCCGAGCATCCGGTTGACCGCGGAGCCGACCTGCCCGACCTCGGTGGCGGGGTCGGTGTCCTCGTCCGGGACGCGCTCGCGGATGTCGACCTCACCGCTGGCGAGCGGCATCTCGGACACCCGGGTGGCCGTCGCGGCCACCCGCTCCAGCGGCCGCAGCTCGCGGCGCACCAGCACGGTGGCGAGCCCCGCGGCGACGAGCATCCCCAGCACGGCGACGACGACCTCGACCACGACGTACTGGTCGACGGTCGCGGTCACGCCGGCCAGCGGGACCGCGGTCACCGAGGTGCTGCCGTCGTCCGACTCCACCGCGACCACGCGGTACGTGCCGAGGCCGGGGAGGTCGACGGTCCTCGGACCCGCGGCGGGCGGCACGGCGAGCAGCGCGTGGAGCTGGTCGTCGGTCAGGCCCTGCACGTCGCCGGACTCGTCCAGGTAGCCCGCCACGGCGGCGCCGTCGGCGGGGTCGAACAGGCTCACGGTGCCCGCGTCCTGGCCGGGCAGGCCGAACGCCGGCGGGATGCTCCCGCCGGGCTGCTGCCCGTCGCCCGCGCCGTCCTGCGACCCGCTCCCCGACCCCGCCGGACCCGGGTCGGCGCCGCGGTCCAGCCGCTCGGGCGCCGCCGCGGCCCGCTGGCTCGCCTCCCGCAGCCGGTCGTCGATCTGCGTCTGCAGCGAGCTGCGCAGGGCGAGCGACGACACGAGCCCCATCACCGCGGCGACGGTCGCCAGCAGCGCCACCACGACCACCACCAGCCTCCGGCGCAGCGTCCACCGGGCCCGTGGCGGGCGGGGGGCTCTCACGGGGCGGGCTTGAGCACGTACCCGACGCCGCGCAGGGTGTGCAGCATCGGCTCGCGTCCCTTGTCGATCTTGCGGCGCAGGTAGGACACGTAGAGCTCGACGATGTTGGCCTGGCCGCCGAAGTCGTACTGCCAGACGCGGTCGAGGATCTGCGCCTTCGACAGCACGCGCCTCGGGTTGCGCATGAAGTAGCGCAGCAGCTCGAACTCGGTCGCGGTCAGGCGGATGTCCTCGCCGCCGCGGCTCACCTCGTGGGAGTCCTCGTCCATCCGCAGGTCGCCGACGACGAGCACGGCCTCCTCGCGCTCCGAGACGGCGCCGGAGCGGCGCAGCAGGGCCCGGAGCCGGGCGACGACCTCCTCCAGGCTGAACGGCTTGGTGACGTAGTCGTCGCCGCCGGCGGTCAGGCCGGCGATCCGGTCCTCGACGGCGTCCTTGGCGGTGAGGAACAGCACGGGCACGTGCGGGTGGGTGGCGCGGATGCGGCGCAGCACCTCCAGGCCGGACAGGTCGGGGAGCATGACGTCGAGCAGGATCACGTCGGGGTCCAGGGACCGCGCCTGCCTGATGGCGGCCTGGCCGGTGAGGGCGTGCTCGACCTGCCAGCCCTCGTACCGGAGCGCGGTCGAGAGCAGCTCGGCCAGGGTGGCCTCGTCGTCGACGACGAGAGCACGCACCGGCTGGCCGTCCGGTCGGGTGAGGGCGTCGCGGTGGAGCGTGGAGGTCGTCATGTCCCGAGCATGGGCGCGCGACCTGAGGCGCTCCTGACGTGGTCCTGTGGGTTTCCTGTGCGCCGAGCGGGCGGTGGCCGCCCGCGGCTCAGTCCCGCTCGATCACCGACAGCACGTTGCCGGACGGGTCGGTGAACCAGGCGATGAGCGGGCCGCCGCCGCGGAACACGCCGTCCTCGTCGGTCTGGGTGGGCGTGCCCTCGTACCGCTCGAACACCACGCCCCGGCCGCGCAGCTCCGCCACCGCGGCGGGCACGTCCTCGACCGGGAAGTTCAGCACCGTGAACGAGGCGGGGACGTGCGCGTCCCCCTTCGGGTAGAGCAGGACGTCGCGGCCCGCGAGGTGCAGGAGCAGCATCCCGTCCCGCTCCTCGGCGTCCAGGCCGAGGACGTCGGCGTAGAACGCCCGGGCGGCGGGTACGTCCGCCACCGAGTAGCCGCTGAAGGACTCGCTCAGGTCGAGCATGACGGGCTCCCTCGTCGTCGGGTGCGGGCCCGGTGCCCCCCGCGTGCCCCCAGGGTGCACCCGGGTCGCCGCCCGGGGGAAGGTCCTGCGGCCCGCAGAGAGCCGACCGACGCGGCCCGGGCGGTTCCGCCGCACGCCGCGGCGCCGACCGGCGGCCCGCGCACACCGGCCGACGGCCTGGTGGAGGATTCGTGTGCGCGGCCCGTGCGGGCACGGGGGCGGCGACCTGCTCGCCTACCGTGGTGCCCATGCCCCGCCCGACCTCTGCCCCGGTGACCCCGTGGCGCGCCCCCGAGGGCGCCGACGGCAGCCGCGGGCGCGTCGCCCCGCCGGCCCGCTGGCGCACCCCCGCGTCGACGGTGCGCCGGGTCGTCGTGGCGCTGGTCGTCGCGCTGGTCGCGGTGGTCGGCGTCGGCGTCACGTGGCGGGTGTTCGTCGGCACCGCGCAGGGGCAGGCGGTCGACCAGGCGTCGCTCGACGGCGCGCACATCGGCCAGAACCGGCTGTGGGAGGTCGCCGAGCCCGTGCTGGACGTGGTGTCCGTCGGGTTCATCGCGGCGGCCGTCGTCGCGTGCGCGGTGATCGCGTTCGCCCGGCGGCGCTGGGGCCTGGCGCTGGTCGCGGCGGGCGTGCTGGCCGGGGCGAACGTCACGACCCGGGTGCTCAAGCACTGGGTGCTCGACCGGCCGGACCTGGGCTACGGGCCCGACTTCAACACGCTGCCCAGCGGGCACACGACGGCGGCGGCCTCGGTCGCGGCGGCCGTGCTGCTCGTGGTGCCGCCGCGCGTCCGGCCCTGGGCGGCGGTGCTGGGCGGCGCCTACGCGGGCGCCACGGGCGTCAGCACCCTGGTCGGCCAGTGGCACCGCCCGTCGGACGTGGTCGCGGGCCTGCTCGTGGTGCTGGCGTGGGGGGCGCTGGCCTGCGCGGTGCTGGCGCTCGGCGTGGACACCGCGGACGACCGGCGCCCGCCGACGGCGGCGGTGCGCGCGGTGGGCCGTCGCCCCGGCGCCGGGCGGGACGCGGGGACCGCCGTGGCCGTCTGGCTGCTCGCGGCGGTGACGGTGCTGGCCGGGACCGCGGCGGTCGTCGCGCTGCGCCGCACCTGGCTGTCCGACGACCCGGTCGGCAGCACGGCTGCGCTCCTGACGTCGTACGGTGGCGGGGCGCTGGGCATCGTCGCGGTCGCCGCCGCGTCGTCCGGCGCGCTGCTGGTGCTGCGCCGGTCCGCCACCTCGGGGGCGGACCGGGTGGGACCGACGTCGTAGAGTTCCCCCGCACCGGCGGTGTCATGCTGTCGCCGCCCAGCACGCCCGGCACGCCGGGTCCGCAGTTCGAGGAAGCAGGAGCGCATGTCCGCAGGTCGCAAGCTGGTCATCGTGGAGTCGCCGGCCAAGGCGCGCACGATCGCCGGGTACCTCGGCGACGGCTTCGACGTCGAGGCCAGCGTCGGTCACATCCGTGACCTGCCGCAGCCCAGCGAGCTCCCCGCGGAGATGAAGAAGGGGCCGTTCGGCAAGTTCGCCGTCGACGTGGACAACGGGTTCGCGCCCTACTACGTGGTCGACTCGGACAAGAAGAAGAAGGTCACGGAGCTCAAGCGGCTGCTCAAGGACGCCGACGAGCTCTACCTCGCCACCGACGAGGACCGCGAGGGCGAGGCCATCGCGTGGCACCTGCTGCAGGAGCTCAAGCCCAAGGTGCCGGTCAAGCGGATGGTGTTCCACGAGATCACCCGCGAGGCGATCACCCGTGCGCTCGAGAACACCCGCGAGCTCGACGACCGCCTGGTCGACGCCCAGGAGACGCGGCGCATCCTCGACCGGCTGTACGGGTACGAGGTCAGCCCGGTCCTGTGGCGCAAGGTCCGCCAGGGGCTGTCCGCCGGCCGCGTGCAGTCCGTCGCGACCCGCCTGGTGGTGGAGCGCGAGCGCGAGCGCATGGCGTTCCGCGCCGCCGACTACTGGGACCTGACCGCGACGTTCGCGGTCGCGGACGCGGGCGAGCCGTCGTTCGGCGCCCGGCTGGTGCAGCTCGGCGACCGCCGGGTGGCCGCGGGCCGCGACTTCGGCGACGACGGCGTGCTGAAGGGCTCCGGTGCGAGCCGCCCGGTGCACCTGGACGAGGGCGCCGCGCAGGCCTGGGTGTCCGCGCTGGACGGCGCCGGGTACGCCGTGCGGTCGCTGGAGACCAAGCCGTACACCCGCCGCCCGGCCGCGCCGTTCACGACCTCGACGCTGCAGCAGGAGGCGAGCCGCAAGCTGCGGATGTCCTCCCGGCAGACGATGCGCACCGCGCAGAGCCTGTACGAGAACGGCTACATCACCTACATGCGGACCGACTCGCCCACGCTGAGCGCGCAGGCGGTCGACGCCGCGCGCCGCCAGGCGGCCGAGCTGTACGGCTCCGACCACGTGCCGGACGCCCCGCGCGTCTACGCGTCCAAGAGCAAGGGCGCCCAGGAGGCGCACGAGGCCATCCGCCCCGCCGGTGACGACTTCCGCACCCCGGCGCAGGTCGCGCGCGAGCTGTCCGGCGACCAGTTCCGGCTGTACGAGCTGATCTGGAAGCGCACGGTCGCCTCGCAGATGGCCGACGCGCGCGGCTCGACCGCCTCGGTCCGGATCGCCGCCACCGTCCCCGCGCCGGCGCTGCCCGCGGGCAGCACCGCGGCCGACGGCCCGGCTGCCGGCACGGCGACCGACGCGCTGTTCGCCGCGTCCGGCACCGTCATCACGTTCCGCGGCTTCCTCGCCGCCTACGAGGAGGGCCGGGACGTCGACCGGTACGCCGCCGACGCCGAGGGCAAGGCCGCCGAGGGCGCCAAGGAGACCCGGCTGCCGCAGATGGCCGAGGGCGACCCGGTCACGGAGTCCGACCTCACCGCCGACGGCCACCGCACCTCCCCGCCGCCGCGGTACACCGAGGCGAGCCTGGTCAAGGCGCTCGAGGAGCGCGGCATCGGCCGCCCGTCGACGTACGCCGCGACGATCTCGGTGATCCAGGACCGCGGATACGTGACCAGCCGCGGCCAGGCGCTCGTGCCCAGCTGGCTGGCGTTCGCCGTGACCCGGCTGCTGGAGGAGAACTTCGACCGGCTGGTCGACTACGACTTCACCGCCTCGATGGAGGAGGACCTCGACGCCATCGCCGCGGGCCAGAAGGACCGCGTGGACTGGCTGACCCGGTTCTACTTCGGCTCCGAGGCCGTCGACGGCCCGGACGGGGACGGCCTGCGCGAGCTCGTCGCCAACCTCGGCGAGATCGACGCCCGCGAGGTGAACTCGATCGAGATCGGCGACGGCATCACGCTGCGCGTCGGCCGGTACGGGCCGTACATCGAGGAGTCCGGCGGCGAGCCGGGCCCGGACGGCAACCCGCGCCGCGCGTCGGTGCCGGACGACCTCGCGCCGGACGAGCTCACGGCCGAGAAGGCCCGGGAGCTGCTGGAGACCCAGCCCGAGGGCGACCTCGTGCTCGGCACCGACCCGGCGTCGGGGCACACGATCGTCGCGAAGAACGGCCGCTACGGCCCCTACGTCACCGAGCTGCTCCCCGAGCCCGAGCTCGACCCGGGCCTGTCGGCGGCGGCGAAGAAGAAGGCGCTGGCCGCGCTGCCGAAGCCGCGCACCGGCTCGCTGCTCAAGTCGCAGTCGCTGCAGACGATCACGCTGGACGAGGCGCTGCAGCTGCTCAGCCTGCCGCGCGTGGTGGGCACGGACCCGGAGACGGGCGCCGAGATCACCGCGCAGAACGGCCGCTACGGCCCGTACCTGAAGAAGGGCACGGACTCCCGCACGCTGCCGTCGGAGGAGGCGATCTTCACCACGACGCTGGAGGAGGCGCTGGCCATCTACGCGCAGCCGAAGCGCGGCCGCGGGGCGACCGCGACGCCGCCGCTGCGCGAGCTGGGCGACGACCCGACCTCGGGCAAGCCGATCGTCGTCAAGGACGGCCGGTTCGGCGCGTACGTGACCGACGGCGAGACCAACCGGACGCTGCCGCGGGACGTCACGCCGGAGTCGATCACCCCGGAGCAGGCGGTCGAGCTGCTGGCGGAGAAGCGCGCCTCGGCTCCGAAGAAGAAGCCCGCCGCCCGCAAGGCCGCCGCACCCCGGAAGAAGGCCGCGGCCAAGAAGTAGCGGTCCTCAGACCTCCAGCACCACCCAGCCGGGCCCCGGGACGTCCACGGACGCGCCGGGGCCCGGTCGTGTGCCGGGCACGACGGCCGGGTCGGCGTGGACCGCCACGGTCGCGCCCGCCGGTGCCGACAGCCGCCACGGCGTCCCGTCCAGGTTGAGCGCCACCAGCAGGGCGGCGCCCGACCCGTCGGACGCGCGGGCCTCGTACGCCAACCGGGTGTTCGTCACCTCGACCACCCGGGTCCGGGCGGTGTGCAGCCACGGGTGCCGCCGGCGCAGCCCGAGCAGCGCGGCGTGCCGGTCGTGCGTGGCCCACCCGTCCGGCGCGACGTCGGGACCGGCGAGGTCGCCCGGCGCCGGCGGGTACGGCGGGCGCACCTCGTCGTCGCCGCCCGCCCGGTCCTCCTTCACGCCGCGGTACGCCTGCTCGTCGCCGTAGTAGATCGCGGGGGTGCCACCGACCGTCGCCAGGACCACGAGCGCGTGACCCGCGAGCGTGGCGTCGCCGACCCGGCTGGTGATCCGGGTGACGTCGTGGTTCCCGACGAAGGTGTACGGGACGAAGTGGTCGAGGAAGGCGTCGTGCCGGCCGAGCGTCCACACCAGCTCGTGGAAGTTCCGCTCGGCGATCGAGGACCAGACGGCCTTCCAGAGCTCGTACTGGGTGACCGCGTCGACCCCCGACTCCGCGACGAACGCCGGGTAGTCGCCGTGGATCACCTCGCCCACGAGGTAGGCGTCGGGGTGCGCGGCGCGGACCCGTCCGGTCACCTGCGCCCAGAACGCGGTCGGCACCGCGTAGGCCGCGTCGAGCCGCCAGCCGTCGGCGCCCGCGTCCAGCCAGCGCGTCATCACGTCGGCGACGAGGTCGACGACGCGCGGCGAGTCGTGGTTCAGGGTCACCAGCGAGCGGTGGCCCTCGAAGCAGTCCCAGTCGGGCCCGTCGTCGGTCCAGCGGATGCGGAACAGACCCGCCTCCGGGGAGCCGGGTCCGCCGTCCAGCGCCGCGCGGAACAGCGGGTGCTGGTCGCCGACGTGGTTGAACACCCCGTCCAGCAGCACCCGCACACCCCGGTCGTGCGCCGCCGCCAGCAGCCGGTCCAGGTCCGCGCGGTCGCCGAGCCGCGGATCGACCCGGTCGTGGTCGACGGTGTCGTAGCCGTGCGTGCTCGACGCGAACACCGGGCCCAGCGCCAGCCCGTTGAGACCGAGGTCGACCAGGTAGTCCAGCCAGCGCTCGACGTGCCCGAGCCGGTGCGCGACCGGGGCGCCGGGCCCGAGGGCCGCGCGCTCGGCGCCGGTGAAGCCCAGCGGGTACACGTGCCACCACATCGCGTGCTGCACCCACGGCGGGGCCATCGGCGTCCTCCCTCGTCAGCGGTTCCCTGCGACCCTCGCAGGTCACGAGCGACCTGTCACGCCGGGGGTCAGGTGCCGACGTACCGCAGCGGTGGCCGGCCGGCGCCGCCGTAGCGGGGCGCGCGCCGGCACGCGCCCCGGTCCACCAGGTGCTCCAGGTACCGGCGGGCGGTGACCCGGGACAGCCCGGTGGCGGCCGCCGCCTCGTCGGCGGTGACGCCGTCGCGTGCAGCGCCCACCGCCGCGCGCACCAGGTCGAGGGACTCGCGGGCCACGCCCTTCGGGAGCGGGTCGCGGCAGGGCGGGCGGAGGGTCGCGACCAGCGCGTCGACCTCGCCCTGGTCGGAGAGCGCGCGGTGCCCGGCGGCGCTCGTGCGGTAGGCGGCGTACGCGTCGAGCCGCTCCCGCAGCGCGGCGAACCGCAACGGGGTCACCAGGTAGTGCACCGCGCCGAGCCGCACGGCCGCGCGGACCGCCGCACGGTCCCGCACGGCGGTGGCCACCAGCACGTCCGGGGCGCCGTGCAGGTGGTGCAGGGCGCGGCACACGTCGAGGCCCGGACGGCCGGGCAGCGCGAGGTCGAGGAGCACCAGGTCGACCCCGCCGCGCACGGCCCGGGCGAGCGCCGCGTCGCCGTCCACGGCCAGCCCCACCGTCCGGAACCCGGGCACGCGGTCCACCAGCCGCCGGTGCTCCTGGGCGGTCGCGGGCCGCGCGTGCGCGACGAGCACCCGCAGGCCGCCGGGCGCCGGTGCGCCGGCC
>NZ_SZYE01000164.1 GCF_005239125.1 Cellulomonas hominis | reverse complement strand
CGACCCGGCCACGACCCAGGGCGCGGCGCCGGAGCCCCCGCCCGCGGCGCCGGCGTCGGCGGGGGCCGCGACCGCGGTCACCTCGGCGGTCGGCTCCGTGCCGGGGTCGGCGGTCGCGGTCGGCTCGGCGTCCGGCGCGGCGGTGGCCCCGTCCGCCGCCGCGGCGCCGTCGAACGACACCGGCGTGAACGACTCGTTGTTCGCGTTCGCCACCCCGTGCGCCCCGATGGTGATCACGCCGCAGGTCACGGTCCGGCAGTCGACCTCGACCGTGCCGCCGTCCGCGTCGAGCGCGGTGAGGGTCGCGCCGGGGATCGTGAGGTCCGTCGACCAGGAGCCGTCCTCGGCGACCTCGCCCCCGTTGGCCTCCACGGCGGTGGTCGAGCCGGGGAACGCGACGAACCGCTGGTAGCCGGCGTTCTCCTGGCCCTGGACGTCCACGGCGTACCGGTACTGCACGCCGGACGCGCCACCCGCCGACGGGCGCCACCCGTCACCGCTCGCCGGGTCGACCCAGCCGAACAGGACGTAGACCCCGCCGAACCCGCCCGGCACCGACTGGAAGCCGGTGCCGGACACCTGCACGCTCGTGGGCGCGTCCGCCGCGGCGACCGGCTGCCCGCCCTCGCCGGCGACCACCACCTGCGGAGCGGCGGCGGCGGGTCCGGCGGCGGTGAGGGCGGCGGCAGCGGCGAGCGCGGCGGCGGCGAGCGCGCGGAGCGGCGTCGGGGTCATCGGGGGTCCTCCGGGGTGGTGCGGGCGTCGCCGGTGCCGGCGGTGCGGTCGGGCAGCACGAGCAGGTCGCCCGTGCGGGGGTGGACGAGGACCTCGACCGGGTGCCGGTAGACGGCGCCGAGCAGGTCGGGGCGCAGCACCTCGGCGGGCGACCCGAGCCCCTGCACCCGGCCGGCGCCGAGCAGCAGGACCCGGTCGGCGTACGCGCCGGCCAGGCTGAGGTCGTGCAGGACCGCGACGACGGCGTGCCCCGTGCGGGCGAGGTCGCGCGCCTGGCCGAGCAGCATCTCCTGGTGCCGCAGGTCGAGCGCCGCGGTCGGCTCGTCGAGCAGCAGCACCGGCGTGGCCTGCGCGCGGGCGCGGGCGTACGCGGTCCGCGCCTTCTCGCCGCCGGACAGCGTGGGGAACCGGCGGTCGGCGAGGTGCAGCACGTCGGCCGCGGCGGCGGCCTCGGTCACCAGGCGGTCGTCGTCCTCCTCGGCGGCCGTGCCGCGCCAGGGCGCGCGGCCCATCCGGACGACCTCGGCGACGGCGAACGGGAAGCTCAGCCGGTGCTCCTGCAGGAGCACCGCGCGGCGCCGGGCCAGGTCGGCGGGGCGCAGGCGCTCGACCGGGACGCCGTCGGACGTGACGGAGCCGCGGGTCGGGTGCAGGTCCCCGGCCAGCAGCCCGAGCAGCGTCGACTTCCCGGCGCCGTTGGGCCCGACGACCGCGAGCAGCTCCCCGCCCCGCACGTGCAGGTCCACCGCGTCGAGCAGCACGACCCCGTCGACGTCGTACCCGGCCCCGGCCAGCGCGACCGCCGAGTGTGCAGGAACGCGGTCGAGATGTCCCGGATGTCCGTGCAGTTCTGGACTCTCGGCGCCGCGGGGCGCCCGCGGACGCGGGGTCACGCCCAGCCCCCGGAACGGGCGCGGGTGCGGCGGATGAGCCAGAAGAAGAACGGTCCGCCGACCAGCGCGGTCAGCATGCCGATCGGCAGGTCCGCGTAGGCGACCGCGGTGCGCGCGACCAGGTCCGCCCCGAGCAGCAGGACCGCGCCGCCGAGCGCGCTCAGCGGCACCAGGGCCCGGTGGCCGGGTCCCACGACCATCCGCACCAGGTGCGGGACCACCAGGCCGACGAACGCGATGATCCCGCAGAACGCCACCGCGGCCGCCGTCAGCAGCGCCACCGCGACGATGCTGACCACCCGCAGCCGCTCGACGTCGACGCCGACGTGCCGCGCCGCCCGCTCCCCGAGCGCGAGCAGGTCCAGGCGCCGGGCGACGAGGAGGGCCACGAGCAGCCCGACGACGACGAACGGCGCGACGACCGCGACGTACTCCCAGCGCGTGCCGTTCAGCGACCCGAGCTGCCAGAACACGATCTGCTCGCGCGCCTGGGTGTCCGCGAGGAAGGTGAGGAACGCGATCCCGGCCCCGGCGACCGCGTTGACGGCCACGCCGGTGAGCACGAGCGTGACCACCTCGGTGCGTCCCCCGGACCGGGCCAGGAGGTACACGACCATCGTCGTGACCAGGCCGCCGGCGAACGCCAGCGCCGCCGAGGTGAAGGCGCCGAGGAAGTTCAGCCCGAACACGATGCCGGTGCAGGCCGCGAGCGCCGCGCCGGAGGACACCCCGACGACGCCGGGGTCGGCCAGCGGGTTGCCGAACACGCCCTGCATCACGGCGCCGGCGGTGGCCAGGGCCGCCCCGGCGAGCACGGCCATGGCCACCCGCGGGAACCGGATGGTCCACAGGGCGGCGTCCCCGTGGGCGTGGCTCGGCAGCGGGCCCGCGTCGACGCCGAGGCGGTGCAGCACCGAGCCCAGCACCTCGGCCGGCGGCACGCGGAGCTGCCCGGTGCCCGCGGCGACGACCGCGAGGGCGAGCAGCGCGACGACGAGGCCGATCGCGAGCGGCACGACGCGGCGGTGCCGGACGCGGCTCAGGGCGGGCGGGCGGACGGCGGCGGGCGGCGGTGCCGGTGCCGGCTCGGCGGGGGTGGTGGCCCCGGCCCCGCCGGGCTCGCGCAGCGCGGTCACGAGGCGTCCGGGGCGTAGAAGGCGCGCGCGAGGGCGTCGAGCGTCTGCGCGGACGTCGGCCCGAAGGACAGCACCTGGGTGTCCGCCATGTCGACGACGCGGCGGTGCTCCCCGGCCGGCGTCTGCGCCACGGCGGGCAGCTGCTCGAGCAGGCCGTCCACCCCGCCGACCGACTCCAGGCCCTTCGTCATCACGAGCACGAGGTCCGGGGCGGCGGCCACGAGCCCCTCGTCGGTGACCGGCCGCATGCCCTGCCAGCCGGTCTCGCCGGCGACGTCGACGGCGCCCAGCGCCTCGATGAGCGAGTCCGCGCCCGACCCCTCGCCGAACAGGTAGTAGACGCCGGCCTGGCCGCGCAGGTACAGGAAGGCCACCCGCAGCCGGTCGGCGGGGTCGGCCGGGGCCAGCCGCTCGATCTGGGCCCGGACGTCGTCGATCTCCGCCTGGGTGCGGGCCGCGAGGGCGGCGCCCTCGTCCGGCAGCCCGACCGCCGCCGCGACCGCCGCGATCAGGTCGCCGACCGTGCCGAGCTCGCGGTGCGCGTCGACCACCACGACCGGGATGCCCGCGTCCCGCATCTGCAGCACGGTGTCCCAGGGGCCGAGCGTGGTGTCGGTGATGATCAGCGTCGGGGCGAGCTCGAGGATCGCCTCCCCGGACAGGTCGTGCCCGCTCGTCGTCACCACCGGCAGGTCCGCGATCTCCGGGAAGTCCGACGAGGAGTCCCGGCCGACGACGCTGCCGCCCAGGCCGAGCTCGAAGACGATCCGGGACGTCGAGCCGTACAGGTCGAGCGCGAGGACGCGGCTGGTGTCGGTGACGGTGACCTCCGTGCCCTGCGCGTCCGTCACCGTGACCGGCAGCGCGGGCCGCGGGGCGTCGGCGACCGGGTCCACGGGCGTCGCGGCGGCGACGGCGGTCTGCTCGCCCTCCCAGGCGCGCGGGTCGTCGAGGGGCGACAGGTCGGCCAGCGCGGGCCGGTCCCCCGCCACCGCCGCGGTCCCGCCGGACGCGCCCGCCACCCCGGTGCACCCCGCCAGCACCGCCACGACGACGGCCGCCACCAGGGCCGGGACCGACCGGCGGGCGGCGCGGCGGCGTGGGACGAGCGGGCGTGCGGGCATGACGAAGCGACTCCTGTGCGGGTGAGGCTCGCGCACGGGGGCGCTCCGAGCGGGCGCCGTGGCGAAGGTGAGCCAAACCTAAGTTAGCCAACCCTCAGAAGACAAGACGTCATGCCGGGACGGGCGGATCGGACACCTTCGGGTGACGCCGCCTAACCTGGGCCGATGGACCGCCGAGCCCGCGCCGACGCCCCCGCCCTCACCCCCGGGGAGCGCGCCGACCGCCTCAAGGAGCGGGTCTACGTGACCTTCGCGGCGCTGGCCGTGGTGCTCACGCTGCGGTCGCACGGCGACGTCGCCGCGGGGGTCGCCGCGACCACCCTGCTCATCACCGTCGGGGGCACGTTGCTCGCGGTGCTGCTGGCCGACATGGTGTCGCACATCGCCGTGCACGCCGCGCTGCCGACCGCCGCCGAGGCGCGGCACATGGTCGCCGTGTGCACCGGGGCGCTCGGCGTGCTGGTGCCGCCGATGGTCTTCGTGGGCGTCGCGGCCACGGGGTCCTGGACCGTCGACGGGGCCCTGCGGGCGTCGACGATCGCCCTGGTGGCGAGCCTGGGGGTGGTCGGCTGGCTCGCGGTGCGCCGCGTCGCGCTACCCGGGTGGCAGAAGCTCGTGGTGCTCGTCGCCGAGGTCGCCCTCGGCGTCGCGGTCGTGGCCCTGGAGCTCCTGGCCCACGGCTGACCCGCGCACCCCGCGCACCCCGCGCACCCCGCCGAGATGGCAACTCTCGGCTGCCCGCCGGCGCCGCCGCACAGCCGAGAGTTGCCATCTCGGCGCCCGGGGGACCGGGGTGGGGCGGGGGTGGGGCGGGGGTCCGGCAGCGGTGGGGTGGTCCCGGGGGTCAGCGGCGGGGGCGGTCGCCCGGCTCGGCGGCGCGGGCGGCGTCGCGCTCACGCAGCCGCTGCTCCTCGCGCTTCACCTCGGCCTGCGTGGCGCGCTCGCGGTGCAGCCACTCCGGCGACTCCTCGACGATGGCGTCGATCTGCTCGGTCGTGAGCGGGTCGGTGAGGCCGTTGCGGGCCAGGCCGGACGTCGAGATGCGCAGCCGCGCGGCGACGACGGACCGCGGGTGCGGGCCGTTCTTCCGGAGCTCGGTCAGCCACGCCGGGGGGTTCCGCTGCAGGTCGTCGAGCTGCTCGCGGGACACGGGACCCGCCTGGAACTCCGCGGGCGTCGCGGGCAGGTAGACCCCGAGCTTGGCGGCGGCCGTGGCCGGCTTCATGGTCTGCGGGGTGCGCGCGCGGCGGGCGGGAGCGGGGGTGGGCTCGGAGGTCACCGCACCAGGATACGGACGCCGGGCGCGGCTACGCTGACGCCGATGTCCGAGCACCCCGCGGCCGAGCCCGCCGACCCCGCCGCGACCGACGACCGGCAGCGGTTCCGGCTGCTGCTCGTCCCCGGCGTGGTCCCCGCCTCCTGGGTCCGCACCTGGCGCGAGCGGGTCGCCGACGTGCCGCTCGAGCTGGTGCACGCGCCCGCCGCCGAGGCCGGCGCGGTGCTCGCGCGCGGCGAGGCCGACGCCGCCCTCCTGCGTCTGCCGGTCGACCGCGACGTGCTCTCGGCGATCCCGCTGTACGTCGAGACCACGGTGGTCGTGCTCCCCAAGGACCACCTGCTCACCGCGCTCGACGAGGTGGGCCCGGACGACCTGGCCGAGGAGACGCTGATCACCCCGGCCGACGACGTGCTGCGCTGGGCCGACGCGCCCGGCGAGCCGTCGCTCCTGCCGCAGCCCGCGACGACGGAGGAGGCGGTGGCGCTCGTCGCCTCGGGCGTCGGGCTGCTGCTCGTGCCGCAGTCCCTGGCCCGGCTGCACCACCGCAAGGACCTGACGTACCGGCCGCTGACCGACGCACCCGGGTCGCGGACCGCGCTCGCCTGGCTCGGCGACCGGGACGGCGACCCGCTGGTCGAGGAGCTGATCGGGATCGTGCGGGGGCGCACCGCGAACAGCTCGCGGGGCCGCGGCACCGTGCCGCCCGCGGACGCGGCAGCCGCAGCGCCCGGGAAGGGCGCGAAGGCGGGTCGTCCGGGCAGCACGGGCGGGGCCCGGAAGGGCGCGGGAGGCACGGGCGGCGGCGCACCCGCGCGCGGCGGCCGCCCCTCGTTCGGCTCGGGGGGCGGGCGCGGGCGGTCCGGCGGCCGACCCGGCTCGTTCCGCGGCCGCAAGGGGCGCTGAGCCGTGCACATGCCCGCCCCCGGCCTGCGGGTCACGGTCCTCACCGGCGCCGGCGTCTCCACCGGCGCCGGCATCCCCGACTTCCGCGGACCCGACGGCACCTGGACCCGGCACCCCGAGCAGGCCGAGCTGCTCGAGATCGGCCGGCTCGTCGCCGACCCCGACGTCCGGCGCCGCGGCTGGCAGATGTGGCGCACGCACCCCGCGTGGACGGCGCGGCCGGCGGCGGGGCACCGCGCGCTGGTCGACCTGGCGACCGCCGGGCGGCTCCAGGCGCTGCTCACGCAGAACTTCGACGGGCTGCACCAGGCCGCGGGTTCCGACCCCGCCGACGTGGTCGAGCTGCACGGCACCCTGCGCACCACCTCCTGCCTGGCGTGCGGCGACCGGCAGCCGACGGTCGACGTGCTCGCCCGCCTCGACGCCGAGCCCGACCCGCCGTGCACGGTGTGCGGCGGGATCCTCAAGCCGGATGTCGTCTACTTCGGCGAGCGGCTGCCGGACCGGGCGCTGGAGCGCGCGATCGCCGCCGCCACCGACGGGGACGTGCTGCTCGCGGTCGGCACCACGCTGACCGTGCAGCCCGTCGCGAGCCTGGCGGCGCTGGCGGCCGACTCCGGCGCCGAGGTGATCATCGTCAACGCCGAGCCGACGCCCTACGACGGGATCGCCGACCGGGTGGTGCGCGAGCCGATCGAGCAGGCGCTGCCGACGCTGGTCGCGGAGCTGCTCGCCCGCGCCTGACGGCTGTCGCGCGCGGCGGGCGCCACCCGCGCGCCCACTTCCCTGCATGGGACAGATGTCCTATAGTCCACGTGGAGTATTCAAGAAGGAGCATCACGTGGCAGGCGCACTCACCCCCTTGGCGGTCGCGGTCCTCGGGCTGCTGGTCGAGGGTCCCCTGCACCCCTACGAGATGCACCAGGTGCTCCTGCACCGCGCCACGGACCGCGTCGTCAAGGTCCGCCCCGGCTCGCTCTACCACTCGGTGGACCGGCTGCACCGGGACGGGCTCGTGCGGGCCGTCGGCACCGAGCGCGCCGGCAACCGTCCCGAGCGCACCACCTACGAGATCACCCCGGCCGGCCGCGACGCGCTCACCGAGCAGCTCGCCGCGATGATCGCCGCACCGGTCAACGAGTACCCCCGCCTGCCGCTCGCGCTGGCGGAGTCGCACAACCTGCCGAGGGACACCGTCCTGACCCTGCTCCGCGACCGGCGCTCCCGGCTGGCGGCGGAGCTCGACGACCTGCGCGCAGGCGTCGAACGGGTCCGGGCCAAGGACCTCCCGGCCCGCTACTGGATCGACCTGACGTACCAGATCGCGGTCTACGAGACCGAGTCGACCTGGATCGCCACCTTCATCGAGGGCATCGAGTCCGGCGACATCGCCTGGTGACCCGGCGCGGCACCCCGCCGCGCGCCCTTCCACCTGCTCCGCGCGAGCACGCGTCCCTGCGAGGAACCCCCATGTCCGAGACCACCCGTCCCTGGCCCGCCCTCTGGGCGCTGGTCGTGGGCTTCTTCATGATCCTGGTCGACACCACCATCGTGTCCGTCGCCAACCCCGCCGTCATGGCCGGGCTCGGCACCGACATCGACGCGGTGATCTGGGTGACCAGCGCCTACCTGCTCACCTACGCCGCCCCGCTGCTCGTCACCGGGCGGCTCGGCGACCGCTTCGGCCCCAAGCCGGTGTACCTCACCGGCCTGGTGGTCTTCACGCTCGCGTCGCTCGCCTGCGGCCTCGCCGGGTCGATCGGCGTGCTGATCGCGGCGCGCGCCGTGCAGGGGCTCGGCGCCGCGCTGATGACGCCGCAGACCATGGCCGTCATCACCCGGATGTTCCCGCCGGACTCCCGCGGCAAGGCGATGAGCCTGTGGGGCGCCGTCGCCGGCGTCGCGACCCTGGTCGGCCCGATCCTCGGCGGCGTGCTGGTCGACGGCCTCGGCTGGGAGTGGATCTTCTTCGTCAACGTGCCGGTCGGCGTCGTCGCGTTCGTGCTGGCCTGGCGCCTGGTGCCGCGGCTCGAGACGCACGCGCACCGGTTCGACGTCCTCGGCGTCGTCCTCAGCGCGCTCGGCATGTTCCTGCTGGTGTTCGGCATCCAGGAGGGCCAGTCCTACGACTGGGGCCTGATCGGCGGTTGGCTCCCGGTGTGGGGCGTGGTCGGCGCGGGCGTCGCGGTGCTCGTGGCGTTCGTCTGGCACCAGGCGCGGACGCGGGTCGAGCCGCTGCTGCCGCTCGGCCTGTTCCGCGACCGCAACTTCGCGCTCGCCAACGGCGCGATCAGCGCCCTGGGCTTCACCGTCACCTCGATGTCCCTGCCGCTGGTCTTCTACTACCAGCTGGTGCTCGGCTTCTCCCCCACCCGCTCGGCGCTGATGCTCGCGCCGATGGCGGTCATGACCCTGGTGCTGTCCCCGGTGATCGGCCGCGTCGTCGACACCGCCAACCCCCGGAACATCGCGCTCGTCGGCATGCTGCTGCAGGCCGGCGCGCTCGTGTGGTTCTTCCTCTGGCTGAGCCCGGACCCCGACCAGTGGGCGCGGCTGCTGCTGCCGAGCGCGGTGCTCGGCGTGGCGAACGCGTGCCTGTGGTCCCCGATCTCCTCCACCGCGACGCGCAACCTGCCCCGCGCGCAGGCCGGGGCCGGCTCGGGCGTGTTCAACACGACCCGGCAGATCGGCTCCGTGCTCGGCTCGGCCGCGATCGCCGCGCTCATCCAGGCCCGCCTGGTGGCCGAGCTCGGCGCGGGTGCCGGGGAGTCGACCGGCGCGGCCGAGGCGGCGGGCTCGCTGCCCCCGGCGCTGACGAGCGGGTTCTCGGACGCCATGGCGCAGTCGCTGCTGCTGCCCGCCGCGATCGCCCTGGTCGGCGCGGTGCTGGTGGCGTTCTTCGTGGCCCCGGCCCGCGGCGGCCACGGCGCCCCGGCGGCGGCCCCGGCCTCCGCGGCGGTCGAGCTCGATGAGCTCGTCCCGGTGCTCGGTCACCACCTGCGCCGTGCGACGCACCCAGGCGACCGCCCAGCCCGCATCCAGAGACCCCGTCATGTCGCGCTCCCACCTCCGCCGTCGAGCCC
>NZ_SZYE01000163.1 GCF_005239125.1 Cellulomonas hominis | reverse complement strand
GGCGCCCGCGGTCCCGGCGGCGACCCAGGCGCAGCCCCCGGCCGCGGCGGTGCAGCCCGCCGCGGACGCCGCGTCGGTCGGCATCCGCCCGGTGGTCCCGGCCCGGCCGGCCCCGGAGCCCACCGCCCCGCGCGTGGTGCACCACCAGGCGCAGCCGTCGCCGTTCCTGGTCACCCTCGACACCGGCGAGGTCATGTCCGTCACCGGCCCCGGGCTCATCGGCCGGGCCCCGCGCCCCGCCGCCGGCGAGCGCTGCGACCACGTCGTCGTGGTGGACGACCCGGAGCGCAGCGTCTCGCGCACGCACGCGCGGTTCGGGATCGAGGACGGCACGTTCTGGGTGTCGGACGCCGGCTCCGGCAACGGGACGACGCTGCGGCTGCCCGGCGGGCGGGTCGTGCCGGTGCCGGCGGACCAGCGGGTGCTGGTGCCGTCGGGGTCGACGATCCAGGTGGGGGACCGCGGGGTGCGGATCGACGCGCCGGGGGCGGCGCGGGGCTGAGGTCTCTCGACCCGTGGTTCAGCTCAGTGCTGCGCCCGTCGTCGACGTGACTTGACGGCGAGCCGCTCGGACCGGAGAGCGGGACCCATGCCGCTCCTCATCTCGACGCCGCCGCGTGGTCGGGTCACGCGGCGGTGGTCACCGCTGGTGCTGCGCGAGATCCGACGCGGTAGGCGCCCCAGTGACGGGGACGCGACGGCGCGCACGCATCCGGATGGTGGCTGCGGCGACCGCCCCGATCACCCCGACCAGGGCACCGGTGCCCAGGATCAGCGGCAGCGCCGAACCAGATCCGGGATCGTCCTGCTCTGGGGAAGCGGCCGGATGCTCGCCGGCGGTATCCGAGGGCTCGTCCTCCGCGCCGGCGTCCGTGTCCTCCGTGGTGCCGAGGATCTGCCCGACGCTCGGCAGCAGGTCGGGTTCGTCGGAGACGAAGGGGTTCTCATCGGGGAACGTGGTGGGGTCGACCGTCAGCAGGACCCGGGTGTTGACGATCCCGTAACCCCAGTTCGGGTCGTGCTGCCACGTGTCTTTGACCTCGCCGTCGGTGGTTCGCACGAGTGCCTGCAGGACCTGGCCGTCGGCGGCATCGGGGTGGAGCGACCACAGCAGTGCTAGTGCCCCGGCGGTGTAGGCGGCGGCGTTGGACGAGCCGGTGGTCGTCCCGTAGCTGTCCCACGTCGGCGACAGCGCGCGGATGTGCGCTCCGGGAGCGACGACGCCGAGACGGGGGCCGTACACGCTGCCGTCGTCCAGGGTCATGTCGGACGTGATGGTCCCGGTCGCCACGACGCCGTTGAGGGTCGCCGGGAAGCCGGTCACGATCGTGCCGTCGTTGCCCGCCGAGCCGACGACGATGACCCCGGCGCGTGCTGCCTCCGCCACCACGTCGGCAGACATCTGCTGGGTGCCCGGGACGAGGATGATGTCGGCGCCGTCGGCGAGCGCGTCGCGCACGGCATCGTCAGCCAGGTCCTCCTGGCCGGCCGGCGTCTCGCACGGCTGTCCCTCGACGTACACCGCGTAGGTGCGAAGGGTGATGCCGGGCGCGATACCGGGGATCCCGGGCTGTCCCGAGAGCCCGGCGTCCGTGCCGACGAGCATCGTCGCGATCGACGTCGCGTGCTGAGCATCGGCACCCGTGGACGTGGCCGGATAGGGCTGGCCGCCGGCCTCGGCCGCGCAGTACGACGGTTCGTGGGGCTGCACGTCGGCGCCCGCGAGGTCGGCGACCGCGGTGTTGAGCCGTCCGTCGAGGACGGCCACGGTGATGCCCTCGCCGGTGGCGCTCTGATGGATGTCGGCCATGCCTGTGGCCTCGTAGTACCAGCGGCCGTCGTCGGCGCCAGGGACGGTCGCGCCCGCCCACCCGGGACCGAGCAGCACTGCCATCACCACTCCGCCGTGCACGACGGCTACCCGGAACCGGAACCTGCCGGTCGAGAGACGCGCGCGGCCGACGGCGCGGCTCACGCCGCCGCTCGCCGGCCGCGCGCGAAGGTCACCAGTCGTCCTGGTCGTCGTCCGCGACGCCGGACACCGGGGCGGTGGACCGGAGCGAGTCGCGCCCGCCGGCCCGGGCAGCCGCGCCCAGGTCGGGACGCTCGGCGCCCTCCTCGACGTCGATGTCCGGGGCGAGCAGCCCGCCGGACGCGCGGCGCTTGGAGCCCTTGGCCGCGCCTGCCCCGCCGCCGCCACCCATCGGGGCGCCCGCCATGCCGCCGGTGCGGGCGCCGGACGCGCCTGCGCCCGGGGCACCGCCCTGCGAGCCCTGGACCAGGGCCGACGTGGAGCCGGAGAGACCGGAGCCGGACGTGCCCGCGCCGACCGTGCCGAGCGGGACGCCGGTGCCGGCACCGAGGCCGCCGACGCCGCCAGCACCACCGAGGCCGCCGACGCCACCGAGACCACCCGCACCGCCGCCGGCGGCGAGCCGATTAAGACCGGCGCCACCGAGGGCCGCGCCACCCACGGTCAGACCGCCGGCGAGGCCGCCCGCGCCCAGGCCGGCGAGCCCGTTCGCGCCGTTGGTGCCCGACGAGCCGGACCCACCGAGGAACGCGCCTCCGCCGCCCGTGCCGGAGCCGCCGGGGACCGTGCCGCCGACGAGGCCGTCGGAGGACGTGCCGTCACCGGAACCGGGGAGGTGCCCGCCGCCGAGGCCGCTGCCGCCGCCCGTCGAGCCACCACCGGTGGAACCGCCGCCGGTCGGGCCGCCGCCGCTGAAGATCGGGTCGGAGCCGACGGTGCCACCGGAGCTGCTGCCGCCGGGACCGCTCGAACCGTTCGGGACGCCGCCGGTCGAGCCGGCGCCGGGCGTCCACGACGACCCGACGAGACCGGCGCTGCCACCGGCGGAGGGGGAGTACGCGCCGACACCCTGGCTGGTGCCGCCGGTCGAGCCGCCGGACCAGCCGCCGGAGACGTTGGTGCCGCGTGGCCCGGTCCCACCGCCCTCGGTGCCCGTCGTCCCCGTGGTGGGGTCGGCGCTGCTGCGCGCCGTCGTCGGCGGCTCGAGGCTGATGGTGCTCAGCGAGGAGTCGAGGCGGTTGAGAGCGGTTGCGGCTGCGGCCTCGCGCTCGGCCTCGCGCTGCCGCGAGATGATCTCGCCGGCGACGACGCCCGTCACGGTCCCGAACCCGGGGAGCGCCACGGTGGTCGCGGCTGTGAGGCCCGTGCGCTCGCCCCAGGACAGCTCGCCGTCGGGCAGATCGGCGTAGGCCTGCTTCGCTGCGACGATGGCGGCCGTGGCCTGCGCACCGCCCTGCGCCAGGGTCGTCAGGTAGTCGGCGACGGTCGCCACCTCGCGGGCGAGGGTCGCGAAGCGCTCGGTCGCGGCGTCGGCGCCAGCACCCTCCAGCCCCGGCTCGCTGCCGACGGCGCGGAGCGTGTCGACCGTGGTCTCCATGCTGGACGAGTACGACGAGAGCTGACGGACGGACGTGTCCATCGCGCCGAGGTTCGCGTCTCGAGCCCGACCGAGCTGGTCGGCGTGGTCACCCATGGTTCCCCCTTGCATACGTGGGCGGTTCGTCGTACGAGTGGCCAGGCACGGTCGCCTTCCGTCGCCTGAGGAAGACGGCGGTGACGACGCCAGCGACCAGGACGACGGCGACGGCGCCACCGACCACCACGCCCAGCGGGAGGTCAGAGCTCTCTGTCGTCTCGCTCGTCGTCGTGCCGCCGTCCGTCACGGTCCCGCTGGACGAGGGTTCCGCCGTCGGTGCGGTGTCGGTGCCGAGGACCTCAGCAGGAGTCGGCTTGGTGCCGTCGTCGAGCAGGAAGGGGTTCTCGTCCTGATAGGTCGTCGGGTCGACAGAGAGGAGCGAGCGGACGTTCAGCGTCCCGTAGCCCCAGCTCCCGTCGTGTTCTGCCGGTTCAGCGGTCACCTCGCCGCCGGTGGTTCGGATCATCGCCTGCAGCAGCTGGCCTCCGGTCGCCTCCGGGTACAGCGACCACAGGAGCGCGAGGGCCCCCGCGGTGTAGGCCGTCGCGTTGGAGGACCCGGTGGTGGTGTTGTACGCGTCCCACGGCGCGACGAGCGCGCGGATGCGTGCACCCGGGGCGACCACCGCGAGGAGATCGCCGCGCGGGCTGCCGTCGGCCAGCGTCGCGTCCGGAGTGACCGTCCCGACGTTGACGACGCCGTTCGCGACCGAGGGCATTCCGCTGATGAAGCCGTCGTTGCCGCCCGCAGCGATGACGACGACGCCCGCGCGCAGCGCGTCGGCGACGCCGTCGGTCGTGAAGTTCGCCGCCCCCGGGACAGCGATGATGTCGGCTCCCTCAGCGACGGCATCCCGGATGGCGTCGTCCTGGAGGTCTTCCTGACCTGCAGGCGTCTCGCAGGGCGCCTCGCCGTACCGGACGGCGTACGTCCGGACCGTGGCTCCCGGGGCCACGCCGGGGATGCCCGGTGCCCCGCCAACACCCGCGTCGGTGCCGACGAGCATCGTCACGATGGACGTCGTGTGCTCTGCGACCGGCTCGGTCGAGGTGGCGGGATACGCCTCGCCCCCCGGCTGCGCGGCGCAGTACGACGGTTCGTGCGGCTGGACGTCCGCGCCCCCGAGATCGGCGACGGCCGGGTTCACCGCCTCGTCGATCACGGCGATCGTGACGCCTTCACCCGTCGTCCGCTGGTGGAGGTCGGCGAGCCCCGTCGCCTCGTAGTACCACCGCCCGTCCTCGGCTCCGGGAACGGCTGCGCCGGCCGCTGCCGGCGCCACGAGTGCCACGACCGCGACGGCGGTGGCGAGGACAGCGCCCTGCCGAACGGGTCGACGACCTCTCATCAGAACCGCGTCCGGGCGAGCCGACCCGGTCCGGCGGTCGTGGGGTCGGCCGGGGTGCCCTCGAGCCGGGCGGCGAGCACGCGCATCTGCTCCTCGACGGCGGCGTCCTGCTGCTCCAGCGAGAGCGCACTGTCGGCCAGTGCCTGTCGGCACGCGTCGATGGTCTCTCGGATGGCTGTGAGCCGGTTCTCGGCGTCCTGGAGAGCGCTCTCGTACTTCGCGGAGAACGCCTGCACGCTCGGGATCTCCGGCCATGCGCCGGACTGGCCCTCGCGGAGCCGGGAGATCTGCCCCTTCAGCCGGTCCGTGTCGTCGAACAGCGTCACGAGCTGCCCCAGCCGGGCCTGCAGGACCTGGGTCCTGACCTCGACGTCGCCTGCCACGTCCGTCCTCCGCAAGAAGTCTCGTCCGCGTCGCCCCCTGCGACGCGATGGCCGCGCGGTCGCGCCGCTGCCGTCGTGGGTGACGGCGGGCGCGACCGCGCGGGTCGTGCTGGGTCGGCGTCGCGCGCGGGGCGCGGCGCCGGGGTGGTTCACCAGCGGGCGGCGTTGGCCCGCTCGGTGGACTGGTACTCCTCGCCGGAGGTCGACACCGCGCGGCCGACGTCGGCCAGCAGCGCCTTCATGTCGGTCAGCGCGGCCTCCCACTTCGCCTTGGCGGCGGTGTAGGCGGTCGACGCCTCGCCGGACCAGTTGGCCCGGAGCGGCTGCAGGGAGCGGTCGAGGTCCGCCAGGCGGGACTCGATGTTGCTCGCGCTCGACTGGATGTCGGCGGCGGCGGTGGACAGGCCACCGAAGTTGACCTTGAGGTCAGCCATCGTCTCGTCCTCTCCCGGTCAGCCCAGCCGGCCCTGAAGGCGGCTGAAGGTGGACTGCTGCGACTCGTCCGACGCGGTGTACGTCGACTGCGAGGTGAGCAGGTTGGCCTCGAACTCGTTGAGCGCGGACACGATCTTGTTCGCGTCGTCGCGCCACCGGGCCATCAGCGCGTTGAACGCGACGGCGCCCTGGCCCTGCCAGTGCGACCCGATGCCGGACAGCTTGCCCTCGAGGGCGCTCAGCTCGCGCTGCAGCTCCCCACGACTCTGGACCACGGCGTCGGCGCCCTGCTTGAGCGCGCCGTCTGCTGCGGAGACCTCTGCTGCCATGTCACCTCCCCCTACACGGCCCGGTGGGCCTGCCTGACGTGCACCCCTGCGGCGCCGTCTGTGCCCGAGCTCACTCGACCCCGGAACCGCGACGAGGCTAACCGACAGGTCGCGGACGCGTCAGGTGAGATCACCCTCGCTGTGGACAACCACGCTGACTGGTGTCACGGATCACCCGATCGGCCCAGTGGTCCGGCGTGTTCTGTCACTCTCCGTCCCATTTGCCGGGCACGACGCCCTCCGCGCGGGGGACCGCCGACCGGGCGGCACGCCCGGGAGTCCACCCGGACGGCCGCGTCCACCCGTGCGCCCCGCGGGCGGGATCGGCTGCCGTCGCTATGCTGACCGCCGACCTGCCCAGGGAGTACAGGGGACCCGATGACAGACGCGCCCGTCAGCACGACGTCCGTGGGGACGCTCGTGCGGGTGTCGGTGACCGCCGGGGACCGCCGCCTCGACCTCGGCATCCCGGGCGCCGTGCCGATGGCCGAGGTGGTCCCGGGCCTGGCCCGCGCGCTGGGCCTGCTGGACGCCGCCACCGCGCACGGCGGGTACCGCCTGGTGCGTGCCGACGGCACGCCGATCGACTCCGCCCGCAGCCTGCTGGCCGAGGGCGTCGAGGACGGCGCCGTGCTCACGCTGGAGTCCGGCGCGCGCCGCGAGGCGGAGCGGATCTACGACGACGTCGTGGAGGCCGTGGCCGACGCGGTGGAGAACCAGTACGCCCCGTGGACGCCGCGCGACTCGGCGCTGAGCGCCGCGTGGGCCGCGGGCGCGCTGCTGCTCGCGGGCGCCGCGCTGCTGCTCGGCGCCGACCGGGCCTCGCTGGTGCCGCCGGTGGTCGCCGCGCTGGCCGCGGTCCTCGCGCTGGTGGCCGGGGCCGTCGTCGGCCGGGTGGGCACCGAGCCCGCCGCGGGCCGGGTGCTCGTGCTGACCGCGCCCGTGCTGGCCGCGGTCGCCGGGCTCACCGCGACCTCCGCGCCGCCCTCCTGGGGCTGGCCCGCGGCGCTCGCCGGGACGGGGGTGCTGGTCGCCGGCCTGCTGGGGATGCCCGCGCTCGTCGACCGCCGGGAGCTCAGCGCGGCGCCGCTGGCCGGCGGGCTCGCCCTCGCCGTCGCGGGGACCGCGATCGCGCTGACGGACGCCCGCCCCGGGGAGGTGCTCGCGGTCGTCGTGGCCGTCGTCGCCACCGCGAGCATCGGCGTCCCCTGGCTCGCGCTGTCGAGCACGCCGCTGCGCGTGGTGTCGCCGCGCAACGAGGCCGAGATCCTCGCCGACCCGCCGGCGGTGCAGTCCGCGCGCGTCCGGGCGCAGCTCGCGGCCGGGCACCGGATCCAGGTCTCGCTGCGGGTCGCGATCGGGGTGCTCGCCCTGGTCGCCGCGCCCGCGGTCGTCGCGACCGGCGTGGCCGGGACCGTCCTGCTCGTGCTCGCCGCGGCGGGTCTGCTGCTGGCGACCCGGCAGACCTACTCCCGGCTCGACGTGCTGCTCACCGTCGGCCTGTCGGTGGCCCTGCTCGTCGTCGTCGCGGTCGTGGCCGCCGCGCAGCACCCGGGCTGGCGCCCCGCGCTCGTGGGCGTCGCCGGTGCGGCCGCCGCGGTGGTCGTCGGCCTCGGCCTGGTCGCCCCGCGGCGCCGGGTCGGGCTGGCGCGGCTCGGCGACTTCCTGGAGATCGCCTGCCTCGCGCTGCTGCTGCCGCTCGGCGTCGTCGCGGCGGGCCTGGTCTGACCCGTGGCGTCCAAGCGCGACCTCGTCGAGGCGCAGAGCTACAGCCGGCGTCGCCTGCTGACCGCGTTCACCAGCGGCGCGCCGGGTGGCCGGGAGCTCGAGCCCACCAAGCCGCTGCGCGGCGTCGTCGCCGGTGTCTCGCTGTCCGTGCTGCTGGTGCTCGGGAGCCTGGGGTTCGGGCTGCTCAGCCCCACGCTGCCGAACGGCTGGGACGACCAGTCGCTGATCATCGTCGAGGGCGACGGCAGCCGGTACGTCGGCATCCAGGGCACGCTGCACCCGGTGCTCAACGTGACGAGCGCCCGCCTGGTGCTCGACTCGGGCTCGTTCCACGTGGTGGACGTGAGCGAGGACGACATCACCGACGCCCCGCGCGGTGCCACCCTCGGCATCGCCGGTGCGCCCGACGAGCTGCCGCTGGCGAGCCGGCTCGCCGCGACGGGCTGGCAGGCGTGCGTCGCGCCGGACGGCGGCACCGCGCTGACGATCGACCCCGACGCGCCCGCCCCGGTCGTCGACCCCGGCGCCGGCGCGCTCGTGCAGGCAGCGGGGACGCTGTACCTGGTGTCCGACGGGACCCGGCACCGCATCCCGGCCGGCGACGAGGCCGCGGTGCTGCGCGCCCTCGGCCTGGACACGGCGACCCCGATCGCCGCGGGTGCGGACTGGCTCAACCTGGTGCCGGCCGGCTCCGACCTGGCGCCGCTGACCGTCGCGGGCGCGGGTGGCCCTGCGCTGCCCGAGGGCGGGCTGCCCGTCGACACGCGGGTCGGCACGCTCGTCGAGGTGACCGGCGTGGGCGACGGTGCCCGGCGCTACGTGGTGGACGCCGAGGGCGAGCTCGCGCCGCTGTCCGACCTCGCCTACCCGCTGTACCTGCTGGGTGCGGGCGAGCTCGCGGCGCAGCCGCTGGAGGTCACCGCCTCGGAGATCGCCGCCGTCCGCACCTCGGCGACGCCCGTGGCCCCGGCCGACCTGCCGGCCACCGTGCCGACGCTGCCGGCCGTCGGGTCGACGGCGTGCGTGGTGCTGACCACCGGCGACGCCGACCGGGTCGACCTGGTGCTCCGCGACGCGGCCGAGGTCGTCGCCGGTGTGCGCGTCGCGCCGGGCTCGGGAGCGCTGGTGCGCGCGCAGACGGCCGCGGGGGCCGCCGCGACCGTGCGGCTGGTCGACGGCTCCGGCCGCGCGTACCCCGTGCCGGACGCGAGCGACGAGGTCCTGGCCCGGCTCGGTTACGCGCCCGACGACGTGACCCGGGTGCCCCCGGCGTGGGCCGACCTGCTGCCCGCGGGGCCGGACCTCACGGTCGAGGCCGCCGCGACCGAGGTGTCGGGCGGGACGGCGGCGGCGACCGGCGCCACGGACGCGGGCACCGGCGCCCCGTGACGGGCGCGTAACCGAGCCGGGCCAGGACCTCGTCGCTCGCGTCCGGCACGGGGTACGCGCGGCCGGAGCCGTCGACCAGCCGCACGGTCGCGGCGGCCCCCGCGGCCGTCTG
>NZ_SZYE01000162.1 GCF_005239125.1 Cellulomonas hominis | reverse complement strand
GCGCTCGCCGCCGCACGACGCCGGGACGACCGGGTCGCGGTCGACACCGAGGCGCCCGCGGTGCCGACCCCGCGGGGCCCCGGCGCGGCGGCCGGGCCGCGCGAGGCGGACCTGCTGCAGCGGCTGCCCGCCGCGGTGGCCGCCGGCGAGCTCGTGGTGCACTTCCAGCCGTTCGTCTCCGTCGCGGCGGGCCGCGTCGAGGGGGCGGAGGCCCTGGTGCGCTGGCAGCACCCGGAGCACGGCCTGCTCGGCCCGGACGCGTTCGTGCCCGCCGCCGAGCGCACCGGCCTGATCCGCCCGGTCACGCTGCACGTGCTGGACGTCGCCCTGGCGCAGTGCGCCCGGTGGCGCGCGGTCGGGCCGGCGACGTTCGGGGTGTCGGTGAACGTGTCCGCGCACGACCTGGACGACCCGCGGCTGCTGGGCGACGTGCGGGCGGCGCTCGACCGGCACGGCCTGGCGCCGGACGCCCTCGGGCTGGAGGTCACCGAGACGATGGCGATGCGGGACGCCGCGCAGGCCGGCCGGACGCTGCGGGCGCTCGCGGACCTGGGCGTGCGGCTCGCGGTCGACGACTACGGGGTGGGCTACGGCTCGCTCGACTACCTGCGCCGGCTGCCCTTCACCGTGCTGAAGGTGGACCGGGCGTTCGTGGCGCCGGCGGTGGACGACCGGGTGTGCGCGGAGATCCTGCGGTCGACCGTCGACCTCGGCCACGCGCTCGGCATGCACGTGGTCGCGGAGGGCGTGGAGGACGACCGCACCCTGGCGCTGCTGCGCGGGCTGGGGTGCGACGTCGCGCAGGGCTGGGCGCTCGGCCGGCCCGGCCCGGCGGCGGCGCTGGACGACCGTCTGGGCGTCCACGCGCCTGTCAATTAGTAGATCCTTCAAGTATTCTCGCCGGACCGACCGGCCCCCGGGCCGCGCCGACCGACCCGAGGAGCACCCCATGCCCGACCGCCGAGCCACCGCGGCCGAGCGCCAGGCCCGCCTGGCCGCCGTCCGAGCCGAGCAGCGCAGGAAGGAGCGCGGCCGCGCGGTATGGATCGGCTCGATCGCCGGCGTGCTGGTGCTCGCCCTGGTCGGGGTGAGCGTCTGGGTCATCGCCGACGCGGGCCGCGACAAGGCCGCCGTGCAGGCGCAGGCCGACGCCGACATCGACGGCGTCGAGGCGATCGAGGGCCTCACGTTCAACCACGTCACCACGGGCGTCGACTACGCGCAGGACCCGCCCGCCGGCGGCGACCACAACGCGGCGTGGCTGAACTGCGGCGTCTACACCGAGCCGGTCCCGAACGAGAACGCGGTGCACTCCCTCGAGCACGGCGCGGTCTGGATCACCTACGACCCGTCGCTGCCCGCGGCCGACGTCGCGACGCTGCAGGCGTTCGCGGCCAACCAGTCGTACGTGCTGGTCTCCCCCTACGAGGGCCTCGACTCCCCCGTGACGATCAGCGCCTGGGGCTACCAGCTGAAGGTGGACTCGGTCGACGACGAGCGGCTGCCGGTGTTCCTGCAGAAGTACCTGCTCAACCCGGAGCTCGCCGAGGTCGGCGCGCCCTGCTCGAGCGGCGTGGGCACGCCGGCGTGACCTCCCCCGTCCTCGACGACGCGCCGGTGGCACCCGCGCCCGTGCCCGCGGGCCGGGGCCACGGGCGCGTCGTGCTCGCGGTCGTGGCGCTCGCCGCGCTGGTGCTCGGCGCCCTGGCCGGCGCGCTGCTCGCCCGGCAGCCCGCGCTCGCCGCGGCGGCCGAGGGCTCGGTCGACGCCGGGTTCGCCCGGGACATGCAGGCGCACCACGCCCAGGCCGTCGACCTCGCGGTGCTGGTCCGGGACCGCAGCACCGACGACGAGGTGCGGACGGTCGCGCTCGACATCCTGCTCACCCAGCAGAACCAGATCGGGCAGATGGCCGGCTGGCTGTCGACATGGGGCCTGCCCGCCGCGGCGTCGGAGCCGCCGATGGCGTGGATGGCGGGCACCGGGCACGGGCACGGGACCGCGGGCGGCACCGCCGGGGACGCCGCCGGCTACGCGGCGATGCCCGGCTGGGTGTCCCGGGCGGACCTGGCCCGGCTGACCGCGGCCACCGGGGCCGAGGCGGACCGGCTGTTCCTGCAGCTGATGATCCCGCACCACCAGGGCGGTGTGGAGATGGCCGCGTACGCCGTCGAGCACGCGCAGCGGCCCCAGGTCGTCGCGCTGGCGCGGACGGTCGTCACGTCCCAGGAGCGCGAGCTGACCGCGCTGCAGGACATGCTCGACGCGCGCGGCGGCCCGGTCGGCTGACGCGGCCCCGCGCTAGTCCCGCTCGCGCAGCTCCAGGCTGATCTGGTCCGCGTCGAGCACCCGCAGGGCCTCGGTGAGCGCACCGGAGCTCGCCGTGCCGAGGTCGCGGACCTTGAGCAGCGCCTCCCGCTGCGCGTCGAGCACCGCCAGCCGGAGCTCGCGCACCTGGGCCGCGGCGGACGCGCGGTCCTCGGCGGCGTCCTCGTCCTCGTCGACCTCCCCGCCCTGCCGCTCGGCGATCCGCCGGGCCTTGTCCAGGACGGACGGGTCGTACGGGGTGCCGTCGGGCCGGCGCAGGTCCGGGTCGCCCAGCAGCGCGGCGGCGGCGGTGGACATCTCCCCCACCAGCCGGTCCACCTCGGCGCGGTCGTCGGCGCCGTCGCGACCGAGCCCGAGCCTGCGCACCAGCCAGCCGAGGGTCCCGCCCTGCACGAGGAGCGTGCCGGCCGCGACGATGAACGCGACCAGGACCAGCAGCGCGCGGTGCGGGGTCTCGCGCGGCAGCGACTGCGCGGCGGCCAGCGTCACGACGCCGCGCATCCCCGCCCAGACCAGGATCGCGCCCTCGCGCGGGCCGAGGTGCTCGGCCTGGAGGTAGTCGATGTCGGCGATCCGGCGGGTGATCCGGTAGCGCAGCCGCACGCCCCGGCTCTCCGGGGCGTCGTCCCGGCCCAGGCGCGGCCGGCGGCGGCCCAGCACGCGCCGCACCTTCGTCGCGTCCACGGGCGCGGTGGTGGCCCGCGGGGCCGCCCCCGCGGGCGGCGCGCCCGGGAGCCGGTGCTCGGCCAGGTCCTCCCGCGTCAGCGTGGCCAGCCGCTCGGGGCGCTCGTTCAGCGCGGTGAGGTAGCCGCGCACCGTGACCCCCCGCCGGGCCCGCCGCGACAGCCGGGACAGCAGGTAGGCGACGTACCCGGTGCGGACCACCAGCACCACGGCCGCCGACAGCGCCCCGAGGCCGACCGCCGCCCACAGGTGCCCGTGGTCCGCGCGGACCTCCGCGACCAGGCCGTACAGCTCGAGCCCCATGACCAGGAACACCGCGCCCTCGAGCAGCAGCTCCAGGGTGCGCCAGTTCGCCGCCTCCGCGATCCGGTCCTGCGGCCGCAGCCGCACGCTGCCCGCCCCGGCGACCAGCCCGGCGCTCACCGTGGCGACCAGGCCGGACGCGTTCAGGTGCTCGGCCGGGATGTAGGCGACGAACGGCACGATGAACGACACCGCCGTCGTCAGGTGCGGGTCGGCCATCCGGGTCCGGACCCACAGGCTGACCTTGCCGACCAGGCCGCCGATCGCAACCGCCACGACCACCGCGTAGATGAAGTCGGTCGCCACCTCCCACAGCGTGACGGACGCGGCGGTCGCCGCCACCGCGGAGCGCAGCAGCACCAGCGCCGAGGCGTCGTTCAGCAGGCTCTCGCCCTCCAGCACCGTGACGATGCGCGGACTCACCCCGGACTTCCGGACGATCGACGTCGCCACCGCGTCGGTCGGGCTGAGGACGGCGCCCAGCGCGATCCCGGTGGCCAGCGACACGTCGGGGATGAGCCAGGAGAAGATCACGCCCAGCACCACCGACGTCGCCACGACCAGGAGCACGGACAGGCCGCTGATGGCCGTCAGGTCGCGCCGGAAGTCCATGGTCGGCACCGACACCGAGGTCGCGTACAGCAGCGGCGGCAGGACGATCCCGAGGATCCACTCCGGCTCGATCTCCACCGCCGGCACCGCCGGGACCAGGCTGATGGCGACGCCCAGCGCCACCAGCAGCAGCGGCGCCGACACCCCCACCCGCGGGGCGAGGGCGGTGACGGTGACCACCGCGACGGCGCCGATCACCCCGATCAGCAGCAGGTCCATGCGCGTCGCCCCTCCGTGGTGCGCCCGGCGCGGCTCAGCCGGCGGACCGCACGGCCGCCGGGGCCGGGGCCGCGCGCACGAGGCCGCGGTAGTACTCGATCTTCTCCGCGAGGTGCTCCTGCTGGTGCAGCAGCCGCTCGATGGTCGAGGCTACGTGCTCGGCGTGGGCCTCGAGCAGCGCCAGCCGCTCCGGCACGGTCGCGTCGGCCTGCGGGCCGGTGGCCAGCGCGAGCCCCGCGTACCGGCGCATCGCGGCGATCGGCATCCCGGTGTCCCGCAGGCAGCGCAGCACGCCGAGCCACTCCAGGTCGGCGTCGTCGTACCGGCGGCGGCCCGCCGCGTCCCGCCGGACGCCGCGAACCAGGCCGATCTTCTCGTAGTAGCGCAGCGTGTCCAGGCTGAAGCCGGAGCGCCGGGCGGCGTCGGCCGGGGCGTAGGTGGTCATGGGCGCCAGTGTGGCGCGGCGCGGGCGCCGACGGGAGCGCCCCGACCCCGGGGCTTGCGCTGGAGCGCGCTCCAGCCACGACGCTGGCCGGCATGACGACGACGCCCCTGTCCGGGCCGGCGACCACGCCCACCCCCACGCCCACCGACGACCTCGCGGCCACGGCCCCGCCGATCGCCCTCGGCGCCATGCTGTTCGGCACCCGGCACGACGACGCCGCGTCCTTCGAGCTGCTCGACGCGTACGTCGAGGCGGGCGGCGTGTGGATCGACACCGCCGACTGCTACGCCTTCTGGGCCGACGACTCGGGCCGCGGCGGCCAGAGCGAGCCCGTGCTGGGTCGCTGGCTCGCGGCCCGTCCCGGGATGCGCGACCGGGTGCGGATCGCGACCAAGGTCGGCTGCGAGCCGCTGTGGCCGGGGTCGTTCCCGGACCGCACGACGGGGCTCGGCGCGGACGTCGTGCGGTCCGTGGCGCGGCAGAGCCTGGACCGGATGGGGATCGACCGCATCGACCTGTTCTGGGCGCACCGCGACGACCGGTCGACCCCGCTGCCCGAGATCGTCGACGGCTTCGCCGGGCTCGTCGCCGACGGGGTGGTCGGCGCCTGGGGCTTCTCCAACACCGCGCTGTGGCGGGTCGAGCGGGCCGCCGGGACCGCCCGGGCGCGGGGCCTCGCGGAGCCCACCGCGCTGCAGCTGCGGTACTCGTACCTGCAGCCGCGCCCGATGGTCCGGGACCACGAGCACGACCACCGGTTCGGCTGGATCACCGACGAGGTGCTCGACTACGCCGAGGCGGAGCCCGCCGTCGGGCTCTGGGCGTACAGCCCGCTGATGTCGGGCGCCTACGAGCGGGCCGACCGGCCGGTGCCGGAGGGGTTCGACCACCCCGGGACCGCGCGCCGGCTGGCCGTGCTGGCGGAGGTGGCCGCCGGGCTCGGCGTCAGCCGGAGCGAGGTCGTGCTGGCGTGGCTGGCGGGGGGCAGCCCGCGGGTGGCGCCGGTGGTGGGGGTGAGCAGCCTCGGCCAGCTCGCCACGGCGATGGCGGGGGTGCGGCTGGAGCTGCCGCCGGCGGACCGGGAGCGGCTGAACGCGGCCTGGTGACCCACCCGCGGGTGCGCGCGGGGTCGGTAATGAGACTGACTATCAGTCGTGTTAGCGTGTCCGCGCTGATCATCCGACCCGCGACCGGAGAGGAGACGGCGGCGAGGGCACCCGTGCGCCCGCACGGCCCCCCGGCCGCCGGCCCCCCACATGACCCTTTCGACCCGTACCCGCCCCCGCCTGGCCGCCGCGCTCGGCCTCGGCGTGACCGCCGCGCTGCTCGCCGCGTGCGGCCAGTCCGGCGACGCCTCCGCGGCGCCGTCCGCCACCGAGGAGACGGCCGGCACCCCGGCCGCCACCGAGGTCGCCACCGCCAAGCCGCGCCTCGCGCTCACCTACGACGGCGGCATCCAGGTGCTCGACGCCGACACCCTCCAGGTCGTCTCCGACATCGAGCTGGCCGGCTTCAACCGCCTCAACCCGGCCGGCGACGACCGGCACGTGCTCGTCTCCACCACCGGCGGGTTCCAGGTGCTCGACGCCGGCACCTGGACGCAGCCGCACGGCGACCACACGCACTCGTACACCGCGGACCCGGTGCTGACCGACGTGGTGTGGCCGGCCGGGACGCCGGGCCACGCCGTCCGGCACGAGGGCCGCACCGCGCTGTTCGACGACGGCACCGGCCAGGTCACCGTCGTCGACTCCGACGCCCTGGCCGACCCGGACGCCGAGACCCGCGACTACACCACCCCGTCCGCGCACCACGGCGTCGCGGTCGAGCTCACCGACGGCACCCTCGTCGTCTCCGACGGCACCGAGGACGCGCGCACCGGCGTGCGGGTCCTCGACGCGGACGACACCGAGATCGCCGCGACCGACACCTGCCCGGGCGTGCACGGCGAGGCCGTCGCCGCCGACGAGGCCGTGGTCATCGGCTGCGAGGACGGTGCCGTGATCTGGGCCGGCGGCACGCTGACCAAGGTCACCGCCCCCGACGCCTACGGCCGCATCGGCAACCAGGCCGGGTCCGAGGCCTCGCCCTACGTCCTCGGCGACTACAAGTCGGACCCCGACGCGGACCTGGAGCGCCCGACCCGCGTCTCGCTGATCGACACCCGCGACGCGTCGATGCGCCTGGTCGACCTGCCGTCGTCGTACACGTTCCGCTCGCTCGCCCGCGGCGACGCCGGCGAGGCCCTGGTGCTCGGCACCGACGGCGCGCTGCACGTCATCGACCCGGAGTCCGGCACCGTCGTCCGGTCCGTGCCGGTGATCGACGCGTGGGAGGAGCCGGAGGAGTGGCAGCAGCCGCGCCCGGCGATCACGGTCCTGGACGGCTCGGCGTACATCACCGACCCGGCGACGAACCGCGTGCACGCCGTCGACGTCGAGACCGGCGAGGTGTGGCTGAGCGCCGACCTCGAGGTCACGCCGAACGAGCTCACCGGCGTCTCGGGCGCGGTCGCGGAGCACGGCGGGCACGACCACGCCGAGGGCGGGCACGACGAGCACGCGCACGAGGACGAGCACGCGCACGAGGACGAGGGCACCGAGGGCTGACCCCACCCCCACCTCCTCGGGTGGAGCGACCTGCCCGGACACGCCGCGCGTGCCGGGCAGGACGCTCCACCCCGGCGCATCCCGACCCGGAAGGACCCCCGTGCCCCGCACACCCCCCGTACCCCGCACACCCCGCACGCCCCGCGCCGCCCGCGTCCTCGCCCCCGCCGTCGCGCTCGGCCTCGCCGGTGCCGCGCTCGCGGCCTGCTCCCCCGCCGGCGACGACGACGCCCCGCACGACGTGGTGGCCGCGTTCTACCCGCTGCAGTTCGTCGCCGAGCGGGTCGGCGGCGAGCACGTCGCCGTCACGTCGCTGACCCCGCCCGGCGGCGAGTCGCACGACCTCGAGCTGTCGCCGAGCGCCGTCTCCCGGGTCGGCGAGGCGGACCTGGTCGTGTACCTGTCCGGCTTCCAGGCCGCGACGGACGCCGCCGTGGCCGCGACCACCCCCGCCCACGTGGTCGACACCGCCGAGGCGGCGGCGCTGGAGGTCGCACCGGACGGCGTCGAGCCCGGCGCCGGCACCGGCCTCGACCCGCACTTCTGGCTGGACCCGACGCGGCTCGCCGACGTCGCGCACCAGGTCGGGGACGCGCTCGCGGAGATCGACCCCGAGCACGCCGGCGACTTCGCCGCCGCCGCGGACGCCCTGGTCGCCGACCTCGACGCCCTGGACGTCGAGCTCGAGGCGGGGCTCGCCGTCTGCCGGGGGGCGACGCTCGTCGCCTCGCACGAGGCGTTCGGCTACCTGGCCCAGCGGTACGGGCTGCACCAGGTGGGCCTGAGCGGGATCGACCCGGAGGTCGAGCCGTCGCCCGCGCGGCTGCGCGACGTCGCGGCGACCGTCGAGGCGGAGGGCGTCCGGACGCTGTTCTTCGAGACGCTGACCAGCCCCAAGGTCACCCGGACGCTCGCCGACGACCTGGGCGTGGCGACCGCCGTGCTGGACCCCCTCGAGGGTCTCGCGGAGGACGACGAGCGCGACTACCTCGACGTCATGCGGGACAACCTCGCCGCGTTGACCGCCGGGCTCACCTGCGGGGCGTGACCGCCCGCGCGCGACGACGGCGCCGGACCCCGCCCGGGGGCCCGGCGCCGTCGTCGCACCCGGCTCAGTGCGAGCGGAGCGCGTCGACCAGGTCGGCCTTCTTCATGGACGACCGGCCCTCGATGCCGATCTCCGCCGCCCGCTTGCGCAGGTCCTCGACGGTCCAGTCCTCGTAGGACCCGGACTCGCCGCCCTTCTTCCCGACCGACGACCGCCCGCGCGCCGCCGCGGCGTTGGCGATGCGGGCCGACTTCTCCTTGCTGTTGCCCTCGTCGCGGAGCTCCTCGTAGAGCCCCTTGTCCTTGACGCTCGGGCCCGGGTCACGGCGCGGCATGGCGACCTCCTCGGTGTGGACGACGTCCGGTCCTCCCGACGATGCCCCCGGCCCGCGCCGACCGCATCCGCAGGCCGCCGCGTCAGGCCGCGCGGTCGCCGAGCCAGGGCGCCAGCACGTCGTCCGCGCCGAGCCACGGGTGCAGCCCCCGCGCGTGCTCGTCCGCCGTCAGCAGCACGTCGTCGAACGCCGCCAGCAGGTCGGCCCGCACGTCCTCCACGCCGGTGAACACGAGCCGCGTGGCCGCCGGCTGCCGCCCCCAGGTGCCGAGGGCCCCGACGCTGAGCCGGCCGCCGGCGCCGTCCCAGACGCAGACCGAGTCGGGCCGCGTCGGGACCCAGAAGTGCCCGCGGCTGCGGTGCGGGCCCCGCCCGAGCCGGGCGACCTCGGCCACCAGGCGCTCGGGGTGCAGCGGCCGGTCGGCGCGCAGCTCGAGCGTCCACACCCCCCGCGCCGTGGGCGCGCCCGGCACCGGCGCGGCGTGCCGCGGGTCGAGGCGCCGGTCCCCCGCCCGCACGTCGTGCACCCCCGCGAGC
>NZ_SZYE01000161.1 GCF_005239125.1 Cellulomonas hominis | reverse complement strand
AATCTCTGCTCATCCGCAGGGCACGCCGCCGGCGCACGCCGCGGACAACGCGGCCTCCGCGTCCGGGCCGGACCCGTCCGGGTCGCACGCGCCCGAGGTCGTGGCCTCGACGCCCGCCGCGACCACCCCCGCCGCAGCGGCCCCCGGGGTGCCCGGAACCGTGACGTCCGCTGTCGGCGACGCCGTGGTCGCACCGGTCGTGGACGCCGCGTCCCCGCTGGTCGACGACGTGGTCGGCGGCGTGGTGGCCCCCGTGGTCCGGGCGACGGAGCCGCTCGCGCCCGTCCTGCACCCGGTGACGCCGGCCGTCGTGGCGCCGGTGGTCGACGCCGTGCCGGCCCCGGTGCTCACCGTCCTCACCCCGGTGCTGACGCCCGTCGCCGACGCCGTCGCGCCGGTCCTGGCCCCCGTCGTCGCCCCGGTGGTGGCCGGGGTGCTCGACCCCGTGCTGGGCAGCGTCGACGGCACTGCCGTGGGCGACGTGCTCGCGCCGGTCCTGGGGGTGCTCCGCCCGGTGACCGAGTCCCCGGTGCCGCCGCCGGTCGCGTCGCCGACACCCCCCGCTGTCCCGGCTGCGCCGGGTGCCGCCGGCACCGCCGACCTCCTGCCCCTGCGGCTCTGGACCGGTGCCGGGCCGGCGCCCGTCGACCGGCCGGGCACCGCGCCGGACTCCCCCGCGGACCGCGCGGCCGAGGCCCTCCGCACTCCTCCCGCCGGCGGCGACGACGCCGCACGGTCGGCGTCCGCGCCGGCCGGTGGCGGCGACCACCCCGTCCCGCCCGCCCCGAGCGCACCGGCCCCGTCCGGCACGGGCGCCTCGGGCAGCGCGCTGCGCACCCCCGCCGGCCAGGACGTCCTGGCGGTCCTCACGACCCTCGCGCTGGTCCTGGGCGGGTCGCGGCTCCTCGCCGTCGCCCGCGGCCGCGTCGAGCTCCCGCTGCGTCTTCGCGACGTCCCCGTCTTCCCCGCCTGAGTCGGGCCCCGGCGCCCGCGGCACCCGTGCCGCCGCGCCCCACGGGCCCTCGCGCCGCGCGCCGGCGCACCGACTCAGGAGCAGGGGAAGACCACCATGCACAGGAACATGTTGCGAGCGGTGCACACCGCTCTGCTGGCCGGCGGCCTCGTCGTCGCCGGGGCCGTGTCGGCGTCCGCCGCCGACGACGACGGCGTGCTGTCCGGCCTCGGCATCGAGGTACCCGTCGACGTCTCGGTGGACGTGAGCGGCCTGGCCGCCGGCGTCCTCGGCGACGCGACGACCACCACGGCGGCGCCGCCCGCCGCGCCCGCTGCACCGGCGACCGCTCCCGCGGCCGCGGCCGACGGCGGCACCTCCGAGGGGGTGGCCTCTGGCACCGCCGTCGCCGCACCGGTCAGCGTCCCGGTCGACGTCTCGACGGTCGCCGTCGGCGTCCTCGGCGACGCGACCGCCACCGCCACGCAGGCCACGGCCCCCGCGCCGTCGTCCCCGGCGACCGCCGAGGTCGCGGGCGGGGACGCCGACGGGGTCGCCACCGGCACCGGCGTGGCCGCCCCGGTGAGCGTCCCGGTCACGGTGGACGGGGTCGCCCTGGGCGTCCTCGGCGACGCCTCGACCACGGGCGCCGGTGGCGCGACGCCGTCCGGCGGCACCGGCGGTCCGACCGCCGCGGTCGGCGGCGGGGACACCGACGGCGTCGGCTCCGGGACCGCCGTCGCGGCGCCGATCAGCGTCCCGGTCACCGTCGGCGACGTGGCCCTCGGCCTGCTCGGCGACGCGTCCAGCACGTCGACCGGCACCGGCACCACCGGCGCCGACGGCCCCGCCGCCACGGTCGGTGGCGGCGACTCCGACGGCCTGCTGGGCGGGATCGGCGTCGTCCTGCCGATCGAGGTGCCGGTCACGGTCGGCGACGTCGCCCTCGGCGTCGTGGGCGACGCCACGGTCGCCGACGAGGTGGGCACCGCCCCGGGCGGCTCCGGCCCCGGCACGACCGGCCCCGGCACGACCGGCCCCGGCACCGCGGCCCCCGGCACGACCCCGGGCGCCGCGGACGGCTCCGGCGCCGCCGACGGCACCACGACGGTCGCCGCGGTGACCTCCTTGTCGGACGTCCTCGCGGCTGCCGGCACCGCCGCTGCGCTCGAGGGCGCGGCCGGCACCGCCGCCACGGCCGGCACCGCCGTGGCGGTCACCGCACCGGCCGCGCTGGCCTCGACGGGGGCTCCGGCCGCCCTGACCGGCCTCGCCGCGCTGAGCCTGCTGGCCCTGGGCCTGCTGCTCCGCCGGCTCCCGCGGGCGGTGCTCGTCTGACCGCCCGCCGCTAGACCCGTCGGCCGGCGGCGGGTGCGGGACCTCCGCCGGCCGACGGACCCACGTGGTCCAGGACCCCGCAGCCCGGGGCGGCACACGCTGACGCCGACCCCGGAACCGAGGAGAGGAGTGGAACCGGCCACCGCGGCCGGCGACGGGTGCGGGCCCGTCGCCGGCCCGCGGTACGCCCCGAGGGCCGCGGGGTCAGGAGGCGCGGAACGACCGCGCCATCTCGCGCTGCTCGTCGAGCACCTCGCCGATCCGGGCCTGGACCTCGTCCATCCGCCGGATCGTCGTGCTGACCGACTCGATGCCGCGGGACACCGCGGCGGTGTTCGCCTGGATGTCGGCGACCTGCTGCTCGACCCGGGACGTCGCGGTCGAGGTGCCGCCGGCGAGGTCCTTCACCTCGGTGGCGACGACCGCGAAGCCGCGGCCGGCCTGCCCGGCGCGGGCGGCCTCGATGGTGGCGTTCAGGGCCAGCAGGTTCGTCTGGTCGGCGATCGACGAGATGACCCGGATGACGTCGCCGACCGCGGACGACGACGCCTCGAGCGTGCGGACCTCCTCGGCCATGGCGGCGGTCTGCGCGACGGCCTCCTCGGCGACGCGGACGGCCTCGGACGCGCTCTCCGACAGCCGGGCGACGCTGCCGAGCAGCGCCTCGGACGCCGCGCGGTCGCGGGCGACGGCCCGGAGGATGTCGACGCGCTGGGACACCAGGCGGGCGACGTTGCGCAGCGAGCTGCGGCGGCTGTCGGTCAGCTCGATCGTCTCGGTGGTGAAGAAGTCCATCGTGCCGAGCACCTCGTCGCCGACGACCACCGGGATGCACACGCCGGACCGGACGCCGGCCCGCTGCGCCGCGGGGGCGCGGACGCAGTCGGTGAGCTCGCCGAGGTCGCGCACGAACACCAGGTCCCGTGCGCGCCAGGCGCGGCCGGCCAGCCCGACGCCCTCGGCGAAGCTGGCGGAGAGCGTGACCCGCCGGAACTCCTCGCCGGCGGTGCCCGACTCGACCTGGAACCGCAGCACGCGCGCCTCGGGGTCCACCGCCCAGTAGGAGCCGTACTCCCAGCCGAACTCCTCGCGCACGGTGTCGAGGGCGACGCGCAGCGCCTCCTCCTCGACGGTGCACGCGCCGACCTTCGCGACGGAGGTCGTCACGGCCTGCTGGTCGCGGGCCACCTGGGCGATCGACTCCGCCGCGCGGCGCGCCTCGAGCGCCTGCGACACCGTGCGGGCGAGCACGTCGAGGACGAGCACCTGCGCCGGTCCCTCCGACCGCCGCCCGGTGGACAGGAAGTCGAGGACGGCGACGACCTCCCCGCGGTGCCACAGCGGCATCGTCATCGCACCGCGCGCGCCGGCGCGCAGGAACACCTCGCCGCGGGCGCAGTTGGTCGCGTGCTCCTGCAGGTCGGCCACCGGCAGCACCCCGTCCCGCTGCCAGGCGAGCCCGCACAGCCCGACGCCCTTCGGCATCCGGTAGCCGGGCGTCATGTCCGTGAGCTCCCGGGACAGGTGGCCCGTCTGCGCGACGAACACCAGAGCCCCCTCGCCCGGGTCGACCTGCCAGGCCGACGCGTAGTCGAAGCCCAGCGCGGCCCGGATCGTCTCGACGATCTCGGGGAGGTCACCACCGCCCGACGACGCCCCGAGCGCCCGGACGACGTCGTCCAGCGCGCGGAGCTCCCGCTCGACGCCGACGTCCTGCGCCGGCTCGGCCGCGACGCCCCGGCGCCCCCTGAGTCCCGCCATGTCCGTACCCCTCGCTGCTGTGCCCGCGTGGCCGCGTCTGCTCCGCACGGCGTCCCCCTGAGTCGCCTCAGCATCGGCAGCGCCGGCGCCCGTGTGAGGGGTCGGGCGAGCGCTCTCCCCGTGCGGCCCTCCGGCGTCACCCGCCCGTGCGACCCCGTGGCGGCCGCGCGCGGTGGCCCGACCTGGCGCGACGGGCGACGCGCGTCCGCCGGGCGACCGGCCCGGATCACCCGCCCGCGCGCCGTGGGAGGATGCGGCCCATGCCCGCGCACGAGAGCAGCCCGTCCGCCGCGCCCGCCCGCTCGTCGCTCGCCGACGTCGAGCCGCCGATCGCCCTCGGCCCGCTGGACGGCCGGTACCGCCGGACCGTCGCGCCCCTCGTGGACCACCTCTCCGAGGCGGCGCTGAACCGGGAGCGGGTGCACGTCGAGGTCGAGTGGCTGATCCACCTGACGACCCACGGCGTGGTCCCCGGCGCCCCCGCGCTGTCGGCCGCCGAGCAGGCGTACCTGCGGGCCGTCGTCACGGACTTCGGTGCCGCCGACGTCGCGCGGCTGGCCGAGATCGAGCGCACCACCGTGCACGACGTGAAGGCGGTGGAGTACCTCCTCAAGGAGAAGATCGCCGCCGCGCCGTCCGTGCTGGGCGCGGGCACCGTCCTGCCGTCCGTGTCCGAGCTCGTGCACTTCTGCTGCACCAGCGAGGACATCAACAACCTGTCGTACTCGCTCATGGTCCGCGGGGCCGTGCGCGACGTGTGGCTGCCGGCGGCGTCCGGGCTGGTGGACGACCTCGCCGCGACGGCGCGCGACCTCGCCGACGTGCCGCTGCTGGCGCTCACGCACGGCCAGCCGGCCACGCCGACCACCCTCGGCAAGGAGCTCGCGGTCCTGGCGCACCGGCTGCGCCGGCAGCTCCGCCGGGTCGAGGCCGCGGAGTACCTGGGCAAGCTCAACGGCGCGACCGGCACCTACGGCGCGCACGTGGTCGCGGTCCCGGGCGCCGACTGGCCGGAGGTCAGCCGTACGTTCGTCGAGCACCTCGGTCTCACCTGGAACCCGCTGACCACGCAGATCGAGTCGCACGACTGGCAGGCCGAGCTGTACGCCGACGTCGCCCGGTTCAACCGGGTGCTGCACAACCTGGCGACCGACGTGTGGACCTACATCTCCCGGGGCGTGTTCACGCAGATCCCGGTGGCGGGCGCGACGGGGTCGTCGACGATGCCGCACAAGGTGAACCCGATCCGGTTCGAGAACGCCGAGGCGAACCTCGAGCTGTCCTGCGCCCTGCTGGACTCGCTCGGCGCGACCCTGGTGACGAGCCGGCTCCAGCGCGACCTCACCGACTCCACGACGCAGCGGAACATCGGGCCGGCCTTCGGGCACTCGCTGCTCGCCGTCGACAACGTGCGCCGGGGCCTCGCGGCGCTGTCGGTGGACCGGGACCTGCTGGCGCGCGAGCTCGACCAGAACTGGGAGGTGCTGGGCGAGCCGGTGCAGTCGGCGATGCGCGCGGCGTCCGTCGCGGGCGTCACCGGCATGGAGAACCCCTACGAGCGGCTCAAGGAGCTGACCCGCGGCCGCCGGCTCACGGCGGACGACATGCGGGAGTTCGTCGCGGGCCTGGGTCTGCCGGCGGACGTCGAGGCGCGCCTGCAGGCGCTCACGCCGGCGTCGTACACCGGCCTGGCGGCGGACCTCGTCCGCTACCTCGAGGACTGACCCCGGGTCAGAGCGGGGCGGCGACCGCCGGGCGCGGGACCTCGACCGCGGCCAGGTCCGCCAGGGCCGCGGCGTAGGCGGCCGCGTCCCCGGCGCGGGCGGCCTCGCGGGCGCGCACCGTCGGGCCGTGCAGCGCGGACCGGACCCGCCGGCGCAGCGCCCGGGCCTCGTGCTCCGGCAGCCCCTCGGCGGCCTGCCCGAGCTCCTCGAGCACGCGGCGGCGCTCGGCGACGACGGGAGGGTTCCACTGCCGGGTGCGCAGGTCGCGCTCGAACGTGGCGGCCTGCTCCTCGACGAGCGCCCGGGCCTCGGCCACCGTCGCGGAGTGCCCGTCGGGGGCGTGCTCGGCGACCGTGGTGAGGCTGACCAGCCGCACGCCGGGCAGCTCGCCGACCGCGGGGTCGACGTCGTGCTGCAGCGCGAGGTCGAGGACCGCGAGCGGCCGGGCGCCGAGGGCGGCCTCGGCCGACCGGGACCGGATCAGCGCGTCGACGTCGAGCACCTTGCCGGCGGCGCCGCTGCACGCCACCACCAGGTCGACGCCGGCGAGGCTGGCGGCCAGGTCGTCGGTGGCGGCGGTGACCCCGCGCTGCGCGGCGAACTGCCCGGCCCGGCCGCTGGCGGAGTACACGAGGACGTCGCGGCAGCCGCGGGCCTTGAGCGCGGCGAGGCTGGCCCCGGCGTAGGAGCCGGTGCCGATCAGCAGGCAGCGGACGTCGGACCAGTCCGGCAGCCCGTCCTCGACGAGGTCGAGCGCCACGCCCACGACGGAGCGGCCCGCCGCCCCCAGGCCGGTGCGGCCCTCGACGGCGCGGGAGGTCCGGGACGCCGCCTGGAACAGGCCCTCGAGGTCGGAGGTGGTGGTGCCGTCGCGGCGGGCGGCGGTCAGCGCGCGCCGCACCTGGCCGGCGATCTCCCGCTCCCCGACGACCATCGACTCCAGGCCGGAGGCGACGGCGAACAGGTGCTCGACGACGCCGGGCCCGGTGGCGGGGGCGAGGGAGTCGGCGACGCGCTCGGGGGTGTAGCCGGAACGCGCGGCGACGGCCCCGGCGACGGCCCGCCGCGCGGCGTCCGCGGCGTCGGCGTCGGCGACATCCAGGTACAGCTCGAAGCGGTTGCAGGTCGCCAGGACGACCGCCCCCGCGATCGACTCCGACGCCGTCACGATCTCCCGTCCGACGGCGTGGGTGTCGGCGGACAACCGCTCCAGCACGGACAGGTCGAGGTCGTGATGGCTGGCCACCAACGACAGCATCACCACGCGAAGAATTTAATCACTCCAGGGAAGACGGGGCACAATCGTGGTGATGTCGACTCCGTCACGCCCCGACGCGCCCGCGAGCGCCCCGGCGACCCCTGCCCCCGCCCTCCCGTCGCACCCGGACGGCACCGGCCTGCCCGCCGACCACCCGCTGGTGGACGGCCGCACCGCGCACGCGCCGCTGGTGGACGCGTACCGCGGCCGGACCCCCGCCCGGCGCCCGGTGTGGTTCATGCGCCAGGCCGGCCGGTCGCTGCCGGAGTACCGGGAGGCCCGGAAGGGCACCGCGATGCTGGACGCCTGCCTGACCCCGGACCTCGCCTCGGAGATCACGCTGCAGCCGGTGCGCCGGCACGGGGTCGACGCGGCGATCTTCTTCTCGGACATCGTGATCCCGCTGCGGCTGGCGGGGGTGGACGTCGACATCCAGCCCGGCGTCGGCCCGGTCATGGGCGCCGCGGTGCGCACCGCCGACGACGTGGCCCGGCTGCGCGCCGAGCACCCGGCGGAGTCGCTGACGCCGGAGGTGCTCGCACCGGTCGTCGAGGCCGTCCGGCTGACCACGGCGGCGCTGGGGTCCACCCCGCTGATCGGGTTCGCGGGCGCGCCGTTCACGCTCGCCGCCTACCTGGTCGAGGGCCGGCCCTCCCGCGACCACCTCGCCGCGCGCACCCTCATGCACGCGGACCCGGTGACCTGGCGGTCGCTGACCGAGTGGGCCGCCGACGTCACCGGCGCGTTCCTGCGGGCCCAGGTGCTCGCCGGCACCTCCGCCGCGCAGCTGTTCGACTCCTGGGCCGGCTCGCTGTCGCTGGCCGACTACACCGCGCGCGTGGCACCGGCCTCGACCCGGGCGCTCGCGCACGTCGCCGACCTGGGCGTGCCCCGGGTGCACTTCGGCACCGGCACCGGCGAGCTGCTCGCCGCGATGCGGGACGTCGGCGCCGACGTCGTCGGGGTGGACCACCGGATCGGGCTGGACGAGGCGGTCCGCCGGCTCGACGGCCGGGTGCCGGTGCAGGGCAACGTCGACCCGGCGCTGCTCGCCGCGCCGTGGCCGGTGCTGGAGGCGCACGTCCGGGACGTGGTGGCGCGGGGCGTGGTGGCTCCCGGGCACGTGGTGAACCTCGGCCACGGCGTGCCGCCGGAGACGGACCCGGACGTGCTGACCCGCGTCGTGGAGCTCGTGCACGCGATCTGACGACAGGCCCGGGGTCCCACGCTGCGTGGTGCCCCGGCGCGGCAGGCTGGACGGATGAGGAAGGACGCGGCCACGAACGACGACGACCGGGCAGCCGGGACGGGCTCCGCACCCGGGGGCGCCGACCCCGCTCCCGCGGCGGTGCCGCCGGCCGGACCCTGGGACGCGGTCGTCGTGGGCGGCGGCGTCGCGGGCCTGGTCGCCGCGCGCGAGCTCGCCCTCGCCGGCCTGCGCCCGCTGGTGCTGGAGGCGTGGTCCTCGGTGGGCGGCGTCGTCGGGCGGCACGAGGTCGACGGGCTCGCGCTGGACGCCGGGGCGGAGTCGTTCGCGACCCGCGGCGGCGTCGTCGCGGCGCTGGCGGACGAGCTCGGCCTGGCCGACCGCGTGGTCACGCCCGAGCGGCACGGCGCGTGGGTGCGGCTGCCCTCGGGCGCGGGGCCGCTCCCCCGCACGGGCCTGCTCGGCATCCCCGCCGACCCCTGGGCGGCGGACGTCCGCCGCACGATCGGGCTCGCGGGCTCGCTGCGCGCCGCCCTCGACCGGCTGCTGCCCGCGCGGGTCGGCACCGCCGACGGCACGACGCTCGGCGCCCTGGTGCGTGCCCGTTCCGGGCGGCGGGTGCTCGACCGCCTGGTCCGGCCGGTCGTGGCGGGCGTGCACGCCGCCGAGCCGGACGACGTCGCCGCCGACGCCGTGGCTCCCGGCCTGCTCGCGGCCGTGCGCCGCGAGGGGTCGCTCGCCCGGGGAGTGACGGCGCTGCGCGCGCTCGCACCGGCGGGCTCGGCGGTCGCCGGGTTCCGCGGCGGGTTGCACGTGCTGGTGGACGCGCTGGCGGCCGACCTCGCCGCGCGCGGCGGTGCGGACCGCACCGCCG
>NZ_SZYE01000160.1 GCF_005239125.1 Cellulomonas hominis | reverse complement strand
GGTCGGCGCGGCCGGCTCCGGCGCCGACCCGTCGCGCCCGCAAGGCCGCGAGCCCGGCCAAGGCGGTCGCCACCGCCGAGGCCCTCGCCGAGGCGGCCCGCCCGGACCACGCGCCCATCGGCCGAATCCCGGTCGTGGACGTCTCCCCCGTCGCCGAGGCGGGCCGCTGGCCGGCGAAGGCCACGGTCGGCGAGGCGGTCCCGATCCGCGCCACGGTGTTCCGCGAGGGCCACGACGCCTGCGCCGCGACCGCGGTGCTGGTCGGCCCGGACGGCACCGACCGCGCCCGCGCGACGATGGTCGACATCGCCCCGGGCCTGGACCGGTACGAGGCCCGCCTGGTGCCCGACGAGGCCGGCGCGTGGGGCTTCCGCGTCGAGGGCTGGTCCGACCCGTTCGGCACCTGGGCGCACGACGCCCCGCTCAAGGTCGATGCGGGCGTGGACGTCGAGCTCGTGCTCGAGGAGGGCGCCCGGCTGCTGACCCGCGCCGCCGACCGCACGGCCGACGACGCCGGGGTCACGATCCCGGCGGCCGACGCGCAGCTGCTGCGCGACGCCGCGACCGCGCTGCGGGACGGGGCCCGCCCCGCCGAGGCGCGGCTCGCCGCCGGGCTGTCCGCCGAGGTGCGGGTCGCGCTCGCGGCCCACCCCGTGCGGGAGATGGTCAGCCCGTCGCCCACCTACCCGCTGGTCGTCGACCGCCCGCTGGCCCTGGCCGGCGCCTGGTACGAGATCTTCCCGCGCTCGATCGGCGCGACCTACGACGACGCCACCGGCACCTGGACGACGGGCACCCTGCGCACCGCCGCCGAGGACCTGCCGCGGATCGCCGGCCTCGGGTTCGACGTCGTGTACCTGACGCCGATCCACCCGATCGGCACCACGCACCGCAAGGGCCGCAACAACACGCTCGACGCGAAGCCGGGCGACCCGGGCTCGCCGTACGCGATCGGCTCCCCCGACGGCGGGCACGACGCGATCGACCCGTCGCTCGGCACGTTCGAGGACTTCGACGCGTTCGTCGCCGCGGCCCGCGACCAGGGCCTGGAGGTCGCGCTCGACCTCGCGCTGCAGTGCTCCCCCGACCACCCCTGGGTCGCCGAGCACCCGGAGTGGTTCACCACCCGGCTCGACGGGACGATCGCCTACGCGGAGAACCCGCCGAAGAAGTACCAGGACATCTACCCGCTGAACTTCGACAACGACCCGGAGGGCATCGCGCGGGAGATCCGCCGCGTGCTCCAGGTCTGGATCGACCACGGGGTCACCGCGTTCCGCGTCGACAACCCGCACACCAAGCCGCTGTCGTTCTGGCAGTGGTTGCTGGCGGACGTCCGGGCCGCGCACCCCGAGGTGGTGTTCCTCTCCGAGGCGTTCACCCGGCCGGCGATGATGCTCAACCTGGCCCGGGTCGGGTTCCACCAGTCGTACACGTACTTCACCTGGCGCAACACCAAGGAGGAGGTCGCCGAGTACCTCGCCGAGGTGTCGGGCGAGCAGGGCTCGTGGATGCGGCCGTCGTTCTGGCCCACCACCCACGACATCCTCACGCCCTACCTGCAGACCGGCGGGACGGCGGGCTTCGCGGTCCGCGCGGTGCTCGCGGCGCTCGGCTCCCCGACCTGGGGGATCTACTCCGGCTACGAGCTCGTCGAGGACGTGCCGCGGCCCGGCGTCGAGGAGCAGATCGACAACGAGAAGTACGAGTTCAAGCCCCGCGACTGGGCCGCCGCGGAGCCGCTCGGCATCGCCCGGCTGCTGCGCTCGCTCAACGAGATCCGCCGGGCGCACCCCGCGCTGCGGCAGCTGCGCAACCTCACCGTGCACCCGACCTCCGACCCGTCGCTGGTCGCGTTCTCCCGGCACCTGCCCGCCGACCTGTCCCCGACGGGGCGGCCCGACACGGTGCTCGTGGTCGTGAACCTCGACCCGCGGTCGGCGCACGACGGCGTGGTCGAGCTGGACCTGGCGGCCCTCGGGCTCGAGCCGGACGCCCGGTTCGTCGCGCACGACGTGCTGTCCCAGGAGGTCTACGCCTGGGACGGCCGGCCCTGGGTGCGGCTCGACCCGTACAGCCGGGTGGCGCACGTCATCCAGGTGGAGCGGGTGTGACGCCCGCAGGGGCGGCGGGCGGCACGCCGGTGCCGTCCGCGACGGGCACCGTCCCGACCGTGACGGGCGCGGGCGGGCACGTCCCGCACGGCGCCGCGGCGACGGGTCCGGCTCCGGCCACCGGCGCCATCGCCCTCACCGCCCTGCCCGCCCGCCGGCAGCCGCCGGTGCCGGGCGCCGAGCAGGGTGGCCTCAGCGACGACCCGGAGTGGTACCGCACCGCGGTGTTCTACGAGGTGATGATCCGGTCGTTCTCCGACTCGGACGGCTCCGGCAGCGGCGACCTGCGCGGGCTCACCGCCCGGCTCGACTACCTGCAGTGGCTCGGCGTCGACTGCCTGTGGCTGCCACCGTTCTACCCCTCCCCGCTGCGCGACGGCGGGTACGACGTCTCCGACTACACCGCGGTCGCCGCCCAGTACGGCACGATGGAGGACTTCACCGACCTGGTCGCCGCGGCGCACGAGCGCGGGATGCGGGTCGTCGTCGACCTCGTGATGAACCACTCGTCGGACCAGCACCCGTGGTTCCAGGCGTCCCGGTCCGACCCCGACGGCCCGTACGGCGACTTCTACGTGTGGTCCGACGACAACACGAAGTACCAGGACGCGCGGATCATCTTCGTCGACACCGAGACGTCCAACTGGACGTTCGACCCGGTGCGCCGGCAGTACTTCTGGCACCGGTTCTTCAGCCACCAGCCGGACCTGAACTTCGACAACCCGCGGGTGGTCGAGGCGATGTTCGACGTGGCGCGGTTCTGGCTGCGGGTCGGCGTCGACGGGTTCCGGCTGGACGCGGTGCCCTACCTGTTCGAGCGGGACGGCACCAACTGCGAGAACCTCCCGGAGACCCACCGGTTCCTGCGGGACCTGCGCGCGATGATCGACCGGGAGTTCCCGGGCCGGATCATGCTGGCCGAGGCGAACCAGTGGCCCGAGGACGTCGTGCACTACTTCGGCACCGAGACCGAGCCCGAGTGCCACATGTGCTTCCACTTCCCGGTGATGCCGCGGATCTACTACTCGCTGCGCGACCAGCGGGCGACGTCCATCGTCGACATCCTCGCCGACACCCCCGCCATCCCCGGCGGCGGCCAGTGGAGCACGTTCCTGCGCAACCACGACGAGCTGACGCTCGAGATGGTGTCCACCGAGGAGCGCGCGTCCATGTACGGCTGGTACGCCCCGGACTCCCGGATGCGCGCCAACATCGGCATCCGGCGCCGGCTCGCCCCGCTGCTCGACGACTCCCGCAAGGAGATCGAGCTCGCGCACGCCCTGCTGCTGTCCCTGCCCGGCTCGCCGTGCCTGTACTACGGCGACGAGATCGGCATGGGCGACAACATCTGGCTCGCCGACCGGGACGCCGTGCGGACCCCGATGCAGTGGACGCCGGACCGCAACGCCGGGTTCTCGACGTCCGACCCGGGCAAGCTCTACCTGCCGGTGATCCAGTCGCTGGTGCACCACTACAACAACGTGAACGTCGAGGCGCAGCTCGCGCAGACCACGTCGCTGCTGCACTGGGTGCGCGGCATGCTCATGGTCCGGCGGCAGCACCCGGCGCTCGGGAGGGGCACCTTCGAGGTCGCGCCGGGCGACAACGACGCGGTGCTGTCCTTCCTGCGGCGCGGCCCGGACGAGACCCTGCTGGTCGTCGCGAACCTCGCCTCCACGGCGCGGGCCACGACGGTGCGGCTGCCGGCCGAGCTCGCGGGCGCCGAGCTGCGGGACGTGTTCGGCGGCGCGCCGTTCCCGCCCGTCGGGGCCGACGGGACGGCCTCGTTCACCCTGGGCTCGCGCGACTTCTACTGGCTGGCGGTGACGACGGCATGACCGAGCGACGAGTGGCCCACGAGGACCGCGACGACGCGCTGGCCGCCCTGCTGGCGCCCTGGCTCCCCGGCCGGCGCTGGTTCCCGATCAAGGGGGTCGACGCGCGGGTCACCGCGATCGGCGGCCTGTCCCTGCGCGACCCCGAGGGCACCGCGACCGTGCGGCTCCTGCTGCTGCGCGCCGAGGGCGGCGGCACCGGTGCCGTGCTGCAGGTGCCCGTGGTGCTGGGCGTGGACGTGGCGGACGGCGACGCCGCGCTGGTCGGTCGGCTGCCCGACGGCACCGCCGTCGTCGACGGCGCGGGGCGGCCCGAGTTCGAGCGCGCCTGGCTCGCCGCGGCCGACCGGCCCGACGGCGACGCGCCGGAGCCGGCCGACGCCCTGGGCACCCCGAAGGTCGTGCCCGGCGAGCAGTCCAACACCTCCGTCATCCTCCCCGGCGCCGGGCCCGACGGGAGCACCGCCATGCTCAAGGTGTTCCGCGGGCTGACCGAGGGCGACAACCCCGACGTCGACGTCCCGCGGGCGCTCGCCGAGGTCGGCTGGACGCACGTCCCGCGGCCCCTCGCCTGGCTCGGTGCCGAGTGGCCCGACGGCGACGGCACCGCCCACGGGCACCTCGGCGTGCTCAGCGCCTTCGTGCCCGGGGCGCGCGACGGCTTCGAGCTCGCGTGCGACCTCGCCCGCGGCGGGACGTCGTTCGCGGACCTCGCCGAGGACCTCGGGGAGGTCGTCGGGCAGATGCACCGGGCGCTCGCGCGGGCGCTGCCGGACGACGTGCTCCCCGCGGCGGAGGCCGACACCGCCCCCTCCGGGCGGCACGCCGCGGACCCCGAGCCCGGCCTGTCCCCCGCCGCCGCCCGCGTGGCCGACGCGCTGGCGGCCCGGTTCGCCTGGGCCAGCGGCATCGTGCCCGAGCTCGCCGGGTTCGCCGACCCGGTCGCCGCCCTGGCCGAGCGGACCCGGCTGCTGGGCGACGTGCCGCACCGGCAGCGCGTGCACGGCGACCTGCACCTCGGCCAGGTGCTGCGCGGCGACGGCACCTGGTACGTCCTCGACTTCGAGGGCGAGCCCCTGCTCCCCGTGGCCCAGCGCACCCGGCCGGACCTCGCGCTCCGCGACGCCGCGGGCATGCTCCGGTCCTTCGACTACGCGGCGGCCGTCGGCGGCGCGCCGGCGGCGTGGACCGAGGTCGCGCGCACCGCGTTCCTCGCCGGCTACTCCGCGGAGAGCACCGACCTCGACCCCGGCACCCGGGCGCACCTGCTGCGGGTGCTCGAGCTCGACAAGGCGCTGTACGAGGCCGTGTACGAGGCCCGCAACCGGCCGGACTGGCTGCCCATCCCGCTCGCCGGCGTGCAGCGGCTCATCGGCTGACCCGGGGCCGGCCGACCGCGGGCCGGGTGCGGCTGGCAGACTGCCGGGCGTGAGCCCCGCGACCCCGGCCGGCGTCCCCGGCGTGCCCGAGCCCGCACCGACGCACGTCCTGCTCGTCGGCGACTCCGTGACCGACTGCGGGCGGCGCGCCGACCCGGAGCACCTGGGCCACGGCTACGTCCGGCTGCTCGCCGAGGGGCCGCTGCGGGGGTGCCGGGTCACCAACCGCGGCGTCGGCGGGGACCGGGCCGTCGACCTGGCCGCGCGGTGGGACGCCGACGTCCTGGCCGAGCGCCCCGACGTGCTGTCCGTCGCCGTCGGCATCAACGACACCTGGCGCCGGTACGACCGCGGCGCCGTGACCCCCGCCGAGGCGTTCGAGGCGACCTACCGCGCGCTGCTCGGGGCGGCGCTCGCCGCCGGGGTGCGCCGCCTGGTGCTCGTCGAGCCGTTCGTCCTGCCCGTGACCCCGGAGCAGGAGCGGTGGTGGGACGAGGACCTGGGCGCGAAGGTCGCCGCCGTGCACCGCCTCGCCGCCGAGCACGGCGCCGTCCTCGTCCCCGCCGGGACCCACCTCGCGGCCCTCGCGGCCGAGCACGGCGCCGCGGCGCTGGCCGGTGACGGCGTGCACCCGACGCCCGCCGGGCACCGTGCGCTGGCGGACCTGTGGTGGGCCGCGGCGGGCGGTGCGGTGCTCCGGGACTGATCCGCCGCCGTCGCGGCGGCCGTGCGCCCGGTGTCTGGCTGCGCGAACGCCCCGGTGGTGGTTGGGTGGGCACATGAACCGCCCGGCCGAGACGTCGCCCGTCACCGTCGACCACGACACCCTGCGCGCCGTCGCGTCCGGCACGCACCACGACCCGCACTCCGTGCTGGGTGCGCACGTCACCCCGAGCGGGCTCGTCGTGCGGACCCTGCGGCCGCTCGCCGACGCCGTCGTGGTGGTCACCGCCGACGGGAGCACGCCCGCCGTGCACGAGCAGGACGGCATCTGGGTCGCGCTGCTGCCCGAGACGCAGGCGGTCGACTACCGCCTCGACGTCACCTACGGCACGGAGACCCAGCGGGTCGACGACCCGTACCGCTACCTGCCGACCGTCCAGGAGCTCGACCGGCACCTCATCCGCGAGGGCCGGCACGAGCAGCTGTGGACCGTCCTCGGCGCCAACGTGCACCGGTACCCCGGCACGCTCGGCGAGGTCACCGGCACCGCGTTCGCCGTCTGGGCCCCCAACGCGCGCGCCGTGCGGGTCGTCGGCGACTTCAACCACTGGCAGGGCGCCCAGCACGCCATGCGCTCGCTCGGCGACTCCGGTGTCTGGGAGCTGTTCGTGCCCGGCGTCGGCGCCGGCACCCGGTACAAGTTCGAGGTCGTCGGCGCGGACGGCTCCTGGCGGCAGAAGGCCGACCCGCTCGCCAAGGGCACCGAGGTCCCGCCGGCGACCGCCTCCGTCGTCGTGGAGTCCGACTTCACCTGGGGCGACCAGGAGTGGATCGACCACCGCCGCTCGCACGACCCGCACTCCGGACCGATGAGCATCTACGAGGTGCACCTCGGCTCCTGGCGGCAGGGCCTGTCCTACCGGGAGCTCGCCGAGCAGCTCACGGAGTACGTCCTGGAGACGGGCTTCACGCACGTCGAGTTCCTCCCCGTCTCGGAGCACCCGTTCGGCGGCTCCTGGGGCTACCAGGTGTCGTCCTACTACGCGCCGACCTCCCGGTTCGGCCACCCCGACGACTTCCGGCACCTCGTCGACACCCTGCACCGCGCCGGCATCGGCGTGCTGCTCGACTGGGTGCCCGCGCACTTCCCCAAGGACGAGTGGGCCCTCGCGCGGTTCGACGGCACCCCGCTGTACGAGCACCCGGACCCGCAGCGCGGCGAGCAGCTCGACTGGGGCACCTACGTCTTCAACTTCGGCCGCAACGAGGTGCGCAACTTCCTCGTCGCGAACGCCACGTACTGGCTCGAGGAGTTCCACGCCGACGGCCTGCGGGTCGACGCCGTCGCCTCGATGCTCTACCTCGACTACTCGCGCGAGCCCGGCCAGTGGACCCCGAACGTGCACGGCGGCCGCGAGAACCTCGAGGCGATCGCGTTCCTCCAGGAGACCAACGCCACCGCCTACCGCCGCACGCCCGGCGTCATGATGATCGCCGAGGAGTCCACCGCCTGGCCCGGCGTCACCACGCCCACCAGCGGCGGCGGTCTCGGGTTCGGCCTGAAGTGGAACATGGGCTGGATGAACGACACGCTCCGCTACCTCGCCGAGCTGCCGATCAACCGGCGCTACCACCACCACGAGGCCACCTTCTCGCTGGTGTACGCGTTCTCCGAGCAGTTCGTCCTGCCGATCAGCCACGACGAGGTCGTGCACGGCAAGGGCTCCGTCATGCGGAAGATGCCCGGCGACGACTGGCAGCAGCGCGCCGGCGTCCGGGCCCTGCTCGCCTACCAGTGGTCGCACCCCGGCAAGCAGCTCATCTTCATGGGCACGGAGTTCGCGCAGGGCACCGAGTGGGCCGAGTCCCGCTCCCTCGACTGGTACCTCCTCGACCACGCGCCGCACCGCGGCGTCCAGTCCGCGGTCCGCGACCTCAACCGGTTCTACCGGTCCCACTCCGCCATGTGGGCGCTCGACCACTCCCCCCAGGGGTTCGAGTGGATCGACGCCAACGACGCCGACCGGAACGTCCTCGCGTACCTGCGCCGGGACGACCGCGGGAACGTCGTGGCGGTCGTCGTGAACTTCTCCGGCGTGCCGCACGAGGACTACCGGCTGGCGCTCCCCCAGGGCGGCACCTGGATCGAGGCGCTCAACACCGACGCCGAGGAGTACGGCGGCTCCGGCGTGGGCAACCTCGGGCAGGTGCAGGCCCGCCCCGAGCCGCACCACGGGCGGGCGTTCTCGGCCACCCTGCGCGTCCCGCCCCTGGGCGTCCTCTACCTGGTCCCGGCGTAACGACCCGATCCCGGCCTCACCCGCGCGCCGCAGGGGCCAGCCAGGACGCCGCGCGGGGACGGCCAGGACGCCGCGCGGGGACGGCTTGGTCCCGCGCGGGACCAGGGCTTCGCACGGGACACCCAGGGTCCCGCCGGGACCAGGGCGCCGAGAATGCAGAACCTGCTGGTTCCGCTGAGCTGAAACCAGCGTGTCCTGCGGACTCGACGGGAGCCGGCCGGCGTGCCTCCCGAGCGCGCTCGCGAGCTCGCCAGCGACCCGTCGCGAGCTCTGCGTCCCCGACCCGCCCCGCGCTCTGTGTCCGCGACCGAGCGCGTGCTGTGCGTCCGCTGCTCGGCAGGAGACGGACGCGCCAGGCCTGGCAGGCATCGCACATCTGGGAGCGGGGGGACTCGGCGCGTCCCCGCCGAACACGTCACGAGTGGCTGTCCCACTGCGCGACCAAGGATCCGCGGGCAATGCCCGCCGAGCCCGAAGAAGATGCTGACTTCGACGCCCTGAAGCCCACACCTACTTCCCGCTCGGCGAATGGCCGGCCGGGCCGGGTGCCCGGGTGGTAGCGGGGACGTCCGGGGCCGTGACTCCAGGTCCGCTCTGCTGCTCAGGGGGCCTTGCCCCCGAGAGTGCAGAAGATGCTGCCTTTGGCCGCCCGGAACCCTGCAAGTACTGCACACTCGGCGAACGGTCGAGCCGGGGGCCTGGCGCGTGCGGTGGAGCGGGGGCCCCGGGCGTGCGGTGGAGCGGGGCGCCCGGGCGCGCGATGGAGCTCGGTGCCTCGGGCGGGCAGCGCACGTGTCGTGGCGCGTGCGGGTGTTGGGTGCAGAAACAGAGAAAGCCACCCCCGAAGGGGTGGCTTCTCTGAATGATGTCCGGCGGCGTCCTACTCTCCCACACCCTGGCGAGTGCAGTACCATCGGCGCTGAAGGGCTTAGCTTCCGGGTTCGGAATGGGACCGGGCGTTTCCCCTTCGCTATGACCGCC